>CAJCBL010000040.1 GCA_903960515.1 uncultured Verrucomicrobiota bacterium
ATAGGCGACATAGTTACCTACGGCCCGGCATTCAGGACTCGCGTGAATGGCGGAGCATGGGGAGCATGGGTCGGCATGGGTCACGACAATTACGTAACTGCCCCATACTCGAATGTTACCCGCTACGACCCAATCGTACTGCCGGGAATGACCGGGACTACTGACGTACAGTTTGGGTATCGAGCATGCCGAGGTTCATATGGAGGCGCTCCGTCCGCGAACATTAGTTCCTGTTTCCTGACTGTTCAGGCGTTCAATTTCTAACCCAATGACAACCGAACCGACTACCATCATTCTATCTGAGCCGATCAACGGATCACCAAAACAAGCGGGCTCCGATAACCACGCCTATGTGGTGCCGGGCAGCGACCTCTTCCTCGTCATCGACACGGTGATCGACGCCTGCGGTGCGAGCGAGGCGCTGAAGCTGTCGAACCTGCGCAATGTGACGATTCGCGGGATCGGCGAGAAGCGGCTGATCCGCGGCGGCGTAGAGGAACCGCTTGATGTGGTGCGCGGGGCCAACCTGGTATTCGACAATCTCGTGTTCGAGCAGGCCAAGGAGAGTCGCCAGACGGTTACGATCAAGGGCGGCGTGCGCGGCTGGACCCTGTGGGGATGCACGGGAGTGCGCAAAGTGGTGCTGGGCGACTACTGCATCTACGACTCTGCGGGCGGCACCGATCCAGTGTCGGATGGCTGCATCTCCACGCCGGTCGGAGAACCCAAGCCGACGGTGATCTGCATCCATGCCGAGCCTCCGGACGCCGGGAAGGTCAACCTGGACCTCTGGTTCTACCGGCGCTGCCAGCACGCCAATGTGTGGGTGGTGCCAAAACTGGCAGTGTGGGCCTACTTCCTGGTGCGCCGAAAGTGTTGCAAGGAGAACGGAGTGAACGCCGGTGTCGTTGCAGGCTTGACGCGCAGCCCGTGACGTAGTTTCCTAGGTCATGTCGCAACGCCTGCGCATCCAGTCGTGCTCCGACCCCGACTTTGTCGACGGGTTGATCTTCCGGCTGCGCGAGCAGATCGGATGGAAGCCGGGCATGGCGCTGGCCGATGTGCCAAGCGTGCAGGAGTTGATCCACACCCCGGACGTGCTCACACTCGGGGCGTGGGTGGACGATGTGCTTTGTGGGGCGTGGCTAATCCATCCCCACAAGGGCCGCTGTCACCACGTCCATTCCCTGCTGCTGCCGCCCGCGCGCGGCCGTACCGGCATCGAGTTGGGCAAGCTGGGAATGAAGTGGATCTGGGAGCACACCGGATGGGATGAGCTCTGGACCACGCACGCCACCGCACGCAAGGACGTGCGCTTTTTCGCAAAACAAGTGGGCTTTGAGGTCGTCGAGGAGTTCGTCGACGACGGTACGCCCACCACCCTACTCGTAATTCATCGCCCCAAGGAGAACCAATAATGCCCGCCATCATCCCACTCGCCATCGCCGCCGTAGGCGCGGCCGCCACCATGAAGGGCGCGTCCGACCAGAAGAAGGCTATCGAGGGCAGCAACGCCCTCAACTCCGCCAACTTCCAGCAGCAACAGAAGACCGACTGGGAGCGCTACACCATGGCCCGCGGCGTGAACCCCGACACGGGCACAGCGATCAACGCCAAGCTCCCCTTCTGGGCCAACGTGAAGCCGACGACCACCGGAGGCACCACCGGATCGTTCGCCGTGCCGTCCTACAAAGCCTAATACAATGGGCGACATATTCAAGAGCATTAAGCAGGTAGCCACCAAGCCGTTTAGTTCGAGCAGTTTCAAGGCGGCCACGCTGGTCTACCCTGTTGCAACCGGGCAACTCGCCAAAGATGCCCGCAAGAAGCTGTCGAAAAAGGAAGCGGCCGCTTTGAAGGCGGACGTGGAGGCATCGGGCCTATCCTCTGCGCCCTCCGATTATCCGCCCAATTACCTCACCGAATGGAAGGCCAATAGCGGCGGCTACGACTTCAAGACATGGCTCTATCTGCGCTCGCAAGAAAGTCCCGAGATGGTGGACGAGGTAAAGGCGTACCAACTCGAGAAGAACGGCGTGCCTCTGGAGCAGGACATGCTCAACCGCACGCTCCAGGACTACGTCTACCCGTCGCTGGAAGCCGACAAGGCCAACAAGCTCAAGGCCCAGCAGATCGTCGCGTCCTACCAGCCGGGCATGGATGCCTCGCGCAAGCTGGTGACGGACATGCTCACCACCGACGCGCAGGGCAATTCCGCTTTGCTCAACCGCGACCTGGCCCATCTCGACGAGGCGCGAGGCATCAAGCTCACCGCGGCCGAGGAGCAGGCGGCAGCACGGCAGGCCGCGCTTGGCACATCGCAGGCGACTCGGCAGGCGGCCCTCGGAACAGCGGTGGATGAGCGGCAGGCTTCGCTAGACACATCGCTGGAGGCGCGGCAGGCAGCGCTAGGCACGGCAGTGGATGAGCGGCAGAGCGCACTCGACGCCTCGCAGGCAACCCGCCTCGATGCACTCACCGCAGAGCTGGGCAGCCGGCAGGCGGCGCTTGCGGCGCTCAACCAGGAGCGGCTCAACGCGGCCGATGGTCAGGCCACGGCCATCAACCTGGCACAGCAAACCGAGAGCGACCAGATCGCAGCCAATGCCGCGGCTCAGGGTTTCATTGGGGGCAGTTCATTTCAGGACGGGCAACTGGCCCGCTCGCTGATCAATGCGCGGCAGGGCGCGGCCGGAGTGCTAGGCGCCACCAAGGTAGCGAACGAAACGGACAACCGATCGCTCTCCGACTACGGCTCCAGCCAGACTCGGGCGCTGACGGACTACGGCGCGACGGAGGGGCGCAGCATCGCCGACTTCGGGGCGACCGGTAAGCTCAACCTCGCGGATTTCGGGGCAACTGAGGGGCGCAGCATCGCAGACTTCGGCACGACCGGGCGGCTCAATCTCGCGGACTTCGGTGCAACCGAGGGGCGCAGCATCGCGGACCAAGAGGCGGCCAACAAGTACGCGACCGAGGACTGGTACGGCACCGGCAAGCTGGGCTACTATGCCGACGATAATAAGCTGCGGTTGGCCAACCTGAACACTCCATTGCTCAACGCCACGGCCGAGCTGGGCTTGCAGAAGTCGGTCAACGATGCCGGCTGGGACGGGCTCACGCGCAGCCTCAACACTCTCGACTGGTGGAAGACCGGCACCGCAGCTCCTGCTGCGGGCACCGCACCGGCCGACCAGACAACCCCGAGCTGGGCGGCGGCGCTGGGGCCAAGCCTGGTCAACGCCGGGCTGCAACTGGGCGTGAACAATCTATCGAAGTCACCGACCACCACCCCGGCGAAGACGCCTGAAGGTTCCTACCTCTACAACGGCTCCTACGTAAACACTGGATAACATGGCACAAGAATACGCATTCGACCGGCTGGCGCGGGTGTTCGACAACGCGACCGAGAACTATGTGGGCGAGCAACAGCGGCAGCGCAGGCTCGCCGATGAACGCGCCTATGCCGAGCGCCAGCTTGCCAACCAGCGTGCCTATGCCGACACCACTCGGGATACAGGCTGGGCGCATGATGATGCGGTGCGCAAGCAGGGCATCACCGACGACACGGCAAGGCGCGTGCAAGTGCGGGGCGAGAACAGAGACGACGCTACTTGGGCGAGCCAGCAGGCCGTCATCGCGGGCTTGATCAATGAACGCTTGATCACCCCAGAGGACGCCCAAGACCCGGCCAAGGTTGCTGCCGCGATCAACTCGGCTAGCCCTGCTGCGAAGGTGCGCATCGCGGACCACAAGCAGGCCATCGACGAGATCGGTAAACTCACACGGGAGTTTGGCACTTTGGGCGTCGCGGAGGCCGGACACCCCGAGACTCTCGACTCCGCCACCGCATTCACTACGGTTGGCCTTTTGCGGCAGAAGGTGGCCGAGGTTAAGCAGCGCTTTGGCACCAAGGCTGCGGGTATCATGGGCGAGATCCAATCTGCGATGGCCGAACACCAGGGCCTGGTGAATATGATTGAACCGAGCGTAACACCAGAGGATCGCCGCGCCGCAGAAAACAACCTCGGGGCAGATGCGTCAAAGCCTGGGAGCGAGATGCTCATTGAGCCAGCAGCCGAGAAGATCGCGACCGCAAGGGCCTATGGAGCGAAGTCAAGAGCGCAAGCACTGGCCGTTAGGATCAGTGCTTTGCAGAGCCAGCTAAATGGGCTCGATAATATGTCGAAGGCTGGAGTCTGGTTGCCCGAAGCAACAGCCACACAATCTCCGGCCGCACCTCCCCCGCCCCCGAAGATAGAGACAGTCACGGGCAACCCGCTGGATAACTTCCTCGCCGGAAAAGGTGCGCCAGTCGCAGGGTCAGTCGGTGAGTTGCCCAAGCCTACGCCAGCTCCGGGAGCTCCAGCAATCGCCACTCCTTGGGACGACCAAATAGCAGAGGAAGCGCGAAAAGCTGAAATTGAGAGAGGGGTAACCGCGCAACGCGATGCCATTTCAGGCAATATGGCGGAGTTGAAGGGGGTGTCCACGTTAGCAGCACAGACAAACGAGCAACTGGAACGCATCACCAAGGGCGTAAATGCTCCGCCCACCGGCATGGGTAGACTTATCAATCCGTTCGGCGCGGCCTTTGCCCACCCGCAACGACCGGATGAACTAGCTGGCCAGTACCGGGATAGAGTAACGGCCCGCGACGCCGCAGTGGCAAAGCGCGATGATCTCGTTCGGGGACTGTTCGAGGTGGCGAATAATATGACGCCAGAACAGCAAGACCAAGTTCGGAAAATGGCAGGTATTCCGTATGCGATGCCCGCAGCGCCGGCTTCCGCTATGCCCGACTCGCTGGCGAAGTTAAGCGCCGGGCTCCAATCCCCATCCTCCAGTGGAGTAGCAGCCGAAGCTCCGGCTACCGTCCCCGACCCCGTCGCCAGAATGATGGCGGCAATTCTTCAGTCCTCTTCCGTTCAATTCCCCTATCGCGTGCAATGAATTCAGTTGTCGACGGCTACCGCTCCTACCTTTCCAAGACCGGCCAGAACGATACCCGTCCGGACTGGGCAATTACTCTGGACCTGGGCAACCGCCTGCGCTCGGCCAACCGCGACGCCGAGGCCCCGGCTGATTTCTGGGGCCAGTACGAGCAGATCCGCGCCAACCGCGATCCCGGCCAGATGGAGGGCATCGTCAACAGCGCCAAGAACGCATGGGACTCCTCGATGCAGGGGCTCCAAGTGCTCGGCGGCGTGTCGGATGAGGACGCCCAAGACATTGCGGACCGCGAGAAGGCGATCCGCGAGCGGCCCACCAACATGGTGTGGGAGAACTGGCAGCGCGCCAAGGGGCTGGATGCCTTCAAGACCTTCCTCCGCGATCCGGCGGAGATCACCAGCAACATCGTGGCCTCGGGCTTCGCCGGCAGTGCGCCGGGAATGATCGGCGGTATGGCCGGCGGTGCGGCGGGCGGCTCCCTCGCTGGATCGGCGGTACTGCCCGGCATCGGCACCGGAGTGGGCGGAGCTGTGGGCGCTGCGCTGGGCACCTTCCCCGGCTCGCTGGCCGTGGAGTATGGCAACAAGTATCTCTCCGTACTGCGCGAGGCGGGAGCCGACCTGGCCGACCCGGAAAGCATTCGCCGCGTTATCCAAGATCCGGAAGTGAAGGCCAAGGCGATGGAGATGGGGCTACGCCGGGGCATTCCGGTGGCGGCTTTCGACGCAATCTCCGCGGCGCTGGGCGGCAAGTTCTTCGGGCATGCTGCGGTCAAGCAGGGCACCCGGCAGATGATCAAGGAAGGCGCGGTTGAAGGCTTGGTTCAGGGCGGCTTCGGTGGCGCCGGCGAGGTGGCCGGTGCGGTATCGGCCGGCGAGGACATCGACGGCAAGGAAGTGTTCGAGGAAGTGGTAGGCGAGCTCGGTCCTGGCGCCGTAGAGGTTGGAGGCGGAGTGATCCGCGACCGCTACTTTGGAGGCCACGGAAAGGCTGCGCCGGCGGTGGCCGCACCAACTGCGAACAGTTCTCAACAAGTATCAACAGCCACGACGGCCCCAGCGCCGGCGGCGATCAACATGGCTGCCGAGTTGCGCAGGTTCGACCTGCTGACGCCCGAGCAGCGCAACACGTTGTTCGCCGATCTGAGCGCGCTCGACGCCGCCACACTGACGCCGGCCCAAAAGCTCCAACTGAACATTCTCACCAAGGCCAAGCGCAAGGCCGCGGTGCTCTCCCCCGCTACGCCACCGGCTACGCCTGCCGCCAATGCCGCAAGCGTGACACCGCCGGTTGCACCCGCGCAACCGACAGCCCCGGTCGCCGCCCCTGCCGCTGTGGTCCAGCCGGCCCCGGCCGCACCAGCCGTGCCCGCAGCTACGGCCTCCGTTCCGGCCCCCACCCCGGCCTCGGCTCAAGGCTTTGCCCTGCCCCGTAATCTTGCCGGTGCGAAACCGCGCTACTCGTATGGCTCCAAGCAATTTGAACTCTCCTTCTCCAACGATCTCGACCGGGCGCTCTACATCATTTCGCAGGACAAGCCGACCGGGCGTGACGCCGACTACCTGAAGCTGGTGATGGATGCAACCGGGCTCGACGCCGCCGGAGCCCGCGCCGCCGGAGCCAATGTGCGCAGCGCGATCAAGGCTATCGCCAAGGATGCACAGGGAGGCGGGACCATCGCCGTGCCGACTGTGTACGCATCGGCCGCACCGGCAGCGAAGCCTGCCCCTGCCCCTGCCCCTGCCCTTGCTCCTTCTCTAGCTCAGGCAGTCGCTCCCGCCGCCGCTCCGCTGGTGAAGGCCCCGACCCTTGCCGACCGACTGCGCGAAGTGGGCAAGGTGGTAAAGGGCCTGCCCTCAGAACTGGCCAAGCCCATCCTCGATCGCTCCGCTCAGGTGCGAGACGAGGCCGGAGTGAGCGAACTGGAGCGCATGGCGAGCGAAGCCACGGCAACCGCAGCCGCGCGCGCAGCAGAAGCCGCCAAGGCCACAGAGGTTGCCAAGGCAGCGAAGGCCGAACAGGTACGCATCGCCAACGCCCAGAATGCCGAACAGGCCGCAGCGAAAGCGGCAGCCAAAGGCCTCAAGGAATTCGGCTCTAAGGCTGGAGCCGACCGGCTCGCCTTGCTGCGCTCCGCGACCGCCCGCACTCCCGAGGAGGTTCAGGAGCTGGCGATGCGTGAGCAGAAGCTGGCCCAGTACCAGGCCAGAGTCGTGGAGCTCGCCAATCAGCCCAGGTCCGCAGCGCAGCAAGGCGAGTACCAGACGCTGACCCAGACGCTCAAGCGCTACATGCCCAAGGAAAAGGCAGCGCCGGCGGGCGTACTCGTTCCGGCACCCGGCCCGGATTCCATTCTCCCGAAAACAGAAACACCAACCACGGAGGTACTCAATGGCTTGCAAGAAAAAGAAGGGCAAGGGCTGCAAGTAGCTCCTGCACCGGCCCCGCAATCAACGGGGCCGGACACTCTCGCAACGAGCGCCAGCAACGCGCTGGATACCGATGCCGCGGCCAAGCGCGTGGCCGGCTTTGCTGCGGCTCCCAAGGTTTCCAGCGTGGTGACAGTTCCGGAGGAGGCTGTTGATAGTGTCCGCCTCGGAGGCGCTCGATTCCGTGAGTTTCTTGAATCGCGGAAGATCGTCTTCGCTGACGATGCCAACAATAAGGCCAAGACCCGGACGGCCGTGGTGCTCGAAGCTCCCGATGGTACGCACCTGATGCGCGGACTCCTGCTATCCAAGGACTCGGGTACGCGCAGCGTAGATGGTTCAATCGTTAAGGGCGAGTTCGACGTGCAGGCGATGTCCAAGGGTGGAACCGGCAAATCGCAGAAGGCAATTGATACAGCCGGCAACACGAAGATTCCGCTGCGCGACCTGGTGGCCGCCGGCTACAAGGTGCGCGAGGTGATGACCTTGGCAGGCCCTGACGGTAAACCCATCGCCCCCGGCAAGATCGCCGAGAACTTTGCCGGACCGGCCGAGTACGCCGCAGCCAGGACGAAGACGGAGTTCGTACCCGGAGCAGAGTGGTCGGAGCCGACGCAAAAACACGCGCTCAATGAGCCGATGAAGGACAGCATTCTGCCTGAATCCGGAATGGTCCATGCGCCCAAGGATGCGAACGGTGAGACGATGGACGCCGAACAGATGGCGCCACCCCCGTCAGGACAAACCGAAACCATCACCCGATCCGTATCCACCGAAGCCGACATACGCGCCTCATTGGGCACGAAACTCGACACGATTCTCGAAAACCTAAGCCGATCCAAAGATCCCGAAAAGGCATTGACAAAAATCATAGATCGGGATAACCAAGTGTTCGCGTTAACCCGCGAAATCCCCGGAGCCGAACAAGCAATCCTCTCTCTCCATGCAAACCGCACGACCAACGCCGCTGACTCCGGAACGACAACTCCAGTTGGACGAGTTCAAGAAGGAGAACGAGGTGCGCCGCGAGCGGCACAAGGACGACCCGAAGGCGCTGCGAATCTGGGACAACCTGGAGCAGTCGATGGAGAATCGGTTGCGCTGGGAGCAGTTCGAGGAGACTCCGGTGCTGACGCTGGACGACTGACCAATCTCGACAAGGCGCTCGCCTCCAAGCGCGGGGTTGCCTTCGTAACATTCGTTGCTGAGAAGTACGGCAAGCTCGACGCCAAGGCTGTACGCCGGATCGGGCTCAGTGAACGGGTATCCGATGTCTACCTGAACCTGCTTCTGAAATCGGGAGTAGACGCAGAAGCGTTTGCCGCCGCCGTAGATGAACGGGTAGCCGCGGTAACAAAGGCCACCCCGGAATCCGCCGGCGAACCCGTGGACTCCGCCCGCGTGGACTCTGGCGCCCGAGCTGACGTAGCGCCTATCCAACTATCAGATGCCGCTACCGAGCGTCTGAAGTGGTTGGTGAACACGTCCACAGTAACGAACTTTCTGGCGTCAGAATATGGTCGCTTCGACGCTGAAATTTACGGCCAACTCAAGCCCAACTCAAGGAAGGCCATTGATACTCTGATTAAAAAGGCATCTACATCCTTGGAGCCGGTGAGCTTCGAGCAGCTTGCCGTCGTGATGGACGATGCAATTAAGGATGCGCTAAAGGATAGGAGAGCCACGCCATCGACAGCCAAGGCGCTAGATGGATTGAATCGCGAACAACTTCAAGCGATTGCCGATGAACACGAAGCGCGCGGAGAAGCCGTACCGCAGCCTGTTCAACGGCGCCTATTGTACTATGTGACAGCGGAGCTTGTCGCAGACGGAAACAGTGATGATGCAGACGCCCGCGTGGACGCCGGCCCCGACCCTGTCGCCACCATTCGCCACGACGGTGCCCGCATGATCGAGTCGCTGCGCAACCTCGGCGCCGATGTGCGAGTAGTGCAGCGCGAGACGGTGGAATTGCTCACCGGAGTACGCCACTCCGTGGGCGCTCACCTCTCCGAAGCCAAGGGCCTGCACCTGATCATGCTGGCCACTCACGACGCAGCCTCGGCCACCCTGCGCAACATCGCTACCCTCTTCCATGAGGTGGGCCATGCCCTCTTTGCCGATGCCTCGCCGCAGATGCGCCGCACCTTGGAGCGCGCCATCACCGGAGCCGTGGGCACCGATCTGCGCGCCAAGCTCGCGGAGTCCACCGCAGACAACAAGAACGCCAGCGCCGAGGAAATGCTCGTTGAGTCGGTGGCCCAGCGCCTCGCCTCCGAGGGCGTAGACACCAGCCTTGCCGCCCGCGTCGTGCGCCTGGTCAAAGAGCTCTACATGCGCTCGGCCCAGTCGCTCTATCGCATGTTCGGCAAGGAGCTCTCCGATGCTCAAGCGTTGGCGTGGTTCGAGAACACCCTGCGCCGCACCGTGGGCGGAGACTTCGACCACGGGCTGACCAACTTCTGGCGCCCGCTCCTCAAGCCCACCATGGAGCAAGAGGCAGCACGGCATACCGCCACTACCTCGACGCCCGTGAACTACTGGGACGGCACCCGCATGATGCAGCCTCGCATGCTGGCCGACACGGTAGAGGCCGCACTCTGGAACCTGAAGGTGGACACGGAGGACTCGATGGAGTTCGACGCCAAGACCCAGAGCTTCATCCCCGGCGCAGCCAAGCGAGACGTGGCAGCCAACAAGGAAATCCTCTCCGCCCTGGTGGACCTGGCCGACCAGCTCAAGGTGGACGTGAAGGATCTACCCAAGCTCTGGAAGACCATCGCCCGCGGCACCCTGCCGAGTACGATCATCGAGCGCCTTGTGGCCGAGTCGCCAGAGGCTGGCACCGCGAGCATCGGAGGGGCCGAGATGAACGACTCTACCAATGGGCACGCCCTGCGCGAAGCCTACCGGCTGGCGATGGGTGTGGTGCGCACCGCCAAGCGCAAGATTCACTCGGTGACCACCAGCCAAGAGAAGCTGGTTGCGGCGCTGGAGAAAGCCATACCCAAGCACCAGAAGCTGGAGGTTGCCTACCGTGACAGCGCGGTGATGGAGAGCGAGTTTCAGGACGCGCTGCGTGCGCAAATCAAACTCATCGCCGCCGACGAGGCCAGCCTTGAGCGTGGAGCTCACGCGCAGGGCGAACTAGCGGCGGCGATCCGCTTACGCGAGGGGCTGACCAAGGGTGACGCCATTCCCGAGGGCTACCAGCGCGTATTCAGGTCGATCCTCGACGGCAACGTGAGGTTCTTCGACTACTTCCAGGAGTTGGCCAAGCTCAACCTGCCACTCAAGTCCATGGACATCGCGGACGTGGTGGATGCGATCAAGGACGGGGCGACCACCAACCCCACGCTCAAGCAACTCTCCGAAAACCGCGAGTTGATGCTGTCCGTCGCAGCGCTGGCCCGCGACTCCGCCAAGCAGATGGACCTGCTGCAACTGCGGGTGATGACCGATCGCATCGAGAAGGCTGCGATCCATGCCGAGCTCGAGGAGATCCGTACCGCCAGCTCCGCCCGCCTGGCTGAACTCCTCGCCGGACTGCGCGAGTTGCGCGACGACAGCCCCCTGCGCGCGCGGCTGGCCTATGCCTACCTCAAGAGCAGGCAGGCGATCGAGCACAACCAGCGCATCATTCGCAAGCAGGACGTGGCACTGGGCCAGTTGGAGGCAGCCGCCCGAGTGTTCTCGGCGAAGGCCAAGACCTTCGAGGAAACCATTGGCATCGCATCGGCATGGGAGGCCAACGACGGAGCGGAGTACACAGCCATGGTGCGCGACGGCAACGAGTGGGTGGCCGAGACGCGCACCCTGAACCGATCCAAGGACGGTGGCGGGCTGGACAACCCCGAGCAGATCCAGCGCGACATTGCTTTCAACAAGCTCTGGCTCGAGCAGAACCAGGATAACAAGGGCAGAGACTACCGCGAGATTGAACGGCAAACCCAAGAGCTCGCAAAGTCCAACGCTCGCCGCCGCTACACCGCCATGAATATGTGGTTCATGGACAAGCTCATCATGCCGCTTGCCCAACAACTCGGGGCAACTGGGACCTGGGGAGGCAACGCCGCCAAGAAGCGCCTGCTTCGACAGGTGGCAATTACCGACCTGCATTCCGATGCGGTGCGCGCCTTGGCCAACAAGTGGGCGGAGTCCTTCCGTAAGGTTGCCGCACTTGCAGGCCAGGACCATAAGGAGTTTGTCAACACAACCTACTCGCGCATCTGGCAACGTATCCACGGCGAGCTGGACGTAGCCGATGACGCCTCTGTGTTCAGGATCGCGGCGCACGAAGCGGCAAAGGTGATCGGAGAAGCGAAGGTTACCCCGCAGTTTCGTGAGCAACTCAACCGCTTCCTGCTGCTGACAAAGCAGAACTCGGAGTTTCACTTGGCCATCGCTAAGCAGGAAGGACTAGCCATCGCAGACAAGGGAGTTATCGACCCGGCCACGGGCAAGCCCATCCTGCGCGGGGCGATCAAGTACGGCTGGGCAACCATCCCGCAGATCATCCGGACGGAAGTGATCGAGGCCGTGAACGGCACGATGACGCGAGCCGGCTGGGCCAATGGAGTGGCGTCGATTGTGAGCGACCTCAAGGGCGTACTCAACGACGAGGACGCGCCGATGGATGCGGCCGCTCTGGACCAGGCGATATGGGCGGAGTTGCCCGCAAGCCTGTCGGAATACTTCACCGAGGAGATCGTGCGCAACTTCGTAGATCCCTTCGCCCGCAAACCCGGCCGCCCTGTGTTCGAGGGCCTGGCCGACAAGGACGGCGTGCGCGCCGCGCTCGATCAGTCGCACGTGGAAGACGTGTGGAACGAGAGCAACGGCGACATTACCACCTTCATAAAGGGGCTCTATGAGCTGGGCCAAACCCTGCGCCCGAGCGAGGAAACGCTGGTACAGTACGCCGAGGTAGTGCTGGGCAGGTTCGATGCGCTCTACCGCATGGAGGCCCGCATCGTAGAGGAAGCCAGCGGGTTGGACGATCCCAAGAATCCGGGCGCCCGCCGGCATCGCCTCATGGATGCACGGCAAAACGACATCCTTCCGCCCGAGCATCTGGCCTTCGACGTGTTCGATCCACAGAGCGCGCGCGTTGCGCTGGGCGAGATCGCCCACCATGCCGCTATGGGCAGGGACGGGAAGGGAATGCAGGGCGACCTCAACTCGGCGCGAGCGGAGCTGGCCGGGCGCAACCTCGCCTACCTGCGCGTGATGAGCGGAAGCCGCAGCGAGTACGCAGCCAAGGCGAAGGCCGAGGGCTACGACCTCAAGGAACTCAAGCGTGCGCATGAGCAGTTCACGCGCATCGACGCACTGGAGGCGCAGATCAAGGGGCTCTCCAATCGCAACAGCAGCTCCGGCCCGCTGGGTGAAGTACGCACTTTCATGGAGGTTGTGCAGGCCAACATGATGCTCGTGCTCAACACCTTCAAGAGCGGCCTCTGGAACGTGGCTTCGCTGGCCGACTTCCCCATGAAGCTGGGCCTTGGACGCGCTGGCGTGACGGCGAGCGGCAAGGCTGCGCTCAATCTGGCGCACGGCATGGCCGGATCGCTCCTGAGTTCGGTGGGGCTGAACATCCTCAAGGCTACCGAAATCCAAAAGACACTGGGGCAAATCTCAGGGTCACAGAACTCAAGGTCCACGCTGGTGGAGATGCTGTCGGATACCGGCAGCCTTGGGCCGGCGGGCTCGCCGTACCAGAACAGCGTGGGCGGCCGGGTGAAGCAGGG
>CAJCBL010000041.1 GCA_903960515.1 uncultured Verrucomicrobiota bacterium
CATCCGACCACTTCTGGCACAGCCAGGACGGGCAGATCCACGCCCTCCGCAAGAAGAACGACATCCTCTCTCTCACCCTCGCCTTCAAGCCGCGATCGACCGCGGAACTGGCGTTCATGCACGAGCAACTTGCCTCGCTCCATTTCACCGAACGCAGCTCGCTCGCCCGAATCGGTATCGAAATGGCGGTTACTGGAGCGCCGACCATCGAGAACAACAAGGTGCTCATCGAGGCCGAGGCCTTCGTCTTCGACAAGGGTTTCCCCAACGCCGCCTACTTCCAGAAGCTGCTGCGCCCCGGCACCCCCGTGGGCCGCCTCTTCCACGCCCCGGAGAGCGCCAAGCTCTCCTCCGACGAGATCTGGCGGGCGGTGCAGGCCAACCTCATCAAGCTCCCAAGCTCGGTCTCCATCGATCGCTTCGGCCGGGTATTCATCGTGCCCCACAGCGTGCGCTACACCCTCAATCCCGCCATCACCCGCCTTCAGTTCGAGCGCGTCATCAGCGGCGAGCAGACGCGCGGCTTCCTCGACAAGGTCCAAGTGCGAGAGGAAACCTCCCCGCTGGTGATCCCGCCCCGCTCCGGGGTGCTCACCAGTTGCTCCATGTACCTGAAGGAGCACTTCGTGGTGCTCAACCGCGGCGAGGACAACTTCGGGCTCCACTGTTCGGCGGTGCTGCTGGACCCAATCAAGACCTTCGGCACCAACATCATGCTGGAGATTTACAACACCGGCGACCAGCCCGTGGTCAACCCCATGGTCTCCGTGGAGGTCTTCCGCGCCCCCGCCCCCGACGACTCCGAGGAGCAGGCCCAGTTCGGCAAACGCAAGCGCATGCTCGCCCTGGCCGGCCGCGCCTTCAAACACCTGGATACCACTCCGTCCCAGGAACTGGGTACCCCAAAGCTGCGCACCCGCATCACCGTCAAGGGCCAGAACGCCCTGATGGAAAACCGCAGCCTGTTCATGGCCTGCGGCCCCGACTTCCACGAACTCTGCGCCGCTGCCGAGCTGCCGGCCGGCCACCGCACCATCATCGAGGCCCTCGACCACGCCCCCGCCGACGCCGACACCCTGGTGTGCGACATCTTCCCCAATCTCCTCGAGCACTTCGAACTTCTCACCCGCCTGCCCCAACTCGGGCTCAAGCGCCTGGTCTTCCGCCGCCCCTCCCGCACCCACGGCTTCTTCTTCTCGACCAACGCCCACACCCGTATCGACCACTACGATTCACTCGGCCTGGGCATCTACTTCTACCACGACGACACCAAGGACATCTACCGCCACATCTACAAGAAGGGCTGCGGCTTCTTCGTGCGCGAGGAGCTCGTACGCAAGTTCATGGAGTCCACCATCCTGGCCTTCTACGGCTCCGCCTTCGAGCTGGACGCCGACGCCGGCAAGCGTATCCAGCGCCTCCTGCTCGGGCTCACCGAGTTCTTCGGCCCCACCGTGGGCGTGCTCACCGGCGGCGGCGGCGGCGTGATGGGGCTGGCCACCGAGCAGGCCCGCACCAGCAACGCCCTCACCGGCTCCTGCTTCCTCGAACTCGAGGCCCAGCCGCCCAAGCTCGGTGTCGACTTCTTCAACACATTCCAGGAAACCGCCAGGCACAACCGCCAAAAGTGGTTCGAGGTAGCCGATTTTTGCATCTTCAACGTCGGCGGAGTGGGCACCCTTGAGGAGGTGGGCATCGAGCTGTGCAACCTCAAGCTGGGCATCCGCCCGCGCGTGCCGTATGTATTTTTCGCCTGCGATTACTGGCGCGATCTCAAGCGCCAGATCAAGACGATGATCCGCGACCATCGCGCTCCCCGCTGGATGGAGGACTACATACTCTTTTCTGACAGTCCCGAGGAGGTTGTCGCCTTCTACCGCAAGACCCTGCAGGTGCTCTGATTTCCTGTCGCTCCCGCCGGGGGCGAATGCCGAGCGCTGGCAGCGGCTTGCTCACACGCGATCCCGGCGAGGATCGCGCGCAGGCCCCTTCCTGCATTCTTCAGCCGAAATGCGTTCCCTCCCTGTGGTGAACCTTTCGCTGCTGCAAGGTCACACCTCGGCCGTACCCATACTGTCGTAGCAGCGTGCTTGCACGCGATTCATAGCGCAGATCGCGTGCAAGCTCGCTCCTACTAGAGCACCGAAGGTGGTGTAGGGACGTCGCCGATTCGTTCTTCGCGGAGAAAAACGCTGGCACGGTGCACCGGCTGCGATCAGGCCGGTGCAGGCGCAAGGTGCGCTCCTACAATCGGGCTTCCGGGAAACAGCCCCTGTTTCTCCCCGCCCGTAGAGGAACGGGGTTCGCGGTGGGGCTGGATTGTTGCGGCTCAGATGTGGATCGCCTGGCCGTGTGTGGCTGCCGCGGCCTCGGCCAGCGCCTCGCTGAGCGTGGGATGGGCGTGGATGGTGTGGTGGATCTCGTCGATCGTGGCCTCCACGTTCATCGCGAGTCCGAACTCGGTGATGAGCTCGGTGGCCTCCCCGCCTACGATGTGCGCACCCAGGATCTCCCCGGTCTTCGCCTCGCTGACGATTTTCACGAAGCCCTCGGAGTCTCCCGCCGCTACTGCACGGCCCGAGGCGGTGAAGGGAAACTTTCCGATCTTGTAGGCCAGGCCCTTCTCCTTGGCGGCCTTCTCGGTGAGCCCGATGCTGGCCACCTGGGGATGGCAATACGTGCATCCGGGAAACAGTTTCACTCGCTCCGGTTTGGCCGCACCAAAGATGCCGTTTACAGCGCTGATCGCCTCGAAGGTGGCCACATGCGCAAGCCAGGGCGGCCCGATGATGTCGCCGGCCGCATAGAT
This sequence comes from uncultured Verrucomicrobiota bacterium, assembly GCA_903960515.1. Lineage (GTDB taxonomy): Bacteria > Verrucomicrobiota > Verrucomicrobiia > Opitutales > Opitutaceae > CAJCBL01. The sequence continues at coordinate 2,810 of CAJCBL010000041.1, forward strand.
GCCGGGCACGGTGGTCTGGTAGTCGTCACCGACCTTCAGGTACCCTCGGTCGAGTTCGGGCTTCACTCGCGAGCCCAGCAGCCCCTCGGTATACGCACCCACCCCCACGGCCTGCAGGAGCGCGTCGGCCTCGATCTCCTCGGTCTTGTCGCCCTTCACCAGCTTGAGCTTCACCGACGTCTCGCCCAGGCGGATGTCCTCGCACCTGGTGCCGGTGTGGATGGTGATTCCCTGCTTGGTGAGGCAGCGTTCGAGCAATTTGGCTACCTCCTCGTCCTCAACCGGGAGAATCTGCGGCAGCATCTCGACAAGCGTCACCTTCGTGCCGAAGGCGTTGTAGAAATAGCTGAACTCCACGCCAATGGCCCCCGCGCCCACCACCACCACGGAGGCAGGACGGTCGGTGCGGGCCAGGGCCTCGCGCGAGGTCATCACGCGTTTGCCGTCCACATCAAGGCCGGGGATACGCTTGGGTTTAGCGCCGGTGCAGATGAGTATCTTGGCCGCCTTGAGGATGGTGCCCTTCTTGTCGCCGTCGACGATCTCTACCATGCCGGCCACCGGCACCGTCGCCTTGCCCACGAAGTAGTCGACCTTGTTCTTGCGGAACAGGAATTCGATGCCCTTGGCCATCTGGTCGGATACACCGCGGGAGCGCTGCACAACCTTGGCAAAGTCGAAGCCCACCCCCTCCGTGCTCAGTCCGTAGGACTCCGCCTTCTGGAAGGTCTTGTAGAGCTCGGCGCTTTTGAGCAGGGCCTTGGTGGGGATGCAGCCCCAGTTGAGGCAGGTGCCGCCGGCGCGTTCCATTTCCACGCAGGCCACGCGCTTGCCGAGTTGGCCGGCGCGGATGGCTCCGGCATAGCCCGCCGGGCCGCCGCCGATGACGATGAGATCGTAAGTATTATTTTCGGACATGGTGATGGCTGTTCCGTTGGTAGCGGCCCGGACGCTCCTAGCCGACCCGACCCCGGTCAACCGGTAAAACCGGACGCCGCCAGCCGATCGATCTCGGTCCAAGGCCAGGGTTGCCCTCCCCCGCGCCGCGGCCGAGCTGTCGCCTTACGCACTATCTGGTTCGGCGTTCCCATGTCGCCATCCTCGTTCAGCCTTGAGGCTTCCCGCCTTTGCATTCCTTGACGCCAGCGCCCTGCTGCGGTGCCATGCCCCGCTCCCGTTGAAAACCGCGCTCTTCGACTACGAACTCCCCCCTGAACTGATCGCCCAGACGCCCGCCGCGCACCGCGACCAGTCGCGCCTGCTCGTCGTGGACCGGGCCCGCCACACCGTGGGCCACCACGTATTCGCCGATCTCCCCGACCTCATCGGCGGCCGGTTTTCCCTTTTCCGCAACAACGCCAGCGTCATTCCCGCCCGCCTCTTCGGCCAGCGCCCCACCGGCGGGCGCGTCGAGTGTTTCCTGCACCGGCCCGCCGGCGTACCCAACGATTGGTGGTGCCTGCTGCGCCCCGGCCGCAAGCTGCCGCCCGGCTCCACCTTCCGCCGCGAGGGATACTTTGAGGCCACCGTCACCGAGAAGCACGAGGAACACGGATACCGCGTGACGTTCACCACCCCCGGCCGCGCCTCGATCCTCGAGGTAGCCCAGGAGATCGGCCTGGTGCCGCTGCCTCCCTACATCGCCCGCGATGCCGGCGCCGCCCTCGCCCCCCTCGACCGCGAACGCTACGGCACCGTCTATGCCGACCTTGCCAAGCCTGTGGCCGTGGCCGCGCCCACCGCCGGCCTGCACTTCACCCCGGAGGTGAATACGAGACTCGCCGCTGCCGGCGCCGGGTTCTTCGACGTCACCCTGCATGTCGGCCTGGGTACATTCCGCCCCATCCAGACCGAGGATATCGAGGCGCATCAGATCCACCGCGAGCTCTACGAACTGCCGCCCGCCACCCAGGCCGCGCTCTTCGCGCAGCCGGGCCGTCGCCTCGCCGTGGGCACCACCTCGGTGCGCACCATCGAGGATTTCCTCAGCAAGCACACCGCGCCTACCGCCGCCACGGTGCTCGACGAGGCCGCGCTCTTTCTGTATCCGCCGGCCAAGTTCCGAGGGATCGACGCGCTGATCACCAACTTCCACCAGCCACGCTCTACACTGCTCTGCCTCGTAGCCGCATTTCTCGCTCCCGGCAGCACCGACGGCATCGCCTGGCTGCACGAACTCTACGCCGAGGCCATCGCCAGCCGGTACCGTTTCTTCAGCTACGGCGACGCCATGCTGATCCTCTGAGGCGGGCGCCGCGGAGATCCAGGTTGCGACCGGTTCTCCGCCGCCTCACCCCTCGCTCACGCCGGCGTTCTGCGCCTCGGCCAACGCCTTTTCCTGGGCGGAGGCGCGGCTGCGCTCGGCATAGGGCAACCATCTCCAGGTGCGCCAGCGCCAATACATCAGCAGGCCGCGGATCCACTCGTCGCAGGCCATCGCACACCAGATGCCCGGCATCCCCCAGCCCAGCTTCAGGCCGAGCAGCCATGAGAGAGGCACCCACACACCCCACATCACCGTGAGGCCCACAAACACCGGGAAGCGTGCATCGCCGGTGGCGCGCAGCGAGTTGATCACGATCACGTTGAATACGCGTCCCGGCTCGATCATCAGCCCCATGCGCAGCAGCAGCACGCCCGTGGCAATGATCAGCGGGTCGCTGGTGAACATTCCCAACAGCCACGGTGCGGCCACTGCGATCAGGAGCGCCCCGATGATCGCGCATTTGAAGCCCAACCTCACGCTGCGCAGCAACCCGCGGTAGGCCTCGTCGAACTGCCCGGCCCCGATGAGGTGGCCGGTCACGATCTCGGTTCCCAGCCCGATGGAGACATTCATGAGAATGACCCAGCGCACGATGTTCATCGTGTACTGCTGCGTGGCCAGCGCGCTGCCGCCCAACTCCGCGATGAACCGGGTGATCACCATGAAGGCCAGCCACCAACTCGTGTGCTCCCCGGCCGCCGGCAGCCCGATGTGCAGGATGTGGCCGAGCTTCTCGCGCTGGATCGTGAAGAAATCCTTCACACGCAGCCGCAGGTGTGTTCGCCACTCCAGCACAATCCAGAGCGCGATGCTGGCCACCACCCGGCTCACCACCCCCGAGATCGCCACGCCCACCACACCCAGCTTGGGGAAGCCGCACAGGCCGAAGAGCAGCAGGCAGTTGCCGATTACGTTGAGCACGTTCTGCCCGGCCGTCACCCACATCGCATCCTTCGTATGGGTGTGCGCCCGCAGCGTGGCGGAGATCGCTCCGTTCATCGCCTCCAGGAAAAGGGTACCCCCCATCAGCACCAGGAAGGGTTTGGCGAAGGCCATCGGCGCAGCCGACAATCCCATCAGCCCCAGCATCGGACCGGCCAGCGACCACACCAGCACACTCGCCAGGACGCCGATCCAGGTGTTGGCCGCGATTGCCGTAATGGAGGTTCGGTCGGCCCCTACGCGGTCCTTTGCGCCAAGGTGGTGGGTGATGACCACGCTGCTGCCGATTCCGATGAAGGCGAAAATGATGAGGAAGAGTGTGAATACCTGTGCGGCGACGCCCACGCCGGCCACGGCGTCGTCGCCCAGATGGCTGACCATGATGGTGTCCACCGTTCCGATAAGCACGCGCAGTCCCTGTTCGACGAATATCGGCCAGGCGAGAGCGAGCAGCTTGGGTTTAGCGGTGGCGGAGGTTGGCATGGCCTCGGGCAAATCAGAGGCTCCGCGCTGGGAAAACGACACAAATCTAGGGCGTCGTTCAGTCTGCCCAAACAGCCAAGGGGAATCCATGAGGTCCCTCCGCGCCGCAATCCATCTCGCTGTCCCCTGTCCAACCGTTTGGGTTCACGACCGTGAGGGCAAACGGTTTGGGGTATCCCGCATCGCACCGTTGCACGCGCCCCGGCTTCCGTAATCGAAATACAGGCACCCAATCGCGAACTCGCCCTACAGTCGATTCCGCCCCGCCGCGACAAAACCCAGGCCTTGATCAACTGCATTAGTGCGATAATACACTAACCCAGCAGCTTCACTCCAGATCGCCGCATCGAATCAAGCAGCTCAAACCTTCGCCGCCGTCCGTCTTCAGCCTTCAGCCATCCATCCATCCGGCAGTCCATGCTCGGCAGTCCGCAATCCTCAAACGCCCTTCCTTTCGCTCTCCCTGAGCGCGGGCCTATTCCGTATCAGCCTTCCGCCTTCAGTCCTTCGCCCGTCAATCCGCGCTCGGCAACCCGCATTTCACTCCCGCCGCCAGTCCGCATTCCGCATTCGGCACTCCGCAATCTGCATTTCTCCCATGCCTACCCTTCCGCACCTGAGCCGCTTCCGATCCCCGCAGTTCTGGGTCCTGTTCACGGCAATCGCCCTGGCCGCCGCGGTCTTCGCCCGCACCCAGTATTCCACCGCATTTCCCCTGCTCGAGCAGAAGCTGTCGATGACCCGCGATGCCGCGACCGCCGCCGCTCAGGGTCTGGCCGGGCGACAGAAGTGGAGCCAGTCCTCCGCCCGCGCCGCCACGCGGCTGTATGAAGACTCCACCCTCACGACCTTCATCGAACTCGAAGCGGGCGGCAGGGAAAACCTCCGCGCCCTCCTGCGCGACGGCCGCATTGCGCCCCATCTCTGGCAGGTGCGCCTGTTCCAGGAAAAGGATGCAGCCGAAACCCTCGTACAGTTCCGCCCCGACGGCCGCCTCTTCGGCTTCCTGGAAACTCTCCCCGAAGCGCAGCCCGGCGCCCTGCTCGACGAGGCTCCTGCCCGGGAGCTGGCCCAGCGCTCCACTGCCGAACTGGGCATCGACCTGTCGGCCTACCACCTCGCCGAAAGCCGCAGCAACCAGACGCCTTCCGGCCGCGTGGACCGTTTCTTCACCTTCGAGCGCGACGAGCCCCGCCTCGCCGCCGGCCGCGACCAACTTGTGCTGACAGTGCGCGGCGACCGCTTCTGCGGCGCCGAGCCGCGTGTGAAGATACCGGATGACTTTTTCCGCCGCTACACCGCGATGCGGGCAACCAACACCAACCTCCAACTTGCCGCCACCGTTGCGATCTACCTCCTGCTCGGGCTGGGCTGCACCGCCGGCGGCCTCTGGTATCTGAGCCGGCATCGCGCAATCGACTGGCGTGGTGCCCTGCCTCCTACGGTGCTGCTCGCGCTCGGCGCCGGCCTGCTCGCCCTCAACAACCTCCCCCTCACCTGGTTCGCCTACAACACCGCGCTTAGCCCCGGCCAGTTCCTCACCAACAACATCGTAGGGAGTGTCCTGGTGGCCTTGGGAACCCTGGTTCTGCTCTTCATCTTCGCCGGAGCCGAGGGGCTGAGCCGCCTCGCGTTCCCCTTACACCCTCGGCTCTGGACGGCCCTGACGGCGCGCGCCGCCGGCAGTCGCCAGATTGTTGGCGCAGTTACCGGGAGCTACGGTGCTGCACTGCTATTTCTGGGATACGCTGTCTGGATGGCCCGGTTTGGCGCAGACCGGCTCGGCTGGTGGATGCCGTCCGGGGCGCTTTTCGATCTTGGGCAAATGGGGTCGGTCGTCCCCTGGTTCCCGCCCTTCTTCAATTCGCTCCAAGCCGGCATTTACGAGGAATGTCTCTTCCGCGCGCTTCCGCTGGCCGCCGCCACCCTGAATGGCCACAGACTCGGCCGCCCACGCCTTGTGGTCGGCGTCGCCCTCGTAGTGCAGGCGTTGATCTTCGGCGCCGCACATTCCAACTACGCTACGATGCCGGGATGGGCGCGAATGGCCGAGCTGACCCTTCCCGCGATCGGCTTTGGGCTGCTTTACCTGCGCTTCGGTCTCCTACCCGGAATTCTAACGCATTTCCTCTACGACTTGGCGCTCATGGGGCTGCCGCTCTTCACAGCCGAGACGGCAGGCTCCCGTGGCGGCGCCGCTATCCTCGTGGCCCTGGGTTTCGCACCGCTGGCCTGGGTCTGGGTGGCCCGACTCCGTGCCGGCACCTGGCAGGATCTACCGGCAGATCTGTGCAACGGTGACTGGAGCGCACCCAAGCGCGCAGCCAAGCCCCTGCCAGCGGCCACCCTTCCCACCCCGGCCCTCGCCGACTCCACCCGTCCAGTACTCTCCGCCACCGCGCTGCGCGTGATGGCCCTCGCCGGCCTGGTCGCGGTGGTCGCCTGGGCAGTGTCGATACGAAACGTAACCCCGGATACACCGGGAATCGGCCAGCGGCGCGACACCGCCATCGCCCAAGCCCGCGCCGCCCTCGCCTCCGATGGCGTGCAACTCGGCGCCGACTGGGAAGCTCGCCCGATCGCCTACACGGACTCGGACCGGGAGCACCGTTTCGTCTGGGATACCTCCGGCCGCGGCGTCTTCCACCGCCTGCTCGGCAGCCACCTCCCAGTGCCCGGCTGGCGGGTACGTTTCCTGCGCCCCCAGCTTCCCCTGCCCGACCGTGCCGAGGAATACCATGTGTTCCTCGCCGGCGACGGCCGGGTGCAGCGCTTCCGGCACATCCTTCCGGAAACCCGCCCGGGAGCCCACCTCGAGAAGGCGGCCGCGCAAGCCGTAGCCACACTCGCGATGCAGCGCATCTACCATCTTGATCCGGCCAACCTCACCCTCGTCTCCGCCAACGAGACCAAGCAACCCGAGCGCTCCGACTGGGCCTTTGTCTGGAAGGATGCCACCGCCGGCCTGGCCCAAGGCGAAGCCCATTTCCGCATCGAGGTAGCCGGCGACAGTCTCTCCTGCTACGAACGCCGGATCTCCGCATCCGAGGACTGGGTGCGCGCCCAAGCCTCCGGCAACGACGCCCGCCAAGTCGTCACCGGCCTCGCCGGTATCGCCACGGTGATTGCGCTGCTGGGCGCCATCGTCGCCACCCTTTGCAAAGCCGGCCGGCCGAGCTTCTCCTGGCGTGCCGCTCTCGGCGTGGCAGCGATAGGCGCCGTGATGACAGCTCTTCAGTTTGGCGTGAATCTGCCCGCGCAACTGGCGTGGATGTCTACCAACGAGCCCACCAATATCCAGTTGGCCCGCTCCGGGGTTGGCCTGGTGGTCAGCGTGCTTTTCATGGCCGCTTCGCTGGGCTGGCTGGCCGGGCTGGGGGCCGGGGCAGCGAGCACCTCGCGGCGCCGTATCACGGAATTCCTCGCCGGGTTGGGCGCGGGCAGCCTGCTGTTGGTTGGCGAGCGTATCGTGCAACTGGTCTCGCCGCATTACCCGTGGCATGCGGGTATCGATGGGGCCAGCTCTGGGATCCCCTGTCTCGGCGAACTCTGGATACCGATGATGTTGCTCGGGAGCGCCCTGTGCTGGGTGCGGGTGCATACCGCGTTGAGCGATTATTTCCGGCCGGGGCTGGCCCGCTGCGCCATTGTCGCCGCCATGGGCCTGGCCTTCGGCGCCTCGCTCGGGGGCAACGGCTGGCTAGCGATCGCTCTCAACGCCGCGGTCTTCGCCCTGGCCATCCCGCTCTTCGACCGAATGGCCGCGCTCACCCACCCGGCGGTGCTGGTGGCAGTGGCCACCACCCGCTGTATCGGCAAATCGATAGGCGAATACGGGCTGCCCGGGCACCTCGATGCGCGTCCCCAAGCCCTGGTCGCGCTGGGGCTGACCGCCATCATAGGTGTGGTGCTCTACCGCCTCCTGCGGCCGGCCGGGATCGTCGAGGTGAATCCAGAAACACCGGCGTCCGGCCGCGGCTGTCCACCGCCGCTCCCGCCCCAGTTGGCCAATACCGGCACAGGCGCCTGAGCAGCCCTGCGGAGGTTCGCCGCCTGCCCGCCCCGAGCCTCCGCCCTCACTCGTATCCGACCTTCAGCCTTCTGCCTTCAGCATTCAGCCTTCCCTCAGTCTTCCGCCTCCCCTCCGTCACTCCGCAATCCACATTCCGCACTCCGCATTAAGTATGCCTCCGCTCCTCTCCATCGATCACCACAACGGCGTGCCCGCCTACCGGCAGATCATGGACCAGATCAAACTCCAGATCGCCACCGGCCTGCTCCCGCCCGGCTCGGAGATGCCGTCCACCCGCGCCCTCTCGGCCGAACTCGCGCTCAACCCGATGACGATCAGCAAAGCGTACGGACTCCTCGAACACGACAGTGTGCTCGAACGCCGCCGCGGCCAGACGCTCATCGTGCGTGAGCGCCCCGCCGAGGCCCAGCAGACCGCCAAGCTCGACCCGCTGCGCCAGCAACTCACCGCCGCCGCCCATCTCGCCAAGCAACTCGATGTGTCCCCCGCCCAGGCCGTGAAGCTCTTCCGCGAGCTCCTGGAATCCTGAATCTAATAACATCCCCAGATACGCCTAATCCAGTTCTCCATAATGAACACCGAAGGCCAAAACACTGAGCACAGCTCCCTTGACCTAAAGCGCTCACTCGCCGCCTTCCTCGGTGCGGCAGCCGGGCTCTTCATCGCCAGCCGGCTCGGACACACTCCCTTCGCCATTGAGGTCAATCTGCTGATACCGATCTTTGGCATCCTACTGATCGCACTCCATCTCTCCCTAGCCTCGGTATTTCTGAACGATACGTTCTGCCGCATCGCTGCCATTTTCATCGTCTTCCCGGGCTTCATCTTGGCCGCCACCTTCGCGGCGATTATGCCCCCAACGGAGCTCGCCCCACAGGTGCTTGTGCTCTACGCAACCGGCATCGTGTTCTCCGTCTGGCTGGGCTGGATTTCAATTCGCCATCACTGTCGCGTCTGCGACCTTAACCACGCCGGCGAGACGCTCCAAAAACTAGGCTTCCACAAAGCCTGAATCCAGATCCGTTGTCGTCGCGTGCTTGCAAAGTATTTCCGGCGGCGATCCCCTGTTTCCCCGCACCGATAACTTAATTTCCGATACCGCGCCCCGGCCCGCCCACAGCCGACCGACCTTCGACTGCACCGATCCCGACAACCGCCGCTGCCCGCCAGCAACTGCCGCCCGCCAATCGCAAATCGGCGATCCAAAATCGAAAATCCCCGGCGCCTCCACTCTTCCCCCACTCCAAACCTAAGAAAACCCGACATGAAACGCATAGTCCTCGCCCTCGCCCTCGCCTGCTCGACCGCCTTCGCGGTCGACACCAAACCCAGCGACGCCTCCATCAAGGAGTTGCTCACCGTATCCGAGTCCCAATCCGTCGTCGAAGGCATCTGGGGGCAAGTCGACGGCATGATGAAGGGAATGCTCGCCCAAGTCGGCCAAGGCAAAGCGCTCAACGCCAAGCAGCAGGCGGCGGTGGATTCCTTCCAAGCCAAATACATCGCGCTCCTGCGCGAGGAAGTCTCCTGGTCCAAGCTGGAGCCGATGTACGTGCGCATCTATCAGGACGC
>CAJCBL010000042.1 GCA_903960515.1 uncultured Verrucomicrobiota bacterium
CATACGCCGAGTCCGTGCCCGGTATTACGGTTGTCGGAAAGAAGTGCTGCGGGACCTATACTGGGCAAAGCGCTCTTTCGAGTTACTTCTGGCATGCAGTCGAGAAAAAGCGCCAGGAGCTAGTGAAGGGCGGGAGGAGATGACTTCATGCAGCGCAGGCTCCAGGTACACGGGAGAGCGGATCGGACCCGAAGCTCTTGCGAGCTTCGCTACGGGAAACGCGCTCGGACTGAATCGCTTCGCGCTTCAGCTACACGGGAAGCTGGATCGATATCCTGTATAGTCTGCGTAATCTGCAGTTCAAGATTCCGGAGAACCCCCGATTGCCAGCCAGCCCTTCCTCCCGCCACTTCAACCTCTCCTTCGCCTTCAACTTCCGCCTTCAACTTCAACATCCCTTGTTCTTCCGTGGCGGGGTCCGTACGCCGGTTTAGCATTGACTTTTTATAAAGATCTGGTCGACTGTTCTCAGCCAATCGCCACCGGGCCGATAGATTGGCATTAAATACCCCGAACTCCCATCCAGCCGCCATTATACCCCATGCCCCCTAACGACATTCCCTGCGCCATCACCATCCGGAAATCGAAGCACTCTCCTCTTGGTGTTCAATCCAGCCAAGTTTTAGGGAGCGCCGGGAACAACGATAATGCAGATGGTTTCCCAGCTCAATTGTCGGCAGCAACCAGGGCGTTGCCAGCGGGTGCTGCGTTGCATCTTTCCGTGCGTACCAACAACGGTCTGATAGTGGCGAACCTAGACTCGCTTGGGGCTCTAGTGGACAGGGCCGCAATCGGGTTCGGCAAACTCAAAAATGTTGGCGCGAAGTCTTCTGTGGAACTGGACGACGCTTTACGCGCCTTGCGGGCCTCACTTGATGAACATGGCAACTTGCTTCGGGAAGTTTTCGCCCAGAGGCGTGGGTTCCCGGTATTGCCATCGGGCAGCGGTGCGCTGGCAACGAATTGGTTGCAATCAGTTCCTGTGGCAGCATACGCAGCGATTCAGGCTTGCTTTACCCAAACCAATGAATTTGGGATTTTTACTAGGAGGTATGGTATATTGGGTTTCCCAAGGATGACTTTGCGGGAGATCGGGGCCGCTTTGGAAATCACTGGGGAACGGGTCCGCCAGTTGCAGTCAGAGATGATCGCAGTGCTGCGCGAGGCAATACTTTCGGCTGACTATGCTGGAAAGCCGTTCGTGTTTCGCGCCGAGTTTTGTGAACCGCTAATCGCGCTCAAGCGCAGTCTTGATGCTAGCGTGACTCGACTTTGGCGTGAATCCGAGTTGTTTGCCTTGATCGCCAAGAATCTGGCGGTCCCCGAATCTGAAATTCGCCCGCTCACTGAGCTGATTATCGACTTGCTTGGCTTGGAGACTAGGGAATTGAAGGACTGTCAACGAAAGGAGCGCTTGGAGCGAATTATTGGGCCAGCCGGAGATGGCTATATGTCCATAGTCTCGGATATCGTTGACAAGATCGATCGGCTACTGGCTGGGGAACCTTTGGGATTCGATTGTTTCCAACTTGCCGCCCAACTCAATCGCTCCTGGCCGAACCTATGCACTCCGGAGACGGTAGCTGACTGGGTGCATCTATGCCCCAAGGTTGAAATCTTGGAGGATGGGCGTTTCATCTGCCCGTTTGCCTGGCTTCAGTCACTCGAGGACAAAGCGTTTCTTGTGCTCTTGGAAGCGGGGAAGCCTCTGCACTTCGAACAAATCGCTGAGGAGATCTCACGCCGCCAAATCGAGCGATGCCGCGAGGCTTCACTCACTACACTCAAGATCAAGCTCTGTGCAGACAAGAGTCGATTCCTTCCTGTGGCGCGATCTGGTTTGTGGAAACTCACAATCTGGGAGCATGTCGACACTCGGATGATTGTCGAGATAGCCATTGAAATTTTGCGGGCGGAGCAAACTCCGATGCACGCCGATAGGATTATTCAATATGTCGCTGAGCGTCGCCCCGATGTCGCACGCAATAGTATCGCCGCGATGATGGGAGAAGACCCGAGATTGACGAGAACCGGGCCGGCAACATGGGGCCTTGAGGTCTGGGGCAAGGCATGAATGAGTGCCCGGCCCTACTCCCTTCAGGGCTTGCGGGGACGGGGGGGCATGACATACCGCCCCGCACCGTGGTGGTCCGCCTTACGCCCACTTCAACCTAAACCTTCAACTTCAACCTCTCCTCCGGTGCCCGCCGCGTTTCCACACACTTTGAGCTCGCAACGGATACGAAATCCCGCCAGTTTACCGCGTTACATGGATGCGGATGCTTTCACCCCGGCTCTGGGCATTGGAGAAATCGTACCTGAAGCGCGGATGCTCCCCCGAGCAGGACGAGTGCCTGCTGGCCCTGTTCCGGCTCCGTGGGCGCGTTTCCTTCCGGCCGCTGCAGCGGTGCTGCTTTTGGCTGCTGCAGGCACGCTCTTGGGCGCGGAAACCATTGTCCGGCGCGACGCTTCCGGTCGTGTGCTGGAAACCATCACGATCCAAAACGACGGTTCGAGGGTCGTCCGCGACGCGAAGGGTGGGGTGATCCGCCGGGAGTCGAAACCGCGGGAGGGCAGGGCCGAGGTGCGCGACGAGCGAGGCCGGGTCACGGAGCGGAGGCAGACCGAACCCGATGGCGACCTGATGATTCGCGATGGCAAGGGCGGGGTCGTAGGCACGCAGAAAGTCCAGGGCGAGCGGATCGAATTTCGTGACGCCCACGGCGGCCTCGTGTGGACGGCGGTCCAGGCCCCGGACCGAAGTCGCGTCTACCGGGACGCCAAGGGACGGGTGATGGCCAAGGAATCCAGCCCGCGCCCATGAAAATCGCGTTTTCCAATCTTGCGTATCAACCGGCCTGCCTCAGCGCCCTCGCGGTTCCAGTGGCTCTCCTTTTTGCCCCGCCAGTGGGCGGATGAACGAATTCCCCCAGATTTGCCTCAACTTCCCCCCATTGGGTGCGATCAGCGTCCGGTTAACCGCCCACCCCACATCACCGCCCCTCAGCGATCATTTCTTCTTCCCCACGCCGGCGGCAGTTCGGAGCCCGCCAAACCACGATTCCCTCGAAACCGATCACTGTAACACAGATATAGAAAATTCTCCCAACCTCAAAACTATTATGGCTGAAACTAAAATCAAAGGTGTAGTCGATATCGTCGTTCTGCTCGACGCGAGCGGTAGCATGCAGGAATGCATCGATGCCGTGAAGGGCAGCATCTCTACGTTCATCAATGGGCTTGCCTCGAAGGATGCCAACAATGAGGCACCTATCAAAGACTGGCGGATCAAGATCTGCGGTTACCGCGACCATCAGCACAACGAGGCGAATTGGTTTGTTGATAATCCGTTCGTGAGCGACGTGGCGTCCGTTCAGGCCCAACTGAGCGCGGCGAACATGCAGGCGACCGGCGGTGGCGATGAGCCCGAGTCTCTCCTCGATGCCCTTTATAAGGTCGCCAAAATGGATCAAGCCGGGGTACAAGATGCCGCAGACCCGACCAAGTGGCGCGCGCGAAGCACGGCGGCCCGTGCGGTCATCTTTTTCACCGATGCGACCTTCAAGGTGCCAATGACGATCCCCGAGGCGCCGGGCGGCGGCATACCGGATGTTATTACGGCCATCATGGCCAACCGCATCATCCTTTGCGGGTTCTGCCCGGAGTGGCAGGGATATAGTGAACTTGCTGTCGTAGATCGTGGGGAATTTGATTTCGTGGCAACCGCATCTGATACGCCTGCGCTAGCTGGATTGGGCAAGCCCGGCGATGAAGGGAAAGCCGCCATGCTGGCTTCAGTGAATGCACTCAAAGTTAAGTCCTCCGACGCTGGGGCATTTACCAAGGTGATGGTACAGCTTGCAAGGACCATTACGAAATCCGCAACTGTTGAAGCGGCGGGCTGCTAAATCAACCGGCAATGTCTACCGAATATTCTAGCGCGGTGAAGTTCAAGGAGGGGAACCGGATCAAGGGCTATGAAATCCTGAAGGCCTTTGACCCGGGTGGCTTTGCGTTTGCGGGGAAAGCCAAGTCCCCGACTGGGCGGAATGTCTTTTTCAAGAAATACAAACGCCCCGGGGGTGCATCACCTTGGCTGGACGGGTATATTGCTTACCAGACCGAACTCAAGCGGCGCATCCAGGCAGACCCGGCGGCGAAGAGCCTTTGCTACGAGTTCATCGAGTTCTTCGAGATGAGCAAGGCTGGCGAGTACGGGCCACTGAAAGCCTTCTATCAAGTCTTTGAATGGGTCGAGGGAGGCAAAAATCTCCGGGAAGTCTTGGATGAGCTCAAAGACAACCCCAGCGCCTACGATTGGAATCAGCGGGTTATCTTTGCTCGCGTCATGATGGCGGGTATCAATGCGGTCCACAAGGCGGGTGTCATCCACACCGATCTCAAGCCTGAAAATTTTTGCCTGCTCCCGGAGCCGGCGATTGCCGCGAAATATAAATTGCGGGTCATCGACATGGATTTTTCCTTGGTTGATAGCCAGAAGGCACCGTGGCACGCGCACGGTGAAGGCTATGTTGGGACGCCCGGCTATATGTCTCCCGAGCACATCGCGGGGCAGGTGCCGATCAAGGCGTCCGATGTCTTCACGCTTGGGTTGATCCTTGGCGAGTTGTTGGGCGGTGCCCATCCCGCTGCGCCGGCGATGGATACCTATGACGAGCAGGTGAAGAACGGTCGACTGAAGCCCGTCAGTGTGCAGCAGCCGATCAAGGAAGTGGTCGATATGGATTTCTTGAACCATGTCATCAATGGCTGTTTCCGGCCTGAGCCCAGCAAGCGGCCCACTGCAGAGCAGGTGCTTATGGGATTGAACGGCAGGTTGCTTGAGTGGGAGGGGCGAAAGCCGAAGGGGACGACCGTGCCTGCGGTTGTCGTTACTACCCCTCCGGCTGGTCCCACACTGCCGCCAACACCGCGACCTTCGCCTCCTCCGCCAACGGCAGCACCGAGTGCACCGGTTGCCCCAGCCCGCCCGCCGCGTCCCGCGCCGGCACCCGTTGCTCCACCGGTATCGGTGCCGCCTGTTGGCGTTGAGCTGGTCGGCCCAAGCGGACAAAAACTTCGTGCAAATATTCCGACCAAGTTTGGGCGCACGATTCTTAAATCTTGGGGGCCCGACTACGAGAAGTTCCTTAGCCCTGAGCAGTTCCACTTGTTCAAGGACAACAGCGGACGGTGGATGATCGAGCACTGCGCTGCGGCGACCAACGCCACGAATGCCAACGGAAAACCGGTCACTGCGCCGATTCCGGTGGCGCCCGGGATGACCATCACCTTGGGCAAGACCGGCAAATGCCCGATCACGGTGAACCTTGCCTGACCCCGAATAGCCGAGGGGATGGCCCTCCAAGCCAGCGCCCTAGCAGCCTGTCGGACTTCGGATTTTGTTCAAAATAGTTGCATATTTTGTTGACAGGCAACGGGATGCTGTATTTTCATAGGCCATGGCCGCCCGCTTCTTCAATCTCGACCGACAGACCCCGATGCTCCTGCCCTGCG
>CAJCBL010000043.1 GCA_903960515.1 uncultured Verrucomicrobiota bacterium
CGTCAGATTGGCGGTGGCGCTCAATTTACTCACGCTCATGCTGGGGCTGCAACTGCTGATCAATGCCTGGTGGGCACGGGCCTTAATCCTGGGCGGCTTGTTCTTCCTCGCCTGGTCAGGTTTGCACCTCTTGCATCGCTTCATTCTGCCCGTGACCGAACAAACTGCGGCGGTGTTTCTGGGCGATGATACCTTTGATTCCAGCTCCCCGCAGGGGCGCAACGCGAGGTTCGATTGAGCGAGGAACTACCCACACCCTCGGTCTGGAGCCTGTTCGCGCAAGACGACCTGCCGGCGGCGGAAGTTTCGCCGTTCTGGAGTCTGTTCACGGACGAGCTGCCGTCCGCCGAGGCGGGCCGCTCGTCGCACGGGCAAACCGCGCCCGCGGCACTGTGCTTCAACGAAGATCTGATGTTTTGGGCACTGCGCAATCTGCCCGTCGAGGAGGCGGTGAAGCACCTGGCCATCATCGGCTGCATCGGCAGCGGCAAATCCACGCTGATCCAGCTTTTTCTCCAGTCCATTGCGCCGCGCTTCCGGGCGGACCGCGCGGAACCGGAACAGTTGATTCTCTTCGACGGCAAGTGCGACGCCCTGCCGCAACTGGCGGCGCTGGGACTCAATCCCGAGGATGAAAGCCAGAACATATACATTCTCGATCCGAACGATGAGCGCTGCGCAGTGTGGGATCTCGCCGAGGCCACGCGCACGCCGCTCATGGCCCGCTATCTGGCCACCCTGCTGGTCCCCGAGGAGCAGCGCAGTAGCGCCCCGTTCTTTCCCGATTCAGCCCGCGACCTGATCTTCGCCGTGCTCTTGGGTCTGGGAGTGCCGGGCAATCCCAAGTGGGATTTCCGCGACTTGATTTGCGCCCTCGATTCGCGGGAACGCATCCGCGCCATCACGGCCCGTCATCTGCGCGCCAAGGTCATCGCCGAACGCATTCTCAGCGACGAAAAGCACTCCTTCGGCGTGCTCTCCTCACTCGGCACGAAGATTGTCCGATTCGAATCGGTCGCCGCGCTGTGGAACACCGCCCCGTCGGCCCGCAAGTTCACCATCGAGAAGTTCCTGGCCGCCCCCGGCGTGCTGGTGTTGGGCAATGATCCGGTGTTGCGCGACAGCATTTGGCCCATCAACGCCCTGCTCCTCAAGGCCCTGACGCAGGAGATTCTGCGCCGGCCCAACACCCGGCGCCCGCGGCACTGGTTTGTGCTGGATGAATTCCCCGCCATGGAGCGGGTGGATTGCATCCATGACCTGCTGCGGCGCGGTCGCTCCAAGGGCGCGTCGGTGCTCATCGGCGCCCAGGGGATTGAGGCGCTCACGGCCATCTACGATGACAATGGCGCCAACGACCTTTTGAGCCAATGCACTTACAAGACGTTCCTGCGCTGCGGCGGCCCCCCGGACGGCGGCCTGGGCGCAGAGCTTCTTTGGCCGCCAGCGCCACACCGAGGCCACTTATTCCGAGTCCTGGAGCAAGCAGGGTTACAGCCACTCCTGCCAGTATAATGTGGTGGAACGGTCGCTGTTCCTCGATTCGTTCTTCATGAACCTGCCGCTGCCCGACGTGGGCAAGCCGTTCATCGCCGTAAGTGACGTGCCTTGTCTGGATGCCACGCTCGTTTCCCGGCGCTGGTCCGACCAGCTCTTCGCGTGGTGCCGGCAACTCAGCGCCGACACGGACTTTGTGGCCGCGAAGCCGCGCAACAACGTGTGGGAACAGACCCTCGAACAGTGGTCTGACGAGGAGGAGCGCAGCTTTCTGGGACAACCCCAGAAGAGCCTGCCGCCGCAAGCCTTAATCGCCGACCATTCCGCCGCGGAGGACAAGCCGGACGCCAAACCTTACTTGCCGGGCCTCGACCGGCGCCGTGAAGCGGACGATTTGGAATAACGTGCCCGTCGCATTACCCCTTACAACCCATCCCTTACAACCCCAAGAAAAACGCTGTTATGGACTCTCAACCCTCGCTACCCCACCAACCCCAAAAGGGCGGAGTGCCGATCTGGATCGCGCTCATAGTCCTCGTCTTGCTGTTACTGCTGGTCGTGGCTGGAATCGGTGGCACCTATTACTACTTGCGCAGCGACCAACTGCGACTGACCCGCCAGGCCGAAGCGGCCCAGCAGGAGGCCAAGCGCCAGGAGTTACTGGCGCAAGAAGCGATCACCAAGGCCAAAGCCGTGACGGCGCGCAACCAACAGGACCAACTACTCACCGAGGTGCGCGCGGCCACGAATGCCCTGACCCAACTCCTGGCCGCCTGCGACGCGGTGCGCGCTGAGTCCGCGGCGCTCCGCACGAACGAGGCGGGCCGCCGGGTGGCGTTGCATCCCGAACTCGTGACGGTGGCTCGACGTTTCTACGAGGCCAGCCTGTCCCAGGTGCCGCCCCAGCCGGAACTGACCACGCGGCTGGAAGCCGTGCGCCGCATTGAACAGCAACTGCTGGCCAATTATGGCCAAGCCTATGAGCTGCCCACCGGACTAGTCGACAATGTGCAGAGCGCCGACGCCTGGGTGCGGCAGGCCCAAATCAAGGTCGAGCCGGCCCGGCAGACCTTGGCGGCGTTGGTGGCGGATTCCCAAGTCAAATTCACGCGGGCCACCCTGACCGC
>CAJCBL010000044.1 GCA_903960515.1 uncultured Verrucomicrobiota bacterium
ATCCTGCGAGGACAGTTTCCTTTCGATCTGGTCGAGCGCCGCCGAGTCGCCACCAAACAAGGCTACGGTTGTCAGGTTCAATAACAACTGGGCGATTTCTGCACTTTGTTTCATTAGGAAATTATGTGGGCTGTTTCACTTCCGTGAGATCCTGCAGTTGGAGGTATGGGGCACAGTTTTCGCAAAACACCTGCTTGCAGCCAGTGGGATTGAGTTGGTGAAACATAATGCACGTCCCATTCTTGAAACGCCCCAACGGATAACTGGGATCGGCGACCGAAACAGCCTCGAACGAACAGTGCGCCCCCTGCCCGCCGCGGTTGTCCGTATAGAATCTCGGGTGATTGGGCAGGCTCGCAGGCTTCTTCGTTTGCGCGCCGTCGCGAGGTACCTGGAATACGGAGTGACCAACTTCGTGCGAGACGCACATGTCGTAAGCGGCCTTATCGTTCTTGTATGTGATGATGATCTGGTATCCGTTTGATTCTCCACCCCAGTATTTCGCGTATCGCAGTTTCAGCTTAACTTTCACTTTATGGACGGTTGGATCGGGCACGGAGGCCGGGAGCTTAATTCTAAATCTGGCTAGTTCGCTGCGCGGCTTGGTGATAAGGATATCCGCAGAGGAAAGTACGCCATTCTTGCCGCTATCAGCATGTCCGGCGGGCGCTTCGGACTCCCACGTCCCTGAGACAAGCAGGTCGCCCGAGAGCGCGGGCGAAACCAAGGCAGAATTCCAAGTCACGCCAGTGACAGCGAGTTCGTCAGATTCCATCTTGTTAAGGGAAAAAGTCTGAAGCGGC
The DNA here is from genome assembly GCA_903960515.1 of uncultured Verrucomicrobiota bacterium. Lineage (GTDB taxonomy): Bacteria > Verrucomicrobiota > Verrucomicrobiia > Opitutales > Opitutaceae > CAJCBL01. The sequence continues at coordinate 804 of CAJCBL010000044.1, forward strand.
GTCTCTCCCGCCGGATCCCATTGGTATTCGCAAATAATGAGGTGGTCTTTAATCGGTTTCTCGGTCTTGGCCACGTACAATCCGTAGAAATGAGCTCTATTGTGACCGCCAATGATGGCCACTTGCGTGTCGCCGCCTCCAACTTTGGCCTGCCATTCGGGGTAAAACGTACGATCCGGGACGTTCGCTTTTAGGAATTCCAAATCGTTATCCAGCTCAAACACCACAAACACATTTTTGTAGGCCGTCTCAGTTACGGTCATTGCGGGCGGGGCAAAGCCGGCTGCACGCGTCTTCTGGTACCAGAATTTTCGCCACGTTTGATAGCCGGCAATTTTAGCGATTTTCCCACTTGGAGAGCCGCCGCCCTTCTCCTCAGCTTGCGCGCAGAGCGCAAACTCGTCGCCGCCGAACTGTGAGAGGTAGAACTTGATGGGGGCGGTCCATCCATCATTGCCTGCAGCGACGATTTCCTTGTCCGTTCCTCCCTCACTGCCGAAGCCTTCCTTCTCGGTACCTTTCAATACAGCAGGGCGCTTCGGACCATTGAGTAACTCGTAGGATATGTGAATTTTCTTTCCGGAAAGAGACCGACTCGGGTCGCCGCTGCACCACTCCACCCGAGCCTTGATCTCGATAAAACGGCCATAGTCGGGACGGCGTTTATCAGCACCTTCGATTTCTTTTCCGAGGTTGATAAACTGTTGGAATCGTCCAGCCTCTTTGGCGGTTCGTTGGAACACAGTAGCGAGCTTTGCCGATTTGAGGCTGGCCCCCTCAACGACGCCCTCAGCGCCGCGCGTGACAATCTCAACGAATTCAACAATCCTGATTTGATCCTCGAGCGGACATGATTTCGTGGTGCCGCTAGCGCATGCACCACCGTTGGCGGCGCTAGGGGAGGAGGGCTTCTTCTCGTCACTCATATGAATTATCCTTCACTGCGTCTGGCAAGTACGTGTTCGAGCCAAGTGATAGACTTTTTTTCGAGTCGATCCGCGCGGCCGGCGGAATCAGCAAGACGCGGGTCCGCAAGCGTGGAGGAAATCCAAGGGTAGAGCGGGTCGTCGACGCAGCCATGCCCGAAAGCGAACATCAGGGCGATAACCAAACCTTGTGCACGCGGAGACACAAAATAGTATTTATCGGCGGCGGTCTTTCCGGAATGTACGAGGCTAGACATGCCTCGATCACCTACAAAATCGGCTTTTCGGGGGAAAATGCGCGCCATCTCTTGGCGCATGCGGCCCTCGAAATCACTTTGCGAAAACGTGATGGGGCCATGCGCCCATTCCAGCAGGTCGGTGAGCGCCTTCCGCGTGTTCACTGCGGCTTGCCCTGAAACTCTATTCTGGTACTCCACGATCTTGTGATAAAGCTGCTCCGCACGCTGCATTTGTTCGTCGGGGCCCATCAATATCTGCGCCGCCCACGGATACTGTGGATCGGTGTCGAAATCACTTCCGAATAGAAACGTCATCTCAATGAACAGCCGAATGGGGCCCCGATTCGTGAACCCATGGCTGCGCGCCCGGGCCATCGCCTGCCGAAGCGCCACGCGAAGCTGCTCTTCACCGATCACCTCGCAAAGCCGCGGCGAGAACGCTTGGCTATGGACGACCATCTCATCCTCGAACCTTCGCTGGGCGGCAGCATCGAATACCTCCATTTGTGCGGGGCGAATGGCTAACATAACGCAGGAGAATTAGGAAAGACGAGTGTCTCGGCTCAAGTTCAACGACTCCAGCCGAAGCGATCCTTGCTCCTGGCGGAACGAGTGCAGGCCGCTTGTGCTCCCGCCCTCGCAGAGGTAGCAACCGACCGGTCCGAACACGGCCCGCGTCTCCTCCTCGTTGCAGGTGGGCAGGTATTCACGCAGCACGCGGGGATCGTAATAGCGAAAATAGAGGCGCTTACCTTCCGGGCTCTGCACCATCAAAAACGTGCGGAAATGCCGGCGCATCCTCTCCAGATCTGAGGCAGCCAAGGCGAAAATCCCCCAGTGCTTGCCCCACCCTTCCTCCACCACCCAGTGGGTAAACGGGCTCTCGCTGGTGAGCCGCACGAGATAGGGCGCGCACTCCGCCAAATCGGGCGCAAGCTCCCCACGATAGAGGCAAACATGCTCGGGCGCATGTTCCTCAAGCTTGCCCAGCAGGTCCGGAACCGACGCTCCGTCCAATATCACATAGGTGCTCAGCGCGGGGTCGGCAAAAAGCCGCTCCATCACGCCGCGCACAACCACCTCACTGACCGGTTGTTCGCTCATGCAGTCCCTTCTTCTTGTGCTTGTTTGGCGCGTTCACATTCCTCGCAGAAGGGAGTGCCGTCTTTCGCCGCTTGTTTCAAAACCGACGCCGCCGGGCTGTAGGCCGCCACCTTGGTCGAACTGCTGGCCCCCTTCGGCTTGGTTGCCGGCGCAGCCGAGGCTGTCGTAACCGCACCGGACTTCGCGTCATCGGCCTTCTTGGGCTCCTTCGGCGGGTCCGGGGGCTCGGGTGCCACCGGCGCGTCCGGGGAACTGCCGCTGCCACTGCCCGCCGCGCCGCCGCTATTGATCATCACCAGCGTGCCCTTAATGAAAACACCACCCGGATTGATGTCGATGAAGTTGCCACCGACCTTCAGCGAAAGCTGCGCCCCCGCCTCAATGACCAGTGTCGCGCCCGCCTTAATATGGACCGAGGAGCCCGCCGCCAAGGCGTACGCAGTGCCCGCCTTAACATGAATGTCGCTCCCTGCTTTCAGAGAAATCTTTCCGCCGGCCTCCTGGTTCCAGTTGCCGCCCACCTTGAAACTGGCATCCGCTCCGATCGCACAGTTCTGCATACCTCCGACCTTGAGGTGATCGTCCCCGTCGACTTTTTCGAAATGGCCACCGACCGTCTGCTCGTAGTGATCGCCGCCGATCTTGCTCAGCCGGTCGCCCTGGACAGTCGAGTGCTTGTCGCTCTCGACCTGTTCGAACTGGCTCTTCTTGACGAGCAGATGGCGCTCGTTGCCCACCCATTCGCGAGCGTCGTTCTTTACGCGGATGTCCTCATCCTTTTCCGCATGGATAAAGATCTGCTCCTCGCCCTTTCTATCCTCGAAACGGATCTCGTTGAAACCGTTGCCGCCCTTGCTCGAGTTCGACTTTATGGTCGATTTCGTCTTCTCAGCCGGCAGTGCATACGGGGGCATCGCCTCGCCGTTGTAGACTCGCCCGGTGATGATGGGACGATCCGGATCGCCTTCCAAAAACTCTACGATCACCTCCTGGCCTATGCGGGGTATATAGATCGCCCCCCACGACTTCCCGGCCCAGAGCTGCGAGACTCGGATCCAGCACGAACTGTTTTCGTTGGCCTTGCCATAGCGGTCCCAGAAAAACTGCACCTTCACCCGACCATATTTGTCGGTGTAAATCTCCTCGCCCGAGGGGCCCACCACCACAGCGGTCTGAGGGCCCTGCACCATCGGCTTGGGCGTGGTGCGCCCCGACCGGAACGGCTTGGACGAATCCATGGCGGTGACAGTCGCGGTGAAAAACTCCCCACCGCCAACACCACCAGCTTGGGCGTCGTCGCCCTTGATATGGTAGGAGGCCATGGTCACCAGATAGCCGCGGTTCAAGTCGCCCCGAGGGTGGTCGGAGAGGTCGAAAACCGAACCCACCGCAAGGCCTCGCACATTGGAGCCGCCGCGGAAGACCTCCTGATCGGAGTGCAGTTCCTCAATACGCACCCGGGCATTGGCCTCGCCGGTGGCGGAGTCCTTGAACTCGCCGGGGTAGTCGAAAATCTCAAACCCCGCCTGGGTGTGCGGCGAGATGATCGACGACTTTGATTGGAGCGAGTTCCTGGGTTTCTCGAAGTCGTAGTCGGCGTGGGCGTAAAGACCCGGCATCAGGTTTTGCTCCATCACCCAGTCCTGCATGAACTCCCCGCCGCCGCTCTCCGCCGCATGGGCGGGGCGGAAGATCACCTGTGCGCAGCCGGGATAGGGTTTGTGCGCCGCGCCGGAATCGGCGAGCACCAGGGTGTGCTTGCCGTTCTCATGCTCGAAAAAATAATAGATGCCCACCTGCTCCATGAGGCGGCTGACAAAGTTGAAGTCGGTCTCGCGGTATTGGACACAATAATCCCACTTCGGGTAGTTGCCGCTGAGCGAGAGCCGGAAATCGGAAAACCCATGCCCACGAAACACCTCCCCGAAAATCTCGGGAATGGTCTTCTGCTGGAAGATGCGGCAGTCTGCAGTGCGCGTGAGGAACCAGAGCCAGGGCACAAACGTAGCCTGATAGCGGGTGAACTTGCCGTCGACGCGCGTCTGCACGAAGCGGCTGATCATCGCGTTGAAATATCGGGTTGCCCCCTTCCCCATTTCCAGACGAAAGGTCGCATTCTGGCCCACGATGTCGTCGAAATTGACATCGTCTTTGCTGTACAGCTCCGCCTCGATCCGGAAGAGGCGCCCCATCTGCTCGGTGATGGCGACGGAACTCACCAGCAAGGCGTCGTCGCCCAGCGGCGTGCTGATGGCTATATTTCGGTGTTCTTGAGTGGGTGATGGCATGGGCGTCGGTTATCAGCGTCTATCCTCGGACAGGTCTTGGGGCAAAGCCGGCGCCTTCGCCAGCTCGAATTTCAGCCTTCAGCCGTGACTATTTACAGCAGCAGCATGCTTTGCACGCGATTCAGAGCGCAGGTCGCGTGCGAGCACGCTCCTGCGACGAACGCCGGAGCACTTGCACGCACAAGAGTGGGAAGCCACCTGAAGTACATGGGCATCGCTCAGTCGAACGCGAAGGCAAAGTTCCCGTCGTTGGCTGTGACGTGCACGCGATTGATTGCGCTGCCGTTCATCAGTCGGGTGAGGAATTCCCGGCCGATCTCGGGCAGGAGCGTGTTGGTGATCAGCGAGTCCACCATGCGAGCGCCGCGCTCGAGCTCGGTGCAGCGGTTGGCGATCAGGTCCGGTACCGAAGCATCGTAGGTGAACGGCACCTTGTGGTTCTCACGCACCCGCTTCTCCAACCTCGAAAGATTGAGGCGGATGATGATGCGGAGCATCTCCTTACTGATCGGATAGAAGGGCACGACCACCAGGCGGTTGAGCAGCGCATCGGGGAACACCTTCACGAGCGGGCCGCGCATCGCCTTCTCCAGCGCCTCGGCTCCGGGCATAAGCTCGGGGTCCTTGCACATATTGATAATCACGTCCTGCGCCGCGTTGCTGGTGAGGATGATAATCGTGTTCTTGAAATCGATGGAGCGGCCCTCGCCGTCCTCCATCCAGCCCTTGTCGAACACTTGGAAGAAGATCTCGTGCACATCGGGATGCGCCTTTTCCACCTCATCGAGCAAGACCACACTATAGGGCCGGCGGCGCACCGCCTCGGTCAACACACCACCCTCTCCATAGCCCACATAGCCGGGAGGCGCCCCCTTGAGGGTGCTCACCGTGTGCGCCTCCTGGAATTCGCTCATGTTGATGGTGATCAGATTGTGTTCACCGCCATAAAGGGTCTCGGCTAGCGCCAGCGCGGTCTCGGTCTTGCCGGTGCCGCTGGGGCCCACGAGCATAAATACGCCGATGGGGCGGTTGGGATTGTCGAGCCGGGCGCGGCTGGTCTGGACGCGCCGCGCGATGGTATCCAGTGCGTGGCGCTGCCCGATCACGCGCTTTTCCAGATAGTCGGCGAGTTTGAGCACCTGCTCGATCTCGTTCTTTACCATGCGGCCAACAGGGATGCCAGTCCAATCCGCCACTACGCTGGCGACGGCGGCCTGGTCTACGCTGGGGAAGATCAACGGCGACTCGCCCTGGACGGCGGCCAGCTTTTCCTGCTCCAACTTGAGCTCGGCCAGCAGAGCGTCGCGCTCTTCATTGGTAAGTGCGTTCTGGGGAGCGGCGGCCATTTCCGGCTTCATCTCCTCCTTGCCTCCCTCGATGGACGAACCGGCCGCACGAAGCTTGGCCCGGATCTCGAGAACCTTCGCAACCAGCTCCTTCTCCTCCTGCCAGTGCTTCTCAAGGGTCGCGAGCGCCTCGCGTTCGGTGCCCAGCTTCTCAGCAATTTCCTTCTCCCTCACGGCGTGGTCCAGCCCGACCTTGGACTCGCGGCCAAGGACCTCCTGCTCGGTCTCCAGTGCCTGGATTCGGCGGCGGCAGTCGTCCACCTCGGCCGGCAGCGCATACTGGCTCACAGCCACCCTGGCGCAGGCGGTGTCGATAAGGCTCACGGACTTGTCGGGAAGTTGCCTGGCGGGGATATAGCGGTGCGAGAGCCGTACAGAGGCCTCGATAGCGGCGTCGAGGATCTGCACCTTGTGATGCTTCTCCAGCGGGGCCATGATGCTGCGCATCATCAGTATGGCCTTCTGCTCGGAGGGTTCCTCGATCTTTACAACCTGGAAGCGGCGGGTGAGCGCGGGGTCCTTCTCGAAGTGTTTCTTATATTCATCCCAGGTGGTAGCCGCGATGGTGCGCAAGGTGCCGCGGGCCAGCGCCGGCTTGAGAAGATTGGCCGCATCGCCGGTGCCGGCGGCTCCGCCTGCACCGATCAAGGTATGGGCCTCATCGATGAAAAGAATGATGGGCTTGGGCGACTGCTGCACCTCCTCGATCACCTGCCGCAGCCTTTGTTCGAATTCACCCTTCATGCTCGCACCGGCCTGTAGCAGGCCGATGTCGAGAGTGCGCAACGTTACATCCTTGAGAGCCGGCGGCACATCGCCCGACACTATACGCAGGGCAAAACCTTCAACGACGGCGGTCTTTCCCACGCCGGCCTCACCGGTGAGAATCGGATTGTTCTGCCGCCGGCGCATCAATATATCGACGATCTGGCGGATCTCATCATCGCGCCCGACGATGGGATCGATCTCGCCCTTGCGCGCCTTGGCGGTGAGGTCTACGGAGAACTTCGCAAGCGCCTCCTGTTTGCCCATCTGTGCAGGGGCCATGGCCCCGCTGGTCTCTCCCGGTGCCACGCCGCCGCTCATGCCGCTGCCCGTGCCATCGCTCGCCACTTGCCCATTTTCCGGGGAGCCACCGAGCAGGCTGGCAAAATTCTCGGCCAAGTCCTCCACTTTGATCTTCCCGAATTCCTTGGAGATAGAGAGAAGGATATTGCGCAGATGCGACGTCCGCAACTGGCCCACCACCAGATAGCCGGTGCGCACCTGAAATTCTCCGTAGAGCAGTGAGGCGTAGATCCATGCACGCTCGATCGAATCCTCTATATGCGGGGAAAAATCGGCGATCGCTGTGGCGCCACGCGGCAATTTATCGAGAGCGGTCGTGAGATCCGCTGCAAGGCGTGAGGCGTCTACTCCGTAGTGGCGCACGATCCGAAGCAGGTCGGAGTCGGGCTGCTGGAGCAGCTGATGCAGCCAATGAACGAGCTCGACGTAGGGGTTGCCCCGCAGTTTACAGAAGACCGTGGCCGACTCCACCGCCTTGTAGGCCAGAGGATTAAGCTTCCCGAATAGTGCGCTGCGACGGATTTCAGACATAACAAGAGGCGGGGTTTAGTTGTTTATAGCTTGCGTGTAGTATAAAGTGATCCGAAAGGCCTAAACGATCAGGTCGGCTACATCGGCCGGGGAAGCCTTGCTGTGCAGCCAGGTGGTCCAGCCCAAGCGGCCTGCCGTGCCCAGAATGGAATTGGGCACCTCTTCTTTGCGGAGCACATATTGCACGTCCCAGTGCAACTCGCTTCCCACATAGGTATTCACCCAGTCGCGCAGGCGCGGGTAGGAAGCGCCCTGGGGCAGCATGCGTTCGTAGTCGGCGTAGCTCATCGGGCCCAGGCGAATCCGGAACTTGAGCTGGCACACCCACACACGCGAGCCCACAATAGTGGTCTGGCCCAGCAAACCCGTTTCGGGGCTTGCCCCAAGGCGACAGAGGTTGGAGGCGGGCAGCGGCAACCATTCGCCGATGAAGGGTTCTATAGCCACAGGAATCCCGAAAAAATCCTTCAATATTGATTCCAATCCTTCGGAACCATGGGCGAAAGACGACAAACGACCCGAAAAATAGAGTTTGGACCAGTCGGGAACGGCGTCGCGGCCATTAAAGCAATCCATCCCAAACCCGGCAAAGGAACCCACATAGCGGGCGAAGGCAGAATCCTTGGGCCGATCGAAATCCGCCGCCTGATTGTGCGTAGCCCACGCCCGATAAAACAGCGCGAGCATCCGATGATTGAACACATCGAGAAATGCCCTGAGCGTATCGTCGCGGGCAGGAGTCTGGCGCTCGGGCCCCTCAGGTTGGGACGCAGCAGAGCGCCCGCCGTCCCGGTCCCGGGAGGTATCCTGGTCGTGCCCCATCATGCGCCCCAGCGTATATTCTGTGACATGCAGCGGCAGTGGGCCGTTGGGCCCAAGCAGGCCAAGGAAGAACACATCCATCAGCGCCGGCATACCGTCCTTGGAGCGGCTGAACGACTCCAATGCCGATGGCGTGAACTTCATGTGCGGCTCCTGGGCGAACCGCAGCCAATCCTCACCTACATTCACCGAGTGCCCCACGCGGGGCATGCCCGCATGCACACTTTCAAGCAGTCGCACCGCTCGAAAAAAATCGAACGCTTGAGGCTCCTGCTCCAGCAGGCCGATCAGAGAATCGGTCGTTTGCCGCTCTGCAGAGGCCATCGGATAATTTCTCCCCGCTCCTTGGTTTTCACCAGGGTCTCGGTAAAAGAGTTGATCGAAACGTATTTCGCGAAGAAGTGATCGAGCACAGCCCCGAGCAAGATCGCGCCGGAACCCTCGAAAAACGACTCCTCAAAGGTGATCGAAACCTCGAGCCCGCGAGCAAAAGCGATCTGTCCAGTATTGCGCAGGGACCGGATCACCGGCCGGGTGCTGATCGAGCGCACGCCCTCGATTTGCCGCAGCGCCGCCCTATCGTCGGGATTGTCCGCCTGGCAATATAGCTTGAGCAATTCGCGCAGGGTCACAGCCCCCTGGTCACCGCTGTCGGCCAGGGACAGATAGTTCAATGACAGGTGGCTGATGATCCGCCAAGTGAACACCCCATGGGCCAGCGACGGCCGGGGCATAGTGCGGCCCGTGACACTGCGTATCGAGTTGACCGGGGCAGAAATCTCCTTCGTGAACTCCGCCCCGTCGAACTGCACCGGCAGGTGCCGGTTGGTGCAGAGGCCTGCCACCGCCATCTGAGTGAGATCGGAGCGGTAGGGAGCCGAGGCGGAATCCACCAGTGAGAGGTGCAATTCCGCCCCTACATAGTCGGAACCACGAGAGCCCTTGCGGCGCTCCTTCTCGGAGAGGGGCCGCGGAGTGCGATTTACCGTATAAAACGCCGACGAGTGCAGGTCGGTGTCGCGCGCCAGATAAAAGGGCTTGAATGAATGCTCCTCGCCCACCGAATCGATTCCGGTGACCTCATCGAGGCGGTAGATTTCGAAATCGAGCGGCCGCGTGCGATCCGGAATCACATGAAACTCCGATACCTGATTGGACAGGGGCACCCGGTCGAAACGTTTCGGGAAGAGATTGATGACCGGCGTGCAATACAGTTCAAACGAAGCGGCACTCACCCGCCGATCCAATCTCACATCTTGGCGGCCCAAGGTGATGATCAAATCCACGGCGTCGCCCGTGCATTTGGCCAAGCTCTCGGCAAGTCCGCCGATCTCCAAGAATAGAAACCGCTGGGGGAAAGCGAAATATTCTCGCAGCAACCTGTACCCCTGAAACCCCCGCGGGCTGGGAGGCAGGAGCGCTTCGTTGTCATCGAAACCAACCCTGCGGATCGCCGAGGGGCTCAATACTCCCCGTACCTGCCCATCGGGCTTGCCGTCCTTGATAACCACACTCACTGCATGGGCGAAAATATGCTCATATATCTGAGCAGGAAGTTCATCCCTACCTGGGAGGAAAAAGGCCAGCCGGTCCGCTTTTACGGTGTTGATGGGCAAACCCGGGGTGCGCAGACGGATCTGGAGCGCGGCCCGCACACCGGATCCGTCCTCGGGGAGCCTCAGAGTCGATAAATCCCTTGTATAATAGGCGGCGGACTCAATGGTAAACGGATAAAGCACCACATCGTGGGCGGTGCGATACTCACAGGCGGTGCGCTCCCCTTTGCCCAAGTGGCTTTTCACGGCAGTACCTCGTGGGATGGGGAACCCGGCGGCAAGCGCGGACTCTCCCATATCCGGGTCGAACCGGACTACGGTCATCGACGGCGTGGGCGACAGATAATCGGGGTATATCGTTTCCAACAGCGACTGAGTCAGCCGGGGGAACTCCGCATCGAACTTCACCTGGATACGGGCCGCGAGGAAGGCGAACCCCTCCATAAGTCGCTCGACGAAAGGATCGTTTGGACAGTCCTTCTCCCCGTAAGGATCAAGGCCGAGGCGGCCAGCTACCTTCGGATAGAGTTTAGCAAACTCCGCAGCCATCCCCCGGAGGTGCTGGAGCTCCACATTATAGTGATCGAGAAAACTTCGGTCCATTACGGGGCCCCTTACGACAAGGTGCAGTCTCCTGTTTCCAGGTCGAGCTGCGTGCGCAGGAAAAGCTGTTCAGGCATCGGTTTGGCCCACAACTCGCCGCGAATCTCGAAGGCCAGGCGCCCCACTCGCACCTTGGACTCATCACGCACGGCTGTGACCTCCAGAGTGCGCGGGTCAATGCGCGGCTCGAAGGTCTTGATCACATCCCTCAAATGGCGCTCCAACTCGGCTGGCGAGCAATCATGTGAAGTCTGGCCCGCCAGATCCCGAACTCCATAATTGAGGGTGGATTTCGCGCCCTCTGGAAATTCCTTGGCCTCTTCGGGCGTGAGCACGGGATTCGCGTTGAGCAGGCTGCCCAGATCACGCAATACCGCCTCACGGTAACGCTGGATCGACACCACCCGTTGTGTCCGACTTTCCATGCGCTCTCCGGGATTGTCGTCGCGCAAGCGGTCGAGCAGGCATGGCTGCAACCGCTCCATGGAAGGGGCTTCAGCCATGAATAGTGGTGTCCTTCGCCTCCGAGGTTTGTGTGAACTCGATCATCCGGATATCGAGCAGTGCATAGTCGGCCTGATCCGTGGACAGCGTACGCTGCCCAACGCCGTGGAACCAACCGGCCACCGGCTCCAGCCACGCAGTGCTGCGGGAGAGTCGAGCCGCGTCGTCTCCGATTTGTTCCGTGCCTGGATAACGCACCGGCACAAAGCCGGCCGCGCGACCTCCATTGGTCCATGTAAAATGAATCGGCGCCCAAACCAAATCGCGCAGGTTCGCGGGCGGGCCCGCAACCAAAGACTGAATGCGAATAAAGGGAATCCAAACATAACGCCCCTCGATCACCGCCTCCATCATGGGACCGAGGCGCGAATCGCCATCGGTAATCCAAGCGAAGGCCTCCCCGTTTACGCTCCCGGCTACGGCTGGCGCCTCTTCCAAGGCTGCGGCCATGAGATCCTTCGCAGCCGCAAACTGCCCTTGCCCAGCAAGTCTGGACGCCTGAACCAGGCTGCCCATCCATTGCTCGGGTTCGCCGAAAACAACCGGCAATTTCTCACCTGCAAACACTGCCCTTCGTTGCTCTTCAATACGAACCAGGCTGGCATAGGTTTTCGCGAGCAGCCCCGAGCTCGGGTCGAGGTCGAAAACCACCTGCCAGTGGGTCAAAGCCCGCTCCCAATTCCCCATCACCGTCAAGAGTTGCGCCAGCACAAGCCGGGATTCACCCTTGGCCGGATCGGCACGCACCAAGTCCAAGGCTGCAACCAAAGCTTGGGGCAGCTGGCCCGAACGGATATACTGTTCAACACTCATGATGGGGAAGATGGGAGCGGCGCTATATAGGTCTAGATCAGCCGCCCTTATTGCCGATGAGGTCCCACTTGGCCTTGATGTCGCCCTTGGCCTTGCCCGTGGCGTGATCGGTCTCAGTATAGACCCACTCGATCTTGCCGTACGAGAAGCTCACTTCCTCGGTGGGAAGGGAGGTCTCGCCCGTCGGATTACCAACGGGGCGGCAGGCGGTGATCAACACATCGGACAACACGATCTCATAGAACTTCTGCTTGTCCTTCGCAGCACGGCTCAGGGCGATGCGGACCTCCTTGATATGCTCACCGGTGCAAACTGCCACCATGATTTTCGGGGAGGCTTTGTCCAATGACTTCACCACATTGAGCGAGGAATGGTCCACACGGCCCGCTGCACCGCCGCCAGCATCGCTGCGGGAGCCGCTGCCTGCTTGCGAGACGGAATGGGAGTAGGAAAGGATTGAGATCCAATCCTTGTGCTTTTCATCCGTGCTTTCGCCCGGAATCGTGTCGATCTTCAGGAATGCATCAAATGCCATAATCTGCCTTGTCTATTTTAAACGGGTGCCGGTGTCATGCCCCGATTTTGTTTGTTCGTGAGTCAACTCTACACGGCCAGCCTGACACCAGGCTGGCCGGGAAATTCGATTAACCGGCCGCTTTTGCCGAGGGAAGCTTGGAAACCAAGCGCAATGATACCGTGAGCCCTTCGAGCTGATAATGGGGAAGGAGGTGGAACTTCGCCGCATAATAGCCAGGATTTCCCGGTATCTCTTCGACCACAATCTCGGCGGCAGCCAGGGGCTTCTCGGCCTTGGTCTCCTCCGATGCCTTCTTGTCGGTCGTCACATACTGCATGACCCAGCGGGTCAGCCAGTCGGCCATATCTTCCCGGCTGGCGAAGGCGCCGACTTTGTCGCGCACCATAACCTTCAAATAATGGGCGAACCGGCAAGTGGCGAAAAGGTAGGGCAGGCGCGCTCCGAGCTGGGCGTTGGCCGAGGCGTCCGGATCGGTATATTCGGCCGGAGCATGCACGGACTGGGCCCCGACAAACACCGCCGTATCCGTATTCTTCCAATGAAGCATCGGCATCAGGCCGCAGTTGGCGAGCTCGGCCTCGCGCCGGTCGCTGATGGCGATCTCGGTCGGGCACTTCATATCCACGCCACCATCATCGGTGGGGAAGGTATGGCAGGGCAATCCTTCGACCAGGCCGCCGGATTCCCGGCCGCGAATCCGTGCACACCAGCCGTAGAGCTTGAAGGCGCGGGTAATATTGACGCCCATCGCGTAGGCAGAATTGGACCAGGCGAACTTGGAATGATCCGCCCCAGCCGTGTCCTCTACGAAAACAAAGTCCTCGGTGGGGTTCTTCTCGCCATAGGGAAGGCGGGAAAGGAAACGAGGCATGGTCAGCGCGAGATACCTCGAGTCATCGGATGAGCGCAGCGACCGCCACGGAGCATATTCAGCGCTCTGGAAAATCTTGGTGAGGTCGCGCGGATTGGAAAGCTCCTGCCATGAATCCATATTCAGGAGGGAGGGGCTCGTGCCGCTGATAAATGGAGAATGTGCGGCGGCGGCGATTTGCGCCACACCCGCCAGCATTTCCACATCGGCCGGTGAGTGGTCGAAATGATAATCGCCTACCAGCGCACCGAAGGGTTCGCCACCGGCCGTGCCAAAGCCCTCTTCGTAGATCTGCTTGAATAGAGGGCTCTGGTCCCACTTTACGCCCTTGAAGCGCTTCATCGTGCGCCCAAGATCCTTTTTGGGAAGGTTGAGGACCTTGATTTTCAGATTCTTGTCGATCTCGGTATTGTTGACAAGGTGGTAGAGGCCGCGCCAGGTGCCCTCCAAGGCCTTAAAATCCTCGTGATGGAGGATAAGATTGATCTGCTCGGAGAGCTTGCGATCGAGTTCCCTGATAATCTCTTCGATGGCCTTGATGGCATCGCCGGGAATCTTCGCGGTATCCGCCAATGCCTGCGCGGCCAAGGTCTGTACCGCATTCTTGATGGCGGTAGACGCGTTGTCGGACTTGGGCTTGAATTCTTTGCTGAGCAGGCTCTCGAAATCGGTCAGCTCGATGGCTGAAGGCTGAGGTGCTGCACTGGATTGTTTCGCTTGGTCGGCCATGGTAGTCTTGTCCCTGGGGGTTTGCTGGTTACTTGGCCGCTTCCGAGGCCGGCTTGGGGGCTGCGGCCATCGCTTTTAGCAGGGTTGGATCAGCAAGGAGCTTGCCGATCAATTCCTCTGCGCCCGATTTGCCATCCATATAGGTGAGCAAACTTGCCAATTCCTTGCGCGCAGCGAGCAACTTGCTAAGCGAATCAACCTTGGCCGCAACAGCCTCAGGGGAGAAGTCCGACAATTTCTCGAACGTGATATCCACGGCCATGTTTCCCTCACCCGTAAGGGTGTTGGGCACCTGGATCGCGATTCTTGGCTTCGCAGCCTGCAGACGGCTGTCGAAATTATCCCCGTCGATCTCGAGAAACTTCCGTTCATCGACCGGAGCCAAAGGGTCGGCCGGTTTGCCGGAAAGATCGGCCATCACACCCATGACGAAGGGCAGATCGATCTTCTTCTGTGCACCGTAGAGCTCGACATCATATTCGATCTGCACTCGGGGTGCGCGATTGCGGGCGATAAATTTCTGACTGTTACTGCTCATAAATATTGGGGGCTGGGTCTTAGTTCTTCTCGGTTTCTTCCGCTCCGGTGGCGAGCCGGATCTGGCTCAGGGCATCCGGGGCGAGGTCGGCCATCACTTCAAGGAAATTGCTATCAACCAGGCGCCGCGCCCGGCGCAACAAGAAAGGCAAGGGGCTGGAGGGTTCGTAGCGCTGATAATAGGCGCAAATCAGGTCGAGTGTCCGCGCTACTTGTTCGCGGGTACGAATCTCACCGGAGATACTCGCAGACTCTGCAGAGGAGAGGACCTTGGGGGCTGCAGCTGCACTCGCTGGGCCCGGCTGTCCCGCCTGCGCGCTCGCTGCCGCTTCACCAGCGGGCGCCAATATCGAAGCCAGCGCATCCAGCTCCTTGCGCAGCGGGGTCATATCCGGACTTTGACCACCCTTGGTCTTCTCCTTGAAGCAGCCTACTATCTCCGTCAACCGTCCACGGGCACCCTCCACGAATTGGGCGAGTTTCTCGCGCTCCAGCGCTGGGAGTTCACGCAGAACTCCTTCTGCCGCCGCGACCTCTAACACGGGAAACCCCGGCCACGGTAGCGCAAGGCCCTTCGCCGCAAGCAAGGTCCCCACCGGGATGTTCCCCAATTGCCGCGAACGAAGCAGAGCGGTCTGGTGCACTGCCAACACAAAGCGCCACGGGTCCTCAACATTGCCAAGAGGCGCGGCGATGCTTTCTATGGCATTGATGCGCATCGTGGGGTCGTCACCATCTTCCACGTCCAACGCCGGATATAGAGAGTCCCAGTGTTTCTGCAACAAGCCTGCGAGCAGTTCCAGCCCTTGGCAAAGCCCGGGGAGTCCCTCGGTCTTTAGGGCCGCCAAGGCTAGAATGGCAGCCACACGCAAATCCCTCGACGGTCCCAGCAATTCCGTAGCTCGGGCAAGCACCGCGCCCCACTTGGGCTCTTCTGCAACTGGTGGAGCAGCCCCTTCTTTATTGGAGAAATTCTGAGCCGCTGCCTTGTACTTCGCCATGCCCTCCAGCTCGAAAACAGCGGTCTCCCGCGCATCATCAGACAG
Organism: uncultured Verrucomicrobiota bacterium; assembly: GCA_903960515.1. Lineage (GTDB taxonomy): Bacteria > Verrucomicrobiota > Verrucomicrobiia > Opitutales > Opitutaceae > CAJCBL01. The sequence goes on from CAJCBL010000044.1 coordinate 16,325, forward strand.
ACCACCTGCGCCCGCTGAGGCGACCTGAGCAAGCAACTGAGCAGCAGAAATGCTCATAGACGTGCTTCCCCCTGGGGCAACCAACCACCAGACACCAAGAGCTTCGGCGACAATTTCATAGAGAAAAGGGGATAGAACACGCCATCCATGGTGTTCCGGGAAAAACAACCTGCACGGGATTTCGATATGTCTCTCCCCGCGCCACTTCAAGTGTGCGGGGCCTCATGATCCTCAATCCACCGACGCGGCGAAGTCTGTTGACCGAATGGTTCACTAGGTGACGCTGGTTAAACTACGGGCTGACAACGCTTTGGGAACAAACCGGGGAAGTTCGCATACTATTGCGTTCATCGAGATACAGAGGGGATCAACCCGGGCGCAAGTAAAAAAGCGAGGAGCAATCTTTCCCGGCCCTGCTCGGCCCTTGGACCACCGGCTAGCGTGTGGTCTAAGCCGTGACCAGGCAGGCGTAGGAGAGTGCTTGCACGCGATTCTGAGCGCAGATCGCCTGCAAGCACGCTCCTAGAACTACTCGAAACAGCGAGCGGCTCCTGTCCTCCCGGCGCACAACCGGGGTTACCGTGGGGACTGAATGGGTACGGCTGAGTATCTGGACAATTCTCGAAGCTCCGCGCGGCGGTACGGCTTAGGCACAACACTCCTCCGTGCGGAAGCGGAGGGCCAACCCTACGACGGCTTTACGAGATGCCCGTGAGCCCTCTCAAAAACGTAGACGCGCCTTCCCCCGCGGAGCGGTTCCCAACCTGCATTCCCCGGAGCGCCCCGGTCGGCGCAGACCGAGGCCTGACGATGCAATCCGACTGCAGGCCCGGAGCTTGTCTCCGTAACGGTGAGATTGCAGACGGCGGGCCATACCGGCGGTCCTCGCCGGGAACAAGGCGATGCGCCGCCTTTGGTGAAGATCAAAACAAAGCGCCCGGCGTGACCAATCAATCGTTACGGCTGAGGCGCGAGGGCAAGGCGGAAGCCAAGTCCTTCGTCGTGGCTGCTGGGGAGGGCCCGGCTGCGGTCCGCGAATCGACAGGCGCTAGCACCAAGATTCCAACTGCCGCCGCGAACGGCGCGGTCCGTCCCCTGCACAGCGCCGGTGGGGTCGGTCACGCTGCCACCGGGATAGTTGCCATACCAGTCGAGGCACCATTCCCACACGTTGCCGTGCATGTCGTACAAGCCCCAGGCATTGGCCTGCTTCCGCCCAACCGGATGAGTCGTGTAGTCGGAGTTGTTGCTGTACCAAGCAAGAGCGCCGAGCTCCCCGGGATGGTCTCCCGTCGCCCCTGCACGGCAAGCGTACTCGCGCTGCGCCTCGGTGGGCAGAGTATAAAGGTAGCCCGCTGGCAGCCGGCTTGCCGCCCGCTCCCGCTCAGTAAGCTTGCGGCAAAATTCGATTGCATCATCCCACGATACCTGCTCGACGGGGCGATCATCGCCCTGAAATGTGGAGGGATTGCTGCCCATCACGGCCACCCATTGGGCCTGGGTGACCTCGGTCTTCCCGAGCCAGAAACCGCGAGATAAAGTCGCTTGGGTCAGAGGGCGCTCATCATCGTCGCCCCCGCTTGTACTGCCCATCAGGAAAGAGCCCGGGGCAACCCAGACGAGGTCGAGCCCAAGATCGGAGAGCGAGCGGTTGTTCCCGCTGGCGGCGGCCGCCGAGGCTGCGGGCGATGAGGCAGGCTGCTGAGCGCGGCCACCAGCATCTAGATTCTGCACCTTCCCTTCAAAGATGTTCACGAAAAGATGAGTGCGCTGGCCCTCGGTGACATCGAAGGTGTAGCTCACCGATTTACCGAGCGCCGAAAAGGTAGCTGTGTAGGTGGAGCAGGGCACCTTGCGCGCCTCCCACTCATCACGCTCCTTGTTTGCTTGCAGCCCCAAACCAGGAATCGAGATCTTGCAGGCTACCGGCAGCGACTGGACAAGCAGGGTGCCGACCTTCTGCCCTACCTGCGGCTGGGCGGCGGTGCTGCGCTGCACTATCTTCGCCTTTGGGCTGAATGGCTGCACCCTGTACTCGAATACCTTTCCTGCCTCCACCCGCACGGCTTCCTCCTGAGGCTGGAAACCCTCCTTGAGCACCTTGATCTGATGCTTTCCCTCAGGAACGCCCATAAGGACTAGGCCACCTTGGTCGGAGGAAGTCACCCCCTTGAAGGAGGCATCTAGAAACACCTGCACGCCCGGTTCACAGGAAATCTGGACATAGCCGGTTGCCGGTTGGGCGGCAGCCGGGCTGGCGGCGAGGAAGCCCATTAACGCCGCAAGGAAGCAGAACCACACGGACTGTAAGACAAGGGTGGACATTTTCATGGCAGAGGTCAGTTTCATGGCAGGTATCCGGGCAGCATCCAGCCACAGCTCGCCCAGTGCCGGCAATCATTATGAAGGCGAAACCGAAGGTATTACCTCCATGCGCGCCGAAGGCGAATCCGCCTTCTTCGGCAGTGCGGGAGCAACAAAGCGCTCATGACGCCGCCCGGGGGGAGCCCAGTCCTTTGCCGGCCAATGCACTTGGCGCTTCACTGTTTGCCGGGGACCAGGTGAGCCGCGGCCCATCCTTAGCGGCCCGTGGCTGAGATACCAAAGAACCTTAACTTTTCGGGCCTCGAACCGATCAAGGCCTGCGGTTGGTATGTAATAACCCAGCGAAAGGTGAAAATATGATGAAATTGTTCCGTTCAGTGTTGTGCGTAGGAGTGCTGTTCGGCGCTGCGCTAGCGCAAGCCGAGCATCGTGATGGCAGGGGTGACCGTGATGGCCGCGATGGGGGTCGTCACCATGAGGGTGGGGATTGGCGCGGGGGCATCCGTTCCCGGATCCGCTCCGCCCATGAGGAAATCGAGCGGGGCAAAGCTCGTGGCTCGCTTACCCACAAAGAGTCGCTCCGGCTTAAACGGGAATTGGACAACATCCTTGTGATGATCGACGCCATGAAGGATGACGGTCGCCTCAGTCCGCACGAACGTGACCGGATCAACGGGAGCTTGGATCGCCTGGATCGGGATATCCGGCGGGAAAAGCGTGATGACGATCGCCGCGGTGACGGCCGCCGCGATCACGGGCGTGATCGTTGATCGCAATTAGTAGTTTCTACCAGAAGTACAGCCGCCTGCGCCTGGGAAAGGCGCGGGCGGCTTTCCCACAATGTCCGACCGCGAGCGGCCGCGGCGGCCCAAGACATTCATCATCCAGCCCCCGCACAAATACGGGTCCCAGCCGTGATAGGCGAAGGGCCTCAGTCTCGCCCCTACCACGTTACATATGCGGCTTCCTCAGATCATGGCCTTCACTACATCAAACCTGCGCCCAATGGCAGGCCACTGAGGCCCGCGGGGCCCACTCCCTCCTCGCCGGGCCACCCGCCCCGCATCGTAACCCAATTTCCAGTTCATCAGTCCCAAACCCGTTCATTCTATGTCTACTCGATTCAAATTCGGCATCGCAGTGCTCTACGGATGCCTCTCCCTACTGCCTACCCAGGCACAGACGACCCAAGTTGACACGACAACGACGACGAGCCCTACGCAGGTAGAAAGCCGTTCCTACACCACCGAAGATGGCAAACAGGTCACCGAAACGACGACCATCTCCAAAGTCCGTCAGGAAATGGCGGTGAAACAGACCGGCGCCTACAAGGCGGCGATCTTCATCTCCAACCGGGCCGGCGAGAAATTCGACGACAAGATCATGGCGCTCGAAGATTTGGTTACGGCGCGCATCACCGACAAGGGAATGCAAGTCCTCAGCCGTGAGGCCATCGCCGATGCCATGCGCTCGTTCGACCCCGCCGTAGCCTCGGCCAAGCGCTCGGCGGACAGCTTGGATGCCAAGCTTACGGAACAGAGTTCGGCCCTGCGCCTCGCCCAAGGCTTGAGTGCCGATTATCTCCTCGTCGCCTCCATCGCCAGCGTTGGCACCAAGGAGCGCGCGCTGAATGCTTACGGGGTGAACACCCTTACCAAGGAGACCACGATGCGCGTGACCTACAAGATTCTCGACGGGAATACCGGGGGCAGCCTCACCGCCGATGCGATCAAGGTATCCGCGAGCACCCGACAGACAGAGAACCAGGCCGAGACCAACGACGATGTGTTCAACGAACTCCTCGACGAAGCGGCCGTGCAATTGGCCGACAGCCTCGGCAACCGCATCGCCCAACGCCGCATCGCCCCGGTGAGCGCACAAGGGGCCTTGGTGAATTTCACCATTAATGTCGATGCTGCCGATCTCTTCGTTCCGGATGTCCGCATCGATGAAGAGCACACCGTGCGCATCGGAGAGAGCAAGTTGAGCGTATCACCATTGCAAGTCACCGTTGAGATCGACGGCGTCACAGTGGGCACCGCCCCTGGCACGCTCCAAGTGCGCCCTGGCTTCTCCAAGCTGCGCCTTAGCCGCGAGGGATACCGCCCCTGGGAACGCACAATCAATGCTGTAAACGGCCAGTCTCTCACCGTCGCCATGGAGATGACCGATGCCACCATCGCCCGCTGGAAGGACGCCACCGCGTTCATGAACGACCTCAAAAACGGTGCCAAACTCACCGACGCGCAAGTGAAAGTCCTTGAGGGCCAGGCCCAGATGCTTCGCCAGAGCGGCTTCAAGGTCGACACCAAAGACGCACCGCAAATCAACATCCGCAACAACTCCATCTTCGGCAACTAAGCCGCTTACATCCCTTCAATTCTGGAATCTTCACGCATGAAACTCCGCAACTATATCCTCGCTTCCGCGGCCCTCGCCTTCGCGGCCAGCCTCGGAGCCCAGACCACCGCAGCCGGGCTCAAGAAGATCGCGATCAGCGACGTAAAACCCCTCGGTGCACTCGTGGAGAGTGTCACCGCTGCCGGCCGCAAGAACTCACTCGACCGCGTAGTGCAGTCTCTCGACAGCCAACTGATGGACCGGGTACAGAACACCCGCAAGTTCGAGGTCATCGCCCGCTCGGACATGAGTTCGATCCTGAAGGAAGCCGATTTCAGTGGCGGCAGCTTCCAGGTAAGCGGCGTGGATTATCTATTGGTCACCACCGTAGGCGATTTCCAAGACTACGCCGAGACCCGTGAGTTTGCTGCGCTTGGCAAATCCGCGAGCTGGCGGGTGATCCGCCTCGCTATTGTCAGCAAGATATACGACGGAAAAACGGGTAAACTCATAGAGTCCACCAACATCCCGGTTGAGCGCAGAGAACAGACCGAGAACGGTGCAAACTCCTCCAAGAACGGCGACCTGAGCGACGCACTCCTCCAGCAGGCCACCGCCGAGGCGGCCGACGCGGTTGCCACCCGGGTAGCCGATGTCATTTATCCCCCGCGCATCGTCTCGAAGATTGATCGCCAGGTAACCATCAGTCGCGGCGAGGGCAGCGGTGTTTCGGTAGGCCAGGTGTGGGAAGTCTTCGCCCTTGGCGAAGAAATGATTGACCCGGATACCAACGCATCCCTTGGACGCGAGGAGCTGAAGGTGGGCCAAGTCCGCATCTCCCGTGTCAATCCCAAGACATCGCAAGCCGAGATCATCGCCGATAGCGGCATCGACAAAGGTGCGCTGCTGAGGCTCCCCGTAGGGGCCGGCCGCTAAGCTACATTTCTAAATAGAACGACATGAAACCATCCATTACGCTAACCCGGGCGGCGCTGCCCGCCGCCCTCGCCACGCTCGCACTATTCACCGGCTGCACAACCTACACGCAACAAGCAGGCAACTTCCATGACTCATGGAATGCCGGCCAGTTGCCTGCGGCCTCGGCCGAGATCAACCAGAAGGCCGACAAGAACGCCAACAACCAGAGCACCGTTGTTTGGAGTCTTGAGCAGGGGGCCGTATATCGAGCCCTTGCGTTGGAGAACATCCCGACCCCGGTTGCAGGGACCACGCCTCAGATGCAGTTGACGCCCTTCGGCGGCGCCGCTGCTGTCCCCTACGAGAAGGAGATGACGCAGCGTAGCATCGACGCCTTCAATTGGGCGTCCGACCGCATCGCCACCTACGACGAACAGGCAAAAGCAAAGGTTGCCTCCGAGACCGGCGCGATCCTGACCAATCAGGCCAACCAGTCCTATCGCGGCCGGGCCTCAGACCGGATCATGCTGGAGACCTATCAGACGCTCAACTTCCTGAAGCTTGGCGAATACGACAAAGCCCGCGTAGCTCTCAACAAGGTGCTCCAGCATCAGCGCGAGGCGGTGGAGACAAATTCCCAGCGCATCGCCGACGCACAGGAGACGGCTGAAAAGGCCAAGGAGGGCAAGGTAGCCGATGAACAAGGCAAGACCGCCTCTTACGACACCGAAAAGGCGCTCAAAGACGAAAAGGTCGCTGCTGCGCTTGAGGAGGTAGAGGTCGAGCTCAATACCGATGTAAACCCCTACGAGGTGTATGTAAATCCGTTCTCGGTGTTCATCGACGGCCTGTTCTTCATGACCCGCCCCGACGACTCGTCGGACTTGGAGCGTGCGCGTAAATCCATCGAACGCGTCGCCGGGATGGCGCCGGGCTGCTCCTTCATCAAGCAAGACCTTGAACTCGCCGAGGGCCTCGCCTACGGCAAGAAGCCCGACGGCCTCACCTACGTGGTCTTCGAGACCGGCTCCGCTCCTTACCTCGACCAACTGATCATCCCGATCCCGCTGTTCCTGGTCACCAACAAGGTCGATTACGCTCAATGCGCCTTGCCGCGCCTGAAGCGCAATCCCAGCTACACCCCAACGGCCAATATCACCGTAGACGGGCAGAATATTGAGACGCAAATGCTGTGCAGCATGGACAGCGTGATCGCCCAGGAATTCAAGAACGAGTGGCCTGCCGTGCTCACCAAGTCTATCCTCTCCACCGGCATCAAGGGCCTGATCCAATACGAAGTGAAACGTGAGCTCAAGAAGCAGGGCGGCACCGCCGAGCTCTTCGGATCGCTGGCCACCTCGCTCTATACTGCCACAACGACGATCGCCGACACCCGCAGTTGGACCACCCTCCCCAAGCAGTTCCAGTACGCCCGCTTCCAGACTCCCCAAAGCCGCACCATCACCATTTCGGTGAGTGGAGCACCCCAAACCATAGCGATCGAACCCGGCAAGGTGAACCTGATCTATGTTAAGAATGTAGCCCCGAGCCTTCCCTCCTTGATTTCGCAAACCGTCCTCAAATAACAACTCAATGTCCAAATCTATTTTCATGGCGCTAGCCGCCGGTGCTTCGCTCCTCGCTGGCTGCAGCACCGTCAACACCATCGAGCGTGATACCCCCCAGGCGCACCCGGCCTACATCCAGGATCGCCGTGTCATCACGGACATGGATTTGTCCGAGTCGCTACGTGTCTATGGCATCCTGCAGAACTACGTGAGTGGAGATCTTCTCAAGATCGAAATGCAGGTGCAAAACGCCCACCACCACGTAAAGACCTACCGCTATCGCGTCGAGTGGTTCGGCAAGGACGGCATGGCCCTGCCTTCCCCTACCGATGCATGGAAGACCGTCACCCTCGAAGGCAATGAACCCACGAGCCTTACGGCTATCGCGACCACGCCCAGGGCGGTCGACTTCGTCATCAAGTTCCAGCACTCACACTAATATTTCCCATCCATGAAGAAACTCACTCTTTTCGTAGCCTTGCTCGGCGCTACCGGGCTTGCACTCACGCCGGTTGCGGCCACGGCCAACACCGTCAGGCAGGTAGACCCGAAGTCGAAGGTCGTTGTCAACGCGACCCAGATCAGCCCCAGCGAATGGACAGAGGCCGCCGACAAGCTGATCACCAACCTCCTTAACTCGGAGGTACTGGGGGCCATTCCGAATCCACCGGCGGTCATGGCCATCAGCCGGATCCGCAACGACACCACGATGCAGATCGACATCGACTCGCTCACCAAGAAGATCCGCGTGGCCCTCAATCAGAGCGGCAAGATTCTAACGACAACCACTGTCGGGCTCGGTGGCCGCGCAGAGGATCCGCTCGCCAAAGAGTCGGCTGAATACGCTCAGTTCATGGGCGGCCAAAAACAGGAGACAAGGCTTCCCGACTATACGCTGTCCGGGAAGATCCAGGAATCCCGTGTCAAGCAGGACCGCGTAACTCTCATCACCTACACATTCCAGCTCAGTCTCACGGAAGTGAAGACCGGACTGGCTGTATGGGAGGCGGAGGAAGCCATCGCGAAGACATCCAAGAAGCGCGCCGTCGGCTGGTAAGCCGGGATTCCGAGCAGCAAATTCAGCCCCCTGTCGCCTCGCGCGCAGGGGGCTTTTTTGGTCTATTTATCGGGATGGCCCAAGCGCCTTTCGCAGCGCTCACGGCCGGCGGCACGGGCGCTCAATCGGCCTTATGACCAGCAGGGGTCCCTGGATACCTGGCCACCAGTTGCCGGGCTATTTCACCTTCGAACTGCAAGGACTGAGTGGGAAACGCAAAAGAAAGCCCACGAGCCTCAACCGCTCGCATGAACCCGAGGTTTAGCCGCTCCCGCAGCACCATGTGTTTGCGGAAATCGGGGTCGGCCGTGAAATAGATCACTTGGATATCGAGCGAGTAGGCGCCGAAACTAGAAAAGCGCACAACAACAAAGTCCTTGGCCACTCCGGGCTCCGCCTCGATCAACGCACGGAGATCGCCCAAGACAGCCTCCATCTTGTCGGGTGTAGTGGCATAGGTAAGGCCGAGGCTCTGGTCGACACGGCGCTGGGGCATGCGGCTGAGATTATTGATGCTCTCCGAAGCCATCGTCTTGTTGGGCACAGTGATGAGCGTGCGCGCCGGCGTGCGCAGCCGGGTGGAGCGCAGCCCGATGTCCTCGACAGTGCCCTCGTGGGAGCCAACCTTCACATATTCACCGAGCTTGAAAGGCTGGTCGATCGCCACGACTACCGAGCCGAAAACATTGGCTATGGTGTCCTGCGCGGCGAGAGCGAAGGCCAAGCCGCCGATGCCAAGGCCGGCGAGGAAGGCCTTCACGTCTGCTCCAAGGCTTTGCGCGATCATCAACACACCAAACACCACAAAGATGACCAGCAGTGACTTCTTGATCCACGGCATGAACGCCGCGATGCCCAATTGCTTCTCGGTCGCGACTTCATGGGCATGGTCGAGCACAGCGTTGAACGCCCGCAGCAACATCCAGAAGAAGACCAGGGAAAACACCACCGTGGAGGCATAGCCTACCGCGCGGTCGCTGGTCTCGGAGAGCTTCAGCACCTTCAGCGCTGCCACTGTACCGACCACCGAGATCAGCGCGGCCACCGGCCCTTCCAGGGCGGGGAAAAGCTTGTCGTCGAGAGTGGTCTCCGTCTTGGCCGCCCAACGTTTGAGCAGTCCGAATATTACCGTGGTGACGACCCGCCGCAGCAGGAACGCGCCGACCATGAACAGCGCCGCGATGATATAATGCGTGGGTGTGTTGCCGCTGCTTTTCACGTCAAAGAGTTCGAGCACCACGTCGACCAGATGCTCAAGCAAATCGGGAGCCCTCGGTGCGGCCAAAGATCTGGACGCCACAGCAGCTGCCGCCGCAGTTGTTAGCCTAGCCTCATCGGCCGTTCTGGCGGCAGTTGAGCTAGCATTTGAGCCAGCGTTGTCGGCAGCACCCGCGTTGTCGGCGGGAGCCGTGCTCGACGCAGGCGCAGGCGTCTCGGCCCCGGCTGGGGCGTCGGCGAGCAGATGCGGCACGATGGCGCAAAGAATAGTGAAGCTCAGGAGGCGGAACGCTTTCATCGCCCGGGGATGACACGGCCGGCGCAAGCGCTGTCAATCGCGCGGATGGAAGGAAACGTTTGCACTCGGGCCGGGTTGGCGCGGCGCAGGAGAGTCGCGAGTGGAATCATGCCGAGCTCCAACTCAAACAAACGCGATCCGCTCAGCCCTCGCCCTCGCCGCACCGTAGCGCGGCAAGGCGTAGGGTATCGAGGCGTGGCGTAGCGTGGCGCGGCGATTCAGTCCGATTGTGGGGGGGGCCTTGTGCCAGGACCTCCGTCGTAGGGGCGGACCTTTTCCGCCACCCCCGTAGGTGCGGACCTTCTGTCCGTACCGCGTCGCCGTGAGCGGGGCGTGGTCCCGGAGTTCTTCGCTGTGGGAAACGGGGGGGCCGACGCCACTGAGGCAAGCGAACTGCGGCGCGCCGCAGCGCAGCCCGCCGAAGGATGAACGCATAACGCCCACAGAAGCAGTGATGCTCCACAAGCGGGCGGTGCATAGCCTTCCGGTTGCCGGTAGCCGCTTTTCACCTGCCCAATTTCGCCCTCTACCTTCTGCCTTTCCCCATCTGCGTTCCTAGCAGCCTGTCGGACTTTGATCGCCCAAAGCGTTTATGGGAACGTATACGAATTTCCGGCGCGGTTTTCCGGCAACGAATTGAGAATACGAGGCTTCAATTCGCGCTTATTGCGACTGGAGGCCGAAGTCCGACAGGCTGCTCGTGAGGTTCGCCAGCACTTCCCACGGCGCAACCGTCTGGACGCCACGGCCGCCCCCGAAGGGAATCTGCGGAAACACCCGCTGTTCCCCTCCGGGGCGAAACCCGTTTGCGGTCGAGGCTGAGTCGCCCCGGCTCCTCCAGCAACGCCACTGCGCCCCCGCCCAAAACCGGAACTCTCCGGGTTGCGGCACAAAACAGACCCGCCGGGCGAAACTTTCGCCCGGCGGGGCAACCCCAAACAGACTTCCCTGCGTCGAGGTGTACCGGTCGGCTTTGGGCGGAGCCCCCGCTCCGCCTTGGCCGGCTGGCCACCGAAGTGTTAGGCGACAGCAATCTTGTGGGGCTTCAGCGACTCTGCCTTTGGCAGGGTGACGCGAAGCACACCATCGCGCAGCTCGGCGTGGACCTTCGTGGCATCGAAGGTGTTGTCGTGTTCAAGCGTGAGGGCGAAGTCGGCCATCGGTGTCTCGCGATAGAGTTGCATCCAACCCTCGGGCTTCTTCCAAGCACGGCGGCCGAAAATCGTGAGCTCTCCTTCGTGAATGGTGAGCTCAAGATCCTCCTTGGCTACGCCGGGCATCCAGACTTCAAGGCCGAAGGCGTCGGCGGTCTCCTTGATCTCGTAAGCGGGTTGCACGGTGGCGGCGGCATTACCCGCCTCGGCAGAGGCGGGCTGTGCACGGTTGATGTTCGGGACAAGTGTGCTGAGTAGTGACATGGTGGTTTCCTCAGAGAAATGGTTATCTGCGTTTCGAGTATTGTGTTTCGTGTTTCGAGTTGGCGGCTTGGTGGTACTTAGGCCAGCGGCAGCGGGGCGACCTTCCATCGCCACCCACGGCGCTCTGGGAGCGCCCTGCCGCCGATGGTTCACTTCACCTCTACGGAGATCTTACGCGGCTTGGCTTCCTCACATTTCGGGAGCGTGACGGTAAGCACCCCGTTCTCATAGGCGGCAGCGACCTTGTCGGCCTGGACAGTGTCGGGAATCGCCACCGAGCGGGAGAACTCCACGGACTCGCTCGTCTTGCCATCTGGGGCGAAAACCTTGCGCGAGCCGGAGATCGTGAGGTAATCCTCGACCACCTCTACGTTGATGTCCTTGCGATCAACACCCGGAAGCTCGGCGCGGAGGTAGGTGTTGTCCTTGTCCTCGAAGAGATCCACGGCGAAGCGGTTGGCTGCGCCTCCAATTTCTGGGGCTAGGGTGAACATGTCGGCGATGGCGGTGTTGAATATCCGGTCGAATTCCCGCTCGAAAGCGACTAGCGGAGCCCGGCCGGCGTAGGGAGCCAGCGGAGCCAAAGCGGCACTGCGTGGTTGGTGATAAGCAACGATCTTCATGGCTGAACCTTTCTGGGTTTTGGGTTTATGGTTGTCGCGGATGCGATGAGCCGCCTTTCGCATGGGAGGTGCCGGCGGGGCCGGAATCGTTTCTCGCTGATGTTTGGCAACTTAGGCCACCCATTCACCAAGGCGCCGCGCCAAAGTGTCCGACTGGGGCATTCCGCCACGGGACAAAAGGCGCACCCCTACGAGGGACCGTAAACTGCGGCCGCAAGGCATTGGGCCGTGACCAGCACGCTGGTCCGTGATCGAAGCGCTGGGACCGGTCGCGGCGGCTTTGCCCGCCGCC
>CAJCBL010000045.1 GCA_903960515.1 uncultured Verrucomicrobiota bacterium
ACTTGCAGCCTCCTGAGTACAATAAAGCCTACACTTACATTGCTAAATGCTTACTTGAATTTGAGTTGGAAAAGCTGGACGCTGACCATCTCCGCGCCCGCAACGTGGAGCTTGAGGCAGAGGTGGCGCGGCTGCGGAAGGCGCTGGATGCCTTATATCAACATTCCCGCAGAATAGTCACAACGGGGATTATGTCTAAGATTTCCGACTGTCCCCTCTCTGGTCCCGGCACCTTGCCCGACGAGCGCAAGGACCACGTCGCAGCCCTGCTGGAAACCAACCTGCGCACGGCTCGCGCCTGGCCCTATAAAGAGCAGATGCTCGCGTTCTGGAATCAACACGATGCAGCCGACGCCTGCAATGCCTTCTTTCGGCTTTGGTATCGCAGCGTGCTCCGCAGCCGTCTGCCCAAGGTGAGAATGGTAGCCAAGACCCTCAAGGCCCACCTGGGCGGACTACTCACGTGTTTCAAACATCGCATCACCAACTCCATGACCGAGTGCATCAACTCAAAGATCCAAGTCATCAAGGCCGATGTGCGGTATTTGCCGTTTCGAGAACGACCGTGCCCGTATCCTGTTTTTCTGCGGCAAACTCGACCTGCTGTCGGACAATTCCTTAGCCGTTACACACAACAAAACGTGAACTCCCCATGATTGAGAGCACACCCGATGCAGTTTCCACTGCACCGGGCTTCCATTTAGCTGCTTCGAAAAATCCGTAATCTATCCTATCCACTACGTTCCGTGAATACCCTTCGATCTCCTCACGGGGGAGATTACTTGATTGGACCGGGATCCACCCGCGGCACCTCGTTTCCAGGAGTTCCAATGATCACAAACTCATACAGCGATACCCCCCACTGGGTGCCACGGTGCGTGCTATACAAGCGCACATAGCGCGCCCCGATGCCGCAATTTATGATGTCTGTGCCGCCATCACCATTGGGTATCAAAGCGACATCCTCCCATGTGACTTTGTCTGGCGACGTCTGGAGGGAGTACGACCGCGCAAAAGCCGTCTCCCATACGAGCTCGATCCTGCTGATATTACAGATGGACCCAAGGTCGACCATGATCCATTGCGGATCGCTAAACGTACTACTCCAGCGAGTGTTCAAACTCCCATCCACCGCATTGGACGGCGGATAGCCCGCTTCGCTGCTGGAAGCCGTGACGGGGTGGTTCAGCGCCACATTCACTGGAGCCACCAACTTGAAGGTCACATGAATAGTATGCGCTCCCGCACCGACACCAGCGAAAGTGTAACTGCTGACAGCCCCCACCGCGACCCCGTCCACCGTCACTTGATCAACGCAATAACCGCTGTCAGGCACGATCGCATAGGTAACCGACGTGCCCTTGACCATGTACCGACTACCGCTAGGGCTGATTCGGCCGTTGGGCCCCGAAGTAGCCACGAGAGTGGCCAAAAGATCGCTCTGCCGCTTCTCCCATTCATTTACCCCGGAAGCATCTTTGCTGAAATCCTGTGCGGTCACGCGCCAGAACTGTGAGGAGGCTGCCGCCCCCCCTGCCGGCGATACCTGCGCGCTCACCGTGGTGCCCTCGATGTCAAGTGGTTGTTCAGGCAGCAACATCCAATCCGGCGGTTCTTGCACGGTCCATACCTCGAAATCTGAAGACGTCTCTATACGGTATTGTTTAGCGGAGGTGTAGGGCCCCCAGGATAGCCAGAGACTACCATCATCCTTCCGTCCAAGGGAATTCGCTAGAACGCTCTCGGCTCTATTCGGATCGGTACCAGCCTCGGCCTCCTGCCGATTGCTCTGCCCATCCCCATCGGGATCATCAGCGGGAGCACCCACCATCGCGTAACGGGCGGCCCATATATCGGAAATGCCATCGGCATTGGCATCCACCTGCGGGTATCGTGGCATCACGATCAAGGTGAAGTCGGTTTGACTCCTTAGTCCATCGGTATCGGCCACCACCAACGTCACCGTGGCCTGTCCGCTTTGGCCGGCGACTGGATCCAGAAGCAATACCCGCTGGCCGTCCAAACCAGCTAGGACTTGGATACCGGAGAGCGGCAACAGAGTGCTATTACTCGTGGTCGCCGTGACCACCAAAGAAACGGGAGGAGTCAGCTCATCGCCTACCGAGAACAACAATCCCGGCAGTTCGCTCCCGCTCACCACGTACTGGTCCGCCATCGCGCTCATCGTGGGAGGAGTCCTCGGATGGAGGGGCGTGATCATAAACCGATTGAGCGCCAGTCCGGGCGAAGATGTATTGGCATTTACATATAGCGTACACAAGCCCGGAAGCGTCACCTCATGCTCGACATCGGTCCAGGCACTCCAAGCACCAGTCGCCGGTTCAAGGATCGTCCCGATCACATTGGGGATCATGGGAAGTGGTGGGTGTGTTATGGGGCTCGTGGAGAGCTCAATGGAATTGATGCCACTCAAGCTCTTTACCCGATAGGTCACTTTGTAGGCTCCCGGCTCAGGGACATACAGCGAAAGGTCACACTTTCCGCCAAGCACATGCGCCCCACCACCGACATCATCCGTAACACATACTGCATTGAGATTACTCGCAACGCGCTCGGCCTCCATAGCACACGGGGCCGTAAACATAAACGCCTCGCCCTGGGAATTTCCCGCCCAACCCAGGGTGAAGAAATCGATCAGGTAGCGGCCGGCGGTGGACAGTTGCGGTGGGTGGTCACTCCACGGCCCAGTGAAATTGGTATTCCCCGGCAAAAAATAGCCCAGCGCCCCCCCCTCGTCGCGCGCATTCGCGATTGCCCTGCTACAATTGGGAATCCTATTATTGGCCAACCATTCCTCAAGACTCGAAAGCCCCGTTCCATCAAAAGCCCATTCCGTGACGAAGACCGGGACTTGCGGATGGTTCGTTGGCGCAAAGAAGTCGTTGGGCGCATGCGGTCCCGGGAAATCCACCTCGCACTGCACGGCATAGCCCCAATTGACATCGTCCAACGGTTCCACCCACACTTTCTCCCCACGCGTTGCTAACCCGCCCTGCCAAAGGATCAAATTCCAGCCATCATAGCTCCGTATACAGCCCACAACTGTTTTGACATATGCCCTCGAATCAAGGAGAAATGGCGGTAGACCAACCCCAACCTCATAGATCACATTGGCCCTTGCACCGTACTGTTGTGCTATCCGGGTATAAAAGTGCTTAGATTCCTCTAGCAGCCTGTCGGACTTCGAGTTTTGTTCAAAATAGTTGCATATTTTGTTGACAGGCAACGTCATGCGGTATTTTAATAGGCCATGGCCGCCCGCTTCTTCAATCTCGACCGACAGACCCCGATGCTCCTGCCCTGCG
>CAJCBL010000046.1 GCA_903960515.1 uncultured Verrucomicrobiota bacterium
ACAGGTAAATAGCAGCGACAACGCGCCCGATGCGAGGACGCACTCGGTTTCGGTTCCTCGGAAAACGGTTTTAGGCCAATAACCGTGAAAATATGGGTCGCACCGACGGCAGGGCTGATTTCTCAGTCCGACAGGCTCCTGGTGCAAACCCCGGTCAGGAGCTTATCCGCGAGCCTTAAGCAACCCCGCCACCGCCGCTTCATCTACAGTACCCTCCACGGTGTTGAGATGGCCCGATATCGTGAGGCGGCCGTCCGAACCGCAGGGGGCGATTTCGCCCATCCCATCCTCAACTTCAGGGTGGGAACTATGATCTCATCCGACCACGCCGATAACTTCAGCCGCGTCGATGAAGACTCCGGTGAAGCCGCAGCGGAAGAATTATAGCGTGTTCAGATAGTCCATCGCGAGGAAACAGACACTCTCCTCGCGGCAAGGGCCGAGCGTGGGCCGGCCTTGTTGTATATGGCGCTACGAGGCTGGAAAGGGGTTGTTCAACTTCCGAAGCCGTGACTATGCAATCGTACCGCTTTGCGCCCTGGAAGCGCACGAACTCCGGTGCCCGCCCTAGGAGCGTGCTTGCACGCGATCTGCGCTCTAAATCGCGTGCAAGCACGCTCCTGCTGAATCGGTACCGCTAACAATCGCGCGCCTGCAGGCCACCAACCGGCAGTGGGCCAGCGCGGGCACCCGCCCCCCCTCGAAGAACCCCGGCTCCGCCTACAGCCACAGTTGTCCGCACACTGCGGCGACGAGCACCACCGCCCACGCCGGAGCCTTCGCCCACTGCAGCGCGGCGAACAGCCCCACCGCCAGTGCGAGCGAGCGGGCGTCGGTCACCCCTGCCGGCAGCACCGGCCGCCAGAATGCCGCCGCCAGTACGCCCACCACAGCGGCGTTGGCCCCGCGCAAAGCGGCCTGCGCCGCAGCAGCGCCGCGCAGCCTCTGCCAGAACGGCCACACCCCCAGCACCAGCAGCAGCCCGGGAAGAAAGATCGCGCCTAGAGCGAGCAGTCCACCGCCCACCCCGCCCGGCCCCACCCTGCTCGACGAGCCCAAGTAACCAGCAAATGCGAACAGCGGCCCCGGCAACGCCTGGGCCGCGCCGTAACCCGCCAGAAACGTGTCGTGGGCCACCCAACCCGGCGCTACCACCTCCGCCTCCAGCAGCGGCAGCACCACATGCCCGCCGCCAAACACCAGCGAGCCCACGCGATAGAACCGGTCCACCAGCTCCACCCAACCCCAGCCCGTGGCCGAGGCCACCAGAGGCAGCCCGAGCAGCAGACCGGCGAAGAGAACCAGCCACCCGAGCGCCCGGCGCCGCCGGCCCGGCACAGCAGCACCAGCACAACGCACCGCCGGATCCGCATTTCGGTTACCCAACGCGGCCCAGCCGAGCGCCGCGCCACCCGCTATCACCGCCAGCTGCACCCACCCCGCCGCCCAGGTCAGCAGCGCCGCCCCGGCACCCAGGGCGATGATCCTCCGCGGCCAGTCCGGGCAAAGCGTGCGGCCCATCTGCCACACCGCCTGCGCCACCACTGCCACCGCCGCCACCTTGAGCCCGTGCAACCAGCCGGCTGCAGCAAGGTCCGGCATCCAGCCGATGCCAGCGGCAAAGAGCAGCATCAACACCGCCGAAGGCAAAGTGAACCCGAGCCAGGCGGCACAAGCCCCATCGAGTCCGCCGCGTTGATACCCTACGGCGAACCCGAACTGGCTGCTGCCCGGGCCGGGGAGGAACTGGCAAAGGGCGAGCAGGTCGGCGAAGCCCGCCTCATCGAGCCAGCGGCGGCGCTCTACGTATTCGCGCCGAAAATAGCCCAGATGCGCCGCCGGGCCGCCAAACGAGGTGAGCCCCAGCCGCAGCGCCACCAGGAAAAGCCGCGCAGGCGAGGTGCGCGTGTCACGCGCTGCCGCCGCCCCTCCAGGGCCTGCAATAGCATCCAAATCCATTCTTTCGCACGATGTCCCGGCCCCACCTGCGCTCAACGAGATTTCCCAGCGTGGGGCCGCCCCTCGACTCGTGCAGCAGCTAGCCCCTGCTTCGCCCGGCCGGGCAGGGCACTCGTCCGCTCCACCGGGGCGCCGGCCGGCTATTATGTGGCGTAAGGACCTGTCCCTTAGCGGTTGCGCCCGATCCCGCCCAATACGGCTTGTGCCCGGAAGCTGGGCACGCATGATCGCCCACGTTCGCAGCCTAAGCCGGCGCCCCTTCCTGGGCTACGGCACGGGGAACCCAACTTCTCTGGCCTAAAAAACCGGAGACGGGGCGCATGGAGCCGGGCAACCGGTTCCGGGGCCACTTCCAAGGCCTAGCCCGTCAGCTAACCTCGTAGGCAACTGGAAGGGTGATCCGCTAGGGCCGCCAAGTGGCGTTCCCCAAGGTCTCGCCAAGTTCAGCCGCTTCGGAGAACGGCCGGGGAACACCCGATCGAACCCCGGGGCTTGCAGTGGAGAACCTCACATGACCTCGCTGGTTGTTCCTCACCTCGGCGAAGCAGCCTGGCTGCTCCTGCGCCTCGTACTTGTCAGTATCGGCCTCGTCCTCATCGGGCAGGCCATCAAACAACGCGCCGCCGCCCGTTGGGCGCCGGCCCTCGCCGGGAGCCTGCTGCTCCTCGGCTCGCTGGCCTGGGATCCCAACTGGTTCGATACCGCGATAGCGTGTGGCTTCGCCCTGTGCGCGGCGCCTACGCTGCTCGGCCTCGTGGTGATCCGTGAGAACCGCGTGGGCGTTGTCATCAAGAAGTTCGCCAACGCCTCGCTGCCGGCCGGCCAGCTCATCGCACTGGCCGGCGAGGCGGGCTACCAGGCCGACACCCTGCCGCCGGGGCTGCACTTCGGCTACTGGTTCTGGCAGTTCAACGTCGTGCGCGTGCCCATCGTGGGTGTACCGCCCGGTGAGATCGCGCTGATCATGGCCGTGGCGGGTGAATCCATCCCGCCGGGGCGCATCCTCGGCCGCGTGGTAGAGTGCAACAACTTCCAGGATGCACGGGGCTTCCTCCAGCAGGGCGGCGAAAAGGGCCGCCAGCTCGGCTTCCTCACCGCCGGCGCCTACCGCATCAACACCGCCCTCTTCACCGTGATCACCGCGGCCAACGCCCGCGAGCACGGCATGGCCGAGGACGAGTTGCGTGTGTACGAGGTGCGCCCCGACCAGGTGGGCATCGTCACCGCGCTGGACGGCGCCCCCATCGAGCCGGGCGAGATCGCCGGCCCGGTGGTGGCCGCGCACGACAACTTCCAGGACGGAAAGGCCTTCATCACCGGCGGCGGCCGCCGCGGTCTCCAGGAACAGGTGCTGCTCTCGGGCTCCTGGAACCTCAACCCGTGGCTGGTCCAGGTCGAGCAGGTGCCCATGCTCAACATCCCCATCGGCTCGGTGGGCGTCGTGATCTCGTTTGTGGGACGCGAGCACCGCGATGTGAGCGGAGCGGAGTTCAAGCACGGCGACCTCGTCGACATCGGCCACAAGGGCGTGTGGGTCTCGCCGCTCTTCCCGGGCAAGCACCCGATCAACACCCGTATCATGCGCGTGGAGCTGGTGCCCACCACCAACATCGTGCTCAACTGGGCCTCACGCACCGAGGCGCACAACTTCGACGCCAAGCTCAGCTCGATCACCGTGCGCTCCCGCGACGGCTTCGCCTTCAACCTCGACGTTGCCCAGATCATACACGTGGGCGCGCTCGATGCCCCCAAGGTGATCTCACGGGTGGGCTCGATGCAAAACCTCGTAGACCACGCCCTGCAGCCGATCGTGGGCAACTACTTCCGCAACTCGGCGCAGAGCTACACCGTGCTCGACTTCCTCTCCGCGCGCAGCACCCGCCAGAGCGAGGCCGCCGCGCACATACGCGCCGCCATCGGCGCCTACGACGTCCAGGCGATTGATACCCTGATCGGCGACATCACCGCCCCCGCCGAGCTCATGAAGACGCAGACCGACCGCAAGATCGCCGAGGAGGAGAAGAAGACCTACGAGGTGCAGGAGTCCGCCCAGCGGCAGCGCCAGCAGCTCGTGCGCGAGACCTCGCTGGCCGACATCCAGCAGCAACTCGTCGGCTCGGAGCAGGGCGTGCGTATCGCAGAACTGAAGGCCGGGGCCGCGGTGAAAGCCGCCAGCGGCGAGGCCGACTCCATACGGCTGCGCGCCCACGGCGAGGCCGAGGCTATCCGAGCCACGGGTACAGCGAAGGCCGAGGCGTACCGCGCCGGCGTAGAGGCGCTGGGCCCGCAGGCCTACACGCTGATGCAGCTCATGCAGACCATCGGCGACCGCGGTGTGCGCATCGTGCCCGATGTGGCCGTAAACGGCGCCGGGGGCAGCGGCGGCCTGGTCGAGGGCCTGCTGGGCACCATGCTCAAGGAGCGCACCGCGGCGAAGACGGCCTGACATAGCCCCAAAGTCTAGACACAGCACGGGCGCCACCGGCAAAGGTGGCGCCCATTTTGTTTGGCTCCCACTGGGCCTCACGCTGCGCCCGCTGGCTTGCACCAGGCGGGCAGCAGATACCGGGCTCGGGGTCCGGCCCCGTAGCTCAGGGGGCGGGCTGCGCCGCGGCGCCGGCCAGCGAGAGGGTGAGCTCGATCTGCTCGGAGACGTTGTTGGCGTACTGGCCCACCTGAATGCCAAAGTCGGAGCGGTTGATGGAGAACTGCGCACGGAGCACGAGCAGGTCTCCCTTGAGCTCGGGCTTGTTGAGCCGCGTCCCGAGTTTGCCGGGCAGATACGTGATCGTCACGGGAACCGTGATTTCCTTGGCGATGCCCTTCACGGTGAGCACGCCCTTTGCCTCGGCTTTCGTGCTCCCGCCGGTGGTCACAGCGTGGGTGAGCGACTTCGCCTCGAATACGATCTCGGGAAACTTGGCGACATCGAGCCAGTTGGCGCTGTGCAGGTGCTCCTTCATGGTGGGGTTGCCCACGGTGAGCGAGTCGGTGGAGAGCACGATGCGGCCGGTCGTGGCCGCCGGAGCCGCGGGGTCGAAACTCACGGTGCCGGTAATGCCCGTTCCCTGACCGGAAATCGATTCAAGCGGAGCATCGAGGTGGAACTGGACGTTGTTCACGCCCTTGGGGTCCTTGAAGTCGAAGCTCTGCGGGGCCGCGACGGCAGCAGACACGGAGAAGCTGAGCGCGGCCAGCGTGGCGGATACGAGACGATTGATGGTAGTCATGTTGTTTTCTGGTTGGATGGAATTCTTCTGCGGAAGAGAAAAGTGGAGGCGTAGACGCTCCCGCCCAGGAGCAGACCGAGGAACGGGGTCTCGAGCCCGGGAACGAAGCGCTCACGCCACTCGATCACGCTCAGGCCAGTAACCTCGTCGGTACGCTCCACCCCTACGCGGGTCTGCCACCACCCGATCCGGGCGCCGGAGACAGACCACCAGAGCACGGATGCGAGGATAAGCAGCAAGGCAGGGAGGCGAAGGGCGCAGCGCATTGGAAATTTGGAACGGAGCGGCACGCAACGCGGCCTCCGCTCCACGTCAAGACGCCGGTCCGGAGCGGGTGGGGACGGGAGGCCGGCTGTGTTGACCGCTCCACGCCAAGAGCAGCAGCGAGGAAGTCAGAGGGGCCAAAACGGGCGGCTTGTGCGTGCTGCGCCGGCCAACGGCGCCCTCGTTGCTGCAGCACAATGATTGAAGCAAAGATCCCGGAGATTCATTCTCGACGCCGAGCGGATCGCTAGGAATGCTCCCACTTTCTTGGAGGTCACATCCCCAACCCGCCGGCCCCGCCCTATCTCGCATGAAAGTTAACGCTCTCATTCTTGCACTTGCCGCCACCTGCGGCGCAATCACTTCGCCCACCATCGCCCAGGAGATGTCCTCCGACATCGCCGGCGAGATCGGCACCGCCTCTGCCTTGCTTCAGGCACGCATCACCGCCGAGCAACGACGCTCCGCCGGCATTCCCGACAGCATGGAAGGCTGGGCCCGCTTCGAGGCCGCCGACAATCCCGAGTTCCAGCGCCCCATCGTCAGCGAATGGGTCAAGATCAGCCCGGCGAGCGACCATGTCGTCAAGTACATGTTTGGCCGCAACTACGCGGAGTCGCTGCGCGGTGGTAAGACCTATTACTGGCACGTATGCTTCGGCCCCAACCCCTCCACGCTCACCACCAGCCCGAGCCACACCTTCCAGACGCTCTCCGGCTCGCTGGCCTCGCGGCCGATCCGCATCGCCGTGGTGCAGGGCATCGACCTCTCCTCGCCCAAGCTCGACGGGGCCCTCACCCAGCTCATCGCCGCAAAGGCCGACTACGTAGTATTCAATGGCAACAGCGTGATCTACGACCTCCCGAGCTCCACCGCCACCACCACCGAGGCCATGCGCGCCAAGTGGCACGCCCTCTTCGCTCAGCCCAAGATGGGCGAGCTCCTCGACAAGACCGGCTCCTTCTGGCTAAAGAACGACCGCGACTTCCGCTACACGGCGGCCGACACCACCGGTGCCCGCGAGCCCTTCGCCGAGCTCGGCGCCAACACCTTCCGTGAGCAGGTTCCGGTTACCGATCCCCGCAACCCCTCCAGCCTCACCTTCCGCGCCGTCCAGGCCACCCGTGACCTCGCCCTTTGGATGCTCGAAGTGCGCGACTACCGCAGCCCCAACTCCGACCCCGACACCAAGGCCAAGTCGCTCTGGGGCTCCTCCCAGGCTGAGTGGCTTCTGCGCTCGCAGGTGAGCTCCACCACGCTCTTCAAGGTCATGATCCAGCCCTCGGCCATCGTGGGTCCCGATGCGGCCACCGACTCCCAGTCCACAGCTTTCCGCGCCGAGCGTCAGGCCTTCCTGGATCATGTGAAGGCCAACAAGCTCAACGAAAAGGGCCTGCTGGCGATCGTGGGCGGCAATGCGCAGTACCACTCTGTATCGCCCGAGGGCATGGAGGAGATCTCGATTGGGTCGCTCACCACGCCGGATACCACCGCCCCCGCCGCCGCGGGAGTGAAACAGCTCTTCAGCCAGACCCAGGCCGCCCCCGGCTTCGCCGTCATCGAGGTGATCCCCGGCATCGCAGCGGTAGCCGCCACCGAGGCCACGCCGGCCGTCCAAGGCACGCCCGCCAAGCTCACCGTCTCGCTCATCAACGCCGAGACCGGAGCGACCGTCTACACGATCCATCGCGAAGGCGCGGTGAAGAAGTAAGCGGGTATTCTTTCCCTCAAGCCGCACCGGTTCTCCGGTGCGGCTTTTTTGTGCCCGCCGCCTGCTCGGGCGAGTGGATGGGCGGGGCCTTGGGGCCGGCGGAGGAGGCTCGGGCTTGCACGGCCCCCGCCCTGTAGAACGCGCGCACAGCTGGCTTCTGGTAACTCGGGCTCATATCAGCCGTGACCAGGCGGTCCCATTGTTGTGGCGGACCTTGTGTCGGCACCGGTTCGTACGCAGACGGTACGTAGTGCCAGCGTTCTTCGTCGCGAAATAGTGGGGGGGGCGGCGCCCCTACACTACCTCCGGTGGGGAACAGATCAGAGGGGAAACGCAGGCGAACTGAATGGCTACGGCTCAGCCGTGACCAGGCAATCGCGCCGCGCGGCGCTCGCACAGCGTCCGTACTGCGGTGTCCGCCGTAGCAGAAGCGCGCTTGCACGCGAATTGCGCTCTGCTGAATCGCGTGCAAGCACGCTCCTACGCCCCACAAGCACCGGCCCACTCAAGAGTGGAATACCGCCTCCAGTGCATGGTTACCGCTCAATCGCCCAGGGCGAAGAAGGAGCGCAGCTTGCGCAACACTCCGCTGCGCACCTGCTCGGGGCTGGTGGCCACGCCCTGCGCCGCTAGGTGGGCGTTGGCGAGCTGGCGCTGAGCGAGCAGCTCGCCTAGCTGTTCGACCACCGCCGGGTTCGAGCGCACAAAGGCGCCAAACATCGCCATGCCCACCTCCACCGCCTCCACCTCGCCCTCCGCCACAACGGTGGCAGAACGAGGGTCTCCAGTGAGCAGCGACATCTCCCCGATGCAGTCGCCCGCCCCGAGCTTGGCGACGCTCTTCACCTGCCCATCGCGGGCGATACGCACATCCACCGCACCGCGCACCAGCACGAACATCGAGGAGCCCGGGGCGCCCTGCTCGAGCAGGTGCTCGTGGTTGGCGAATTTCACCACCGGGCTGGCCTGCACGAGCGCTTCGCACTGCTCGGCGCTCAGGCAGCCGAAGATCTTGTGCGCTCGCAGCGTCACGGCGGCGGCCTGCCGGGCGGCCGCCCCGGTATCGGGGGCTACGGCGTGGTGCACGACCCGTTGCGGATACGGGATCTCCATGCCGGCGCGGCGCACGGCGTACCAGCAATGTGAGCGCACATCACTGAGGATGCGGCTCATCTGCGAATGCTCGCGGATCCACAGCTTGATCTCGTACACGATGGCCGAGTCGGCGAAATCCTTCAGGTAGACCACCGGCGGGCGCTCCACCACCACACCGGGCACGGAGGCCGCCGCGGCGCGCAGCACCTCGATGGCCTGTGCCGGGGGCACGTCGTAGTGCAGCCCGATTGTGGCGCGCACAGCATGGTCGGCCGAGGGGAGTTCGAAGTTGTAGATGGTCTGGTTGAGCAACGCTCCGTTATCCATCTCGATCTGGACTTCGTCGGTGGTGATCAAACGCGTGGAGCGCCAGGAGATCTCAATGACACGGGCGTGGACGCCGTCGATAAGCAGCCAGTCGCCGGTCTTGAACGGCTTCTCGAAGTGCAGCGCTATGCCGGCGAACATGTTTTTCAACTGGTCCTGCATGCCCAAGCCGAGCACCAGCGCCGCCACCCCCGAGCCGGCCACCAACCCCGGCACCTGCATGCCGTAGACAAACTGCATCGCCCCAACAACCGACAGCAACGCCACCCCCACGCCGGTCAGATCGATGAGCACTCGCGGCGCCTCCAGGCGTTTGCCCGAAGCGTCGAAGCGTATCCAGAACGCGCGATTGAGCAGCGTGACCAGCGGGAAGGCCGCGAGCACCACGGTGGCCGCGGTTAAGTGCTGCAACACCACCGGCCGCCACGCGAGCGACTCGGGCAGGAAGTGGAAGCCTGCCACCAGCCCTGCTGAAAGCGCGAAGAAGTGATAGGCCCAGGTGAAACGCACGGCGCGCACGCGCCGCAACTGGCGCGCCACCACCACGAGCGCGAGATAGACGATGGCCACCGCACCGGCGGCCTGGAAATAGCGTTGGTCGATCATGGGACTGGAGGCCAGCAACCCGCGCACTGCGGGTTCGCCGCATATCGCCCGGATACGCCACCGGCAGCAAGCCTGCGGTGGGCGCCCAGGGCCGCTGGCGCGCAAACTCTCCGGCGCAGGAGCGTGCTTGCACGCGATCTGCGCTCTGAATCGCGTGCAAGCAAGCTCCTGCGAGCGACACCGGAGTTGATGCACTGGCCCGAGCCCAAAGCGTTGCGTTTGCAGGGTTGCGGCCGGGCCGTAACCATTCGGTCAAGAGTCCAGGGTGGAGCGCCGAGAGCCTGATCACCACCGAGCAAGCCCTTGGCAGCACGCCTGCTCCTGAGCGCCTCGCTGGCGGTTCCGGCGCTCGCCGCCGGCCTGCATCGTCACGGCTGAGCCGGTGGGCAGGTGCTTCGCTTCGCCAACGCCCCCAGCGGGCCAAGGCCATGCCTTGCCCGTCTTCGAGAACAGGACACCGCCACCGCGGCGGCCTGCATCTGGAACAGGCGCCGCGGGGCCGCGCGGCGCCAGGGGGGGGGGGGGGGGGGGGGGGGGGGGGGGGGGGGGGGGGGGGGGGGGGGGGGGGGGGGGGGGGGGGGG
>CAJCBL010000047.1 GCA_903960515.1 uncultured Verrucomicrobiota bacterium
AGCGACAACGCGCCCGATGCGAGGACGCAATCGGTTTCGGTTCCTGGGAAAACGGTTTTAGGCCAATAACCGTGAAAATATGGGTCGCACCGACGGCAGGGCTGATTTCTCAGTCCGACAGGCTCCTAGACATCGACCCGGCCACCGCCCAGCATGTGCGCGGCGACCCGGTACGTATCCGGCAAATCCTCCTTAACCTCATCGGCAACGCCATCAAGTTCACCGAAAATGGCCAAGTCATCGTACGGGTGGGCCCTGCCGACCCAACCGGCAACAACACACGCCTGCGCTTCGAAGTCGAGGACAGCGGCATCGGCATCCCCCCGGAAGTGCAAAAAAACCTTTTCCAGCGCTTCGTGCAGGCCGACGCCGCCACGACTCGCAAATTTGGTGGCACCGGTCTGGGCCTGGCCATCAGCCGGCGCCTGGTTGAAATGATGAACGGCGAGATCGGAGTTGTGAGCACGCTGGGCCGCGGCTCGCGCTTCTGGTTTGTCGCCGATTTCGCACCCGCCATCGGCGAGCCACCCCCGATCGTACCAATCACCACGCTAGACAACCGCCGAGTGCTCGTAGTGGACGACAACGCAACCAACCGGAAGTATTTCCATTTCGTCCTGGATCGCTGGAACGTGCAGCATCAAACCGTCGACTCCGCCGGCGCCGCCGTACTCGCCCTCAACGAAGCCGCGGCCGCTACGCGGCCCTACGATCTACTGCTCATCGACCACCACATGCCCGGTGCCGACGGCCTGGATTTGGCCCGCACCATCAAGAACGACAAGACTCTGGGCACCCCGGTAATGGTGCTGGTGAGCTCCTCTGGCGATCGATTGAACCCCGAACAGATGAAGGAATTCGGGCTCACCGCGTATGAGTTCAAACCGATCCCGGCCAACCGGCTGCGCGAACTGATCTTGCGCTCCTTGGGCGCGCCGCAGGCTGCGGTGGTGGCGGTGCCACCTGTGGCCATTGCCATCGAGGCAGCCGGGACAAATGGCGCCCGCATCCTCATCGCCGAGGACAACCGGGTGAACCAGAAGGTGGCCCTGCAGTATTTGAAGAACGCGGGCCACGCCGCCGTGGTTGCCGGCAACGGACAGGAAGCCATCGACAAACTCTGCCTCCACCCCTACGACCTCGTACTCATGGATGTGCAGATGCCCGTACTCGACGGCTTCGAGGCCACCAAGCGTATCCGCTCCCTGCAGGCCGCCGGGGCGCCGGGGTTCGCTCGGGAAATCCGGATCGTGGCGATGACCGCCAATGCGATGACCGGCGACCGTGAGCAGTGCATTGAAGCGGGCATGGACGACTATGTCGCCAAGCCCCTGACACCGACCAGCGTGCAGGCGATGCTCGACAAGCATCTCAGGCCCATGCCCGCCGCCGCAAGCTGACCTCCGCACCCCGCCCCCGCCGGCAACCGCAGCAGCCACACACATGCTCAAAGGAGGCACCGACAGCCGCTCTATCCAGCAATACCACGACCACGAGAATCGGGATACGACCGCCATCTGCCCCAAGGAGACCGTCCCCCAATGACTTCATTCACTCCGTAGATCCAATTGCTGCGTTCAGGCCCAGCCTTGACCATTCTGTAGCCGGAGCGTGCTTGCACACGATCCCCGCCGCCCCTCGCACCGGATCGTGGGTACGCAAGCCCACAAAAAAGGCGCGGCCATGAAGGCCGCGCCCGGGGAAAATTCAGATCCAGATCAGACCGCGTAAGGCTGGAGGAGCTTGTCCACCGACCGCTTCTCGAGCTTCACAAAAGCGGGCAACCCGCCCTCAAAGGGAACCGGCACCTCGCCCTGGATCAACGGCAGCGCATAACGATGGAACTGGAAGTTCATGCTGATGCCGTCCTCGTTGATCCATTCCTTGGGGAGCATCTTCACGCCGTTGGCGATCTCGGAGAGCGGCACCAAAGTGGTCTCACAGGAATACTGTTCGGTATCGCCACGCACGAGGATCACGCACTTGTCGTTCTCGCCGGCCACCGCGGCCTTCACCGCAGCCTGACCCGCCATGAACGCCTCGTCGCTGTCGGTCTTGGATGCACCAACGGCGGCCGCCCGCTGCACGATGCCCAACTTGGCAACACGGGACTTCACACCAGGGATGCCCTGATCAACCAAGCCGGCGAGGAACTCGCCCGCGCCGCCCAATTGGGCGTGGCCGAAGGCGTCCGTGCCGTCGCCGGTGGCTACGTAATTGCCGTCCTTGTCCAAGAGGCCTTCGCCGACGACGACCAGGCAGTACTTCTCGCGCTTGAGCACGCGGCGCACGTCCTCGAGGAACTTGTCATTGTCGAACGGTACCTCGGGCAAAAGGATGATGTGCGGCGGATCGTGCGGATGGTCGCGGCGCTTGGCCAGCGAGGCACCGGCGGCTATCCAGCCGGCCGAGCGGCCCATCACTTCGAGGATGGATACGAGATCGCCCTGGCCCATGGCCTGGTGGTCGCAGGCGAGCTCGCGCACGACGGTGGAGATATGCTTGATCACCGAGCCGTAGCCCGGGCAGTGGTCGGTGGAGACCAGATCGTTGTCGATGGTCTTGGGCACACCGATCACACGCATCTCCCAGCCCTGAGCGGCTGCGAGCTTGGAGATCTTGTCCGCGGTGTCCTGCGAATCATTACCACCGGCGTAGAAGAAATAGCGGATGTTGTGCGCCTTGAAGACCTCGATCACGCGATCGAAATCGGCCTGCTGCTTGAGCTTGTAGCGGCAGGTGCCCAGAGCGGCTCCGGGTGTGTAGCGCAGGCCGCGGATGGTCTGCTGCGACTCGGAGGCGAGATCGATGAACTCCTCATTGAGAATACCGAGCACGCCATTGAGGCCGCCGTAGATCTCCTCGACACAGGAGTGGTTGAGGGCCTCGTTGACGACGCCGGCGATGCTGGAGTTGATGACCGCAGTCGGTCCACCGGATTGACCCACTAGGAGATTGCCGACGAGTTCAGCCATGGCAGTGCAAATTGAGATGTTGGAGTTGCGAAAGAGCTCCACGAAACGCCCCGCAAAAAGGGGTGGCAACCCAATTCTCAGAAGCCCAACGCATCGGGGCAATGAAGGGGCCCGGACAATACCCTAAGCGCCGGATACGTCGCCGCCGGCCAGGCACCGGGCCCGGCCCAGGCGGCGCCTGCCCGGAGCCGTGAACCCGGGAGGGGCCCTCCCCCACCGCCCAGGGCCGGAATGCGCCCCGGCTGTGGGGTTTGCCTGGGCACGCCGTGAACGTGGAGCCGGTACGCACGCAAGGCCCGCACGGCGGCTGGAATCTGTGGACACGGGGCCGTAACCATCATGTCGCCCCCCCTTCGAGCTTGGCCAGTGCCCTACCTCCGGAGTCGGCCGCAGGAGCGTGTTTGCACGCGCTTGATGGCAGATGGCGCGCAAGCACGCTCCTGCTACTCGGACTCGAGCCTAGCACGCTCCAAATCAATGGTTACACCTCAGCGCCCTGCCGCAGCGGCCTGCGCGGCGATAGCGCGGCGCAGCGCGGCCTCCAACTCGGTGGGCTGCACCGGCTTCGACACATAATCATGCATACCGGCTGCAAGGCACGCCTCGCGGTCGCCCACCATGGCGTTGGCCGTCATCGCGATCATGCGCGGGCGTCGGGCCGGGCCCCACCGCGTGCAGATCTCGCGCGCGGCGGCCAGGCCGTCCATCTCGGGCATCTGCACATCCAGAAAGACCACGTCGTAGCTCTGCCGATCCAGCGCGGCAATGGCCTCAAGGCCATTGGTGGCGATGTCCGCCCTGTATCCGAAACGCCCGAGGATGAGCTGGGCCACTCGCTGGTTGGTCACGTTGTCCTCGGCCAGCAACACCTTGAGCGGGTGCTCCTCGGAGAGCTTGTGGCGGGCGGCCACCAGGCGCGCCGGCGTGGCCGCCGACACTCCCAGTGCGTGGACCACCGCATCGCGCAATGCCGCCACCTTCACCGGGCGAGACAACTGCCCGGCAATCGCCAGTTCGGCCGGCAGATGGCCCAGCGAATCGATTGGCGAAAGCAGCAGCACCGGCAAGGCGGAGCGGCCGGGCAATTCACGAAGCGCGCGCACAAGGGCGGTGACATCGCATCCTTCGCGTGGCTGGTCTAGTACCACAAGATCGCACAGCGCTCCGCGCTGCAGCCGCTCGACCGCCTCGGGCACCTGCGCCACCGCGTGGGGCACCAGCCCCCAGGCGATGCAATGCCTGCAGAGGATGTCGCGGCTGGTGGCGTTGTCGTCTACGACGAGCACCGCACGCCCGGCCACCGTTTGCGATGGCGCATAGGGTACAAGGGCCGCCGCAGTCCCTACCCCCACGAGCATCTCGAAGATAAACCGGCTGCCCCTGCCCAACTCGCTCTCGGCCCAGATGCGCCCGCCCATCAGGTCGACCAGCCTGCGGCTGATGGCCAGCCCCAGACCGGTGCCGCCGTAGCGGCGGGTGGTGGAGGCGTCGACCTGGCTGAAGCTCTTGAAGAGGCGGTCCATCCGCTCCGGGGGTATCCCGATACCGGTGTCACGCACGGTGAAGCGCAGCCGCAACCGGCCGTCGGGCTCCAGGCCGGCCGGCTCCACGCCCACGTGCACCTCGCCCTCGGTGGTGAACTTCACCGCGTTGCCCACAAGATTGACCACCACCTGCCGCAGGCGCGTGACATCGCCCTCCAATACTGCGGGCACCAAGGGGTCGATCCAGTAGAGCAGATCGAGATGTTTCTCGGTGGCGCGGGGGCCGAGTACATCGAGGGCCGACTCCACGCAGTCGTGCAGGCCGAAGGCGGCCTGCTCCAGTTCGAGGTTGCCGGACTCG
This sequence comes from uncultured Verrucomicrobiota bacterium, assembly GCA_903960515.1. GTDB lineage: Bacteria > Verrucomicrobiota > Verrucomicrobiia > Opitutales > Opitutaceae > CAJCBL01. The sequence goes on from CAJCBL010000047.1 coordinate 4,821, forward strand.
ATCTTGGAGAAGTCGAGGATGTCGTTGATCAGGGCCAACAACGTGTCGCCGGACACCCGGATGGTCTCGGCAAACTCGCGCTGCTGCTCAGTGAGCTCGGTACCCAAGATTATCCCACCCATGCCGATGATGGCGTTAAGGGGGGTGCGGATCTCGTGGCTCATGTTCGCCAGGAACTCGGACTTGGCCACGGTGGCCGCCGCGGCCTCGCAGGCGAGTTGGTTGGCGCGCTGCACCGAATCGTGCAGTTGCCGGTTGGCCCCCTCGGCGGCCTCCTTGGCCTGGCGCATCTCGTCCTGCACGGCCCGCTGCCCGGAGATGTCCATCATGCCTCCCACCACACGCATGGCCCGGTTGCCCGAGCCGCGCAGGATCAGGGCGCGGTCGAATACGACCAGAACCCGGCCGTCGGCATGCAGGAACCGGTATTCGCATTCCCAGCGGTCGGCGGCTGAGGCCAGGGCGACGCCGAAATCGGCCTCCACCCGTACCCGATCCTCGGAATGGATGCGCGAGAACCACCAACGCACCCCCGCGCCGGGCCCGGGCTGCTCGTAGCCGAAAAGGCGGGTGACACCGTCGCTCCACCACAGGGCGCCGGCGGCCGGGTCGTAGTCCCATACGGCGTCGCTGGTGGCGCGGGCGATGAGGAAGAAGCGCTCCTCGCTCTCGCGCAGGCGTTGCTCCATCTCCATGCGATCGGTGATCTCGATGGCCGAGCCGATGAGTCTCACGATGCGGCCATGGCTGTCGCGCACGGGCTTGATCTGGGTGAGCCACCAGCGCTCCTGGTTGTCGATGGGCAGCAGTTCCTCGTAGTTGATCGTGCTGCCGGCCAGCAGGCAGTCGCGGAAATGGGCGTGCATCTGCCGGCACGCCTCGGGGGCGATGCGCGGAGCCAGGTCGAGAGGGCTGCGCCCGGCCATGAAGGCATCGCTCAACCCGGTGATGCGCTCGTACGCCGGGTTCACGCCCACATACCGGAACTCGTCCTTGCCTACCACATCCAGCACCCAGATGGGCAGCTCGATGCCGCTGTAGAGCTCCTTGAGGAAGGCCTCGTGCTCGCGCAGGCGTTCTTCCACGTCCTTGCGGACCGAAATGTCGGTATTGATTCCATACCACATCACCGAGCCGTCGGACAGTCGCTCCGGCATGGCGCTGCCGAATAGCCAGCGCCACGATTCGCCGCGGCGCACGCGAAACTCACAGGTCCAGGGAAGCAGGTGCTCGGCCGACTCGCGCACCGAGTCGTTCACCGCCGGAAGATCTTCCGGATGAATCGCGCCGAAGGCAGGGCTAGCGTCGTGAAGCACCGCCCCCGGCTCCAGCCCGTAGATCTCGCGCAGGCCCGGGCTTGCATAGGGCATGTACGTGGTGCCGTCGGCACGCCGGACCAACTGGTAGACCACGCCCGGCACCTGGGCGGCGAGCTTCTCCAGGCGCTGGGCGATCTCGCGCTGCCTACGCTCCGCCTCGTGGAGTTCGGTGATGTCCTGCACAGTACCGTACACGCGCACAACCTGCTCGTCGTGGCATTCCGCACGCACAGTGATGCGCACCCAGATATCGCAGCGCCGCGGGCCGAGCAGGCGAGCGTCGAACTGGGTGCCCTCGCCTCGCGCCAGCGCCAGGCCGAGGGCCGCCCGAACCAGCGCGCGCGAAGGGGCGGGGCAAAGCCGTAGCAGCAGGCCCATGCCGGCGGTGCGTATTCTAAGACCGAAAATATTCGAGGCCTCCCCGGACCACCCGGCCACCCGGGTGCGCGCGTCGATCGACCAGTTGCCGATGCGCGCCACCGCCTGCGCCTCCAACAACCGCGCCTCGCTCTCGCGCAGCAAATCCTGGAGCAGGTGGCTGGAGGTGACATCGGTATGGGTACCGAGCATGCGCTGCGGCCGCCCCTGGGCATCGAAGACGGCCTTGCCGCGGCTCAGCACCCAGCGCCACTGGCCGTCGGGCCGGCGCACGCGGTGGGTGTTTTCAAACACCGCCGCCCTCCCAGAGAAATACTGCTGCACGGCCTCGCGCATCTCACCGACGTCGTCGGGGTGCATGGCCCCCAGCCAGAGGGCCCGCGGTACGTATTCCTCGGTGACGGGCAGGCCCAGGATCTCGCGGTCGCGCGGCGAAACCCACATGCGATCGGTGATGATGTCCCACTCCCACGCGCCGTCGTTGCTGCCGGAGATGGCCAACTGCCAGCGCTCCTCGCTGCTGCGCAGACACTCAAGAGTCCTCACCTGCTTGGTGATGTCCTGCGCGATACCCAGGTATCCAGTGATCCGACCCTCGCGGTCGCACATCGCCGATACCGCCAAGCGCACCGCCACGCGTGAGCCGTCCTTGCGCAGGTAGGTCCACTCGTTCTCGTCGGCGGCGCGGGTGGACTCCACCTTGGCAACAAAGGCCTCGAAGCTCGGGGCCACCGGCCGGCCCAACTCGACGCTGAGCACCTCGGCCCGACGCACCACCTCATCGGGGTCATGGAAGATGCAGGGGGTGGCCTTGCCGACCATCTCCCCGGCCCGGTAGCCCAGCAACTGCTCGGCACCGCGATTGAACACCTCAATCGTGCCCTGGGCGGAGGTGGCGAAGAGCGCGTAGGAAACGCTGTCGAGAATGCTCGTATAGAGGATCTCTTTGCGGCGGCGCTGGGTCACGTCGGTCTCCACCGCCACAAAGCGCAACACCCGACCGTCAACCCCGTGCACCGGATCGGCCTTGATGTGCACCCAGTACGGAGCACCGCCGCAACGGTAGTTGAGCAACTCCACCTCGAATGGGCGCCCCGCTACACGCTCTGCGCGCATCCGCGCCACGACCTGCAGATCGGTGTCGGCCCCCTGCAGCATCCGGCCGGGAGTGCGCCCCAGGAGCTGGGACGCCGGATACCCCGAGAGCTGCTCGAAGGCAGAGTTCACCCACTCGGCGCGCCCCTGCGGGTCGGTGATCACCACCGCGGCGGTGGTCTTCTGCGCCACCAGCGCGAGGCGCTCCAGCTCCATCGCCGTGCGTTTGCGCTCGGTGACGTCGTGGCGCACCGCGATATAGCGTTCGGGCCGGCCGCCAGCCCCGAAAATGGGCACGATCACCGTATCGAAATAGCAGACCGCCCCGGCCTTGGTGAGGTTGCACACTTCCCCCTGCCAGATCCGCCCGGTCTGGATGGTCTGCCACATGTCGCGATAGAACTCCGGGGAATGCTGCGGGGACTTCATGAGGCGGTGGGTGTGCCCGACCAGCTCCTGGCGGCTGTAGCCGCTGGTGGAGCAAAACCGGTCGTTCACCTCCAAGATCACGCCCTCGGCGTCGGTCACCGCGACGACCGCCTGCACATCCATGGCCTGCCGGAAATGCTCGAGATTGTCACGGGTGCGCTCCAACTCCTGTTGAACGCGAGCCCGGCTAAGCAACTCCCCGCGCAACCGGCGCAGCGAGGCGAAGAGTGCCCCACCACACCCCAGCAGCGCCGCAACGCACACCAAGGGCAGCGCCAGCTCCACCTGCGCCGCGGCGCCCCGCGCCGCCAACCGCGTCGCCAACGCATCCAATTCTCCATCCCGAATACGCGCCAAGGCCCGCACCACCGCAGCGCCCGCCTCGGCGAGCCGGACCCGCTCGGCACTGGGCAAGTGGCGACAGCCGGCGGAGAACTCGATCCACGCGGGCGTGCGCGACAGCTCCACCAAACCGGACTCCACGCGCTCCGAGAGCACCCACTGCGGTTGGTCCACAACCTGGCGCACCCGGACGTCCAGCTCAGCCAGCCACTCCGGCACTGGCGCGGTTGCACCCGCCCGCACCGCCATCCCAAACTGGAGTTGCGAGGCCTCCTCGTGGAGCAATTGCAGGTCATGGCTCGTCGCCATCATCGGCCCCATCCCACTGGAAGTAGGCCCGCGAGCGACCGCACGCACCAGCCGCAACAACAAGTCGATGACGGCGGTGAGTCCATCAATGTCGCGAGCACCCGCCTCCTCGTTGAAAGCCCGCATTGTCTGAGCGACCATCGAGCGCAAAGAGGGATCGATTTCCGCAGCCTCCAACAGCGGCAGCAATCGCACCACCCCAGCCTCAGAGCGCTGCCGCAGCAGCGCAGGAGTGCCCGGCCACTCGATACCGGCGGCGGCCAACGCCATCCCGCGGCGTTCGTCCTGCAAAGGCTGCACCGTCTCGGCTATGGCGCGCACCAGCGCCACATTGCGGGCCATCGTGCGGCAGGTTCGGAGCTCGCTCCAACTGCCGCTGGCCAGCATCACGCACACCGCCGCACCCACGACCAGCACGAGCACCAGTCCGAAGACGGCGGCTCGTGACAATCCGGGCGGGTTGAGTGCACGACTGCCGGTGGTGAACATGCGATAACGGTCGCCCGCGCGGGAGCGCGAGCGGGCACCACCGCCAATCGGACCGGCCGGAGCATCCTTTAGCCCAGATGGCGAGGTGGGCCGAGCGACCGATCTCAGCGCTGGCGATCCAATGCGATTGTAGGTCGAACCTTGCGTCCTCACAGCCCCACGTCGGCAGTGGCGGCGGCCCTAACGAAGAGTGGCGAAGTTCGGAAACCGGAAGCCGGAGACCGCGAAGATTCCCGCTCCCCGCCTGCCTGTACCGGTCAGCACCCAGGCCGCGCTCCTCACTACTGGTGTATGAGTTTTGCGTTCATCATCGGGAGTTCGGTGGTCGGTGTTAGCAACGAGCCGCGACGGCCCTACCGCAGCGCCGGGGGCCGGAGAAATCCCGAGAGCCAGGCGTGGCGAACTACATGGTCGCCCCTAGGCCCTCAGGCCCACGAGACCTCCCCCGTCTAGATACAGAGGCCGTCCGAGAAGGATGGGCTCCACCCGCCACGGCCCGGTGAGTCGTTCCTCGCAAGCGTTGCCTCCACCAATCAACGCCACTCTTGCCCGGCTACTCGCGGGGCTCACTCCACCGGGGCTGCCAGGAAATCGCGCACCAAATCGTAGAGTTGGGGCGAATCGAGCAGAAAGGAGTCGTGCCCCAGATCGGTGGAGAGTTCGGCGTAGCTGGCCGATTTCCCTGCGCGCAGCAGGGCGAGCACGATCTCGCGATTCTGCGCGGCGGGGAAAAGCCAATCGCTGGTGAAGGCCACACAGAGGGTGCGCGCCTTCACCCCGCTAAAGGCCTTTTCTAGTGAGCCGTAGCCACCAGCCAGATCGAAATCGTCGATAGCGCGGGTGATGTAGAGATAGGAGTTCGCGTCGAAGCGGTTGATGAACGCCTGCCCCTGGTGCTGGAGATAGCTCTCCACCTCGTACTGCGCGTCGAAGTTGGCCGCGGCCTCGGCGCCGGCGGCACCGTCGCGTTTGCGGCGCCCGAACTTCTGCTCCATCGACGTATCGGAAAGGTAGGTGATGTGGGCCATCATTCGGGCGATGGCCAGGCCCACGCGCGGCCCCCCACCCTTCGAATACTCTCCGCGGTGCCAATCGGGATCCTGCACGATGGCCTCGCGGCCCACGGCGTTGAAGGCGATCGCCTGGGCGTTCTCGCGGGCGGTGGTGGCCATCGGCAGCAGACGGCGAACAAAGCCGGGGTACTCGATGCCAAACTGGAGCACGCGCATCCCGCCCATCGAACCGCCGATGACCGCCTGCAAGGCGGTAATGCCCAAGTGGTCGAAGAGGCGTTTGTCGGCGCGCACCATGTCGCGGATGGTCACCTGGGGGAAGGCGATGCCCCAGGGGCGGCCGGTCTCGGGGTTGAGCGAACTAGGGCCGGTGGAGCCCACGCAGCCGCCCAGGCAGTTGGAGCACACCACGAAATAGCGATTGGTATCCACCGCCTTGCCCGGCCCGATGATGTTGTTCCACCAGCCGGACTTGCGGTCATTGAGCGAGTGGATACCAGCGGCATGGTGGTCGCCGCTGAGTGCATGGGCCACAAACAGGGCGTTGTCGCGAGCGGCATTGAGGCGGCCGTAGGTTTCGTAGCGCAGCGTGATGCCGGGGAGCGTCTGGCCGTTGTCGAAGGTAAACGGCTCCGTGGAGACAAAGTCGCGGACCTCAACAAGGCCCACCTCGCCGGGTTCAGGGCGTGCCAAATCGGTATCGGAGGAGTCGTTCACAGGCGTTTGATGGTGGAGATGCGGGGGCCGACGTCAACGGGGCGCAAACAAGGATACGCAGAGAATGCCCTGCCCGGTGCGCGGGCGCTGCGAGCGCCGGGCCTCCAGCTAAGCCGGCCGCAGGGAGCGCTGGGACTAGGTCCCCAGGCCGAACCCGAGCCGGAGTGCGCCGAGTTTGAGAGCGAGCTCCGCCCCGCCAACGGCCTAGGCAAGCGTTAGCATGCCGGAGACGGTGGTGCTTGAGGCCAGTGCGGCTGCCTGCGGGCGGCACAGGCCCCCGCCGGGCTGGATCGGCGGTCGCCTACCGAGCGGGGCGATGCCGCGCTGCCCCGCTCCCCGTTGCGCTCCCCGTATCCAACCCCTTCCTGTCAGCCATTAATCCGCTCCATCTTACCCGAAAGGGCTGTGGCGCAGGGCACGCAGGACGTTGAGGCCGCCCCAATCGGTGATGGGCAACAGCGGTCGAGGAGCGCTGCGTTGGCGAGCGCCATAGCGGCGGCGATACGCTGCCAGATGCAGCGCGACAAAGGCCTGCGAACCG
>CAJCBL010000048.1 GCA_903960515.1 uncultured Verrucomicrobiota bacterium
CGCAGGGCAGGAGCATCGGGGTCTGTCGGTCGAGATTGAAGAAGCGGGCGGCCATGGCCTATGAAAATACAGCATCCCGTTGCCTGTCAACAAAATATGCAACTATTTTGAACAAAATCCGAAGTCCGACAGGCTGCTAGGCGACCAATCGGCGGCGGCCGCGTTTGCGCGCCCCAGTCGGGATCCTGCGGTCCGACGGCATTATCGCTCTGATCTGTTCTCCACGGAAGGTGGAGTAGGGGCGTCGCGGAGCTGCGCTAACGCAGAGCGTCGATTGATGAACGCAGAGCTCGAATAGAAGTAGCGAGTATCCCTCCGGTCTCATCCTTCCGGGTTCCGCACTCTGCCTTCGGTACTCTTCGTTCTTCGTTAGGTCCGCCGCTGTCACCGTCTGCGATCGAACCGGTACGGACACAACTGGGTGCGAACCTACAATCGGTCCACATGGCTACGCCTCAGGTGCAGGCCATGCCCAACGGCAGCTCGCAATTGGGCCGGGCGATCACGCCGGGGTAGGGCTCGGTGGCGAAGGGCGTGGCGGGGGCGCCCAGCAGATGCTCGTCGCACACCGCGAAGAGCTCGGCCTCGGTGTGGGTGTGGCGCATGGCCCGCAGGAAACGGCCCTCCGCATCCACACTTTGGGCGATGAAGTTGAGGTACTTTTTCAAGCGGCTCACCCGGGCTAGTTCGGGGGCGGCCGGGTTGGCGGTGGCGCGGAAGAGCCGGTCGATGTATTCGCGCACCTCTCCCAAGGTGGGCGCGAATACGGGCATGCCAGAGCAGTGCTCGCGGATCTGGCGAAAGATCCAGGGATTGCGGATGGCGTGGCGGCCCACCATCACTCCGGCCGCGCCAGTGGAGGCGAGCACGGCGCCGGCCTTGGCGGCGGAGGAGATCTCGCCGTTGGCCAGCACGGGGCAGCGCAGGCGGGCCACGGCGCGGGCGGCGAACTCGTAGTGCGGCTCGCCGCGGTAGAGCTCCTTCACGCTGCGGCAGTGTACGCTGAGCAGGTCGGCGCCGTGGAGATCTACCAGCTCAAGGAGGCGCTCGAAGGTGGCGCCGTCCTCGAAGCCGATACGCGTCTTTACGGTGAAGATACCGAGGGTGGAGGCGCGCAGGGTGCGCAGGATTTCACCCAGCTTGGCGAGGTCGCGGTGGAGGCCCCCGCCCACGTTCTTGCGGTAGATCTTCGGGGCGGGGCAACCGAGGTTGAGATCGATGCCGGCGGCGGGCAGCCGCAGCAGGTCGGCGGCGGCGCGGGCGAGGTCGGGCAGGCTCTCGCCGATGAGTTGAGCGAAGACGGGGCGGCCGGTGGCGTTGTCGGTGATCGAGCGCACGATGTGCGGCTCGAGACGCGAGGTGGCGTGGACGCGGAAGAACTCGGTGAAAAAGTAGTCCGGCGCTCCGTAGTGGGCGATCACCGCCATGAAGGGCAGGTCGGTGACGTCCTGCATCGGTGCGAGCGCGGTGAGGGGCAGCCCTGGGTGTAGCGGCGGCGGCAGCGGGCGCAAGGGAGTGACGGCGGGAGCAGGCATGGGACGGGGCGCGCGTTTGACGACACTCGGGTGTCGCTACGCGGCGAAGACGGAGAAGGACGGTGGCGGCTTAGAGCTTGTCGCCGGTCTCGTCGGTTGGGTCGTCCTCGTCGTCGTCATCGTCATCGGCCTCCTCGGTCTGCTGCTTGAGCACGCGTTCGAGGATCTCGGTCATGTCCTCCACGGCGTCGAAGACGCGGCGGGCGACGAAGACGGGTTTCTTCTGCTGGAGGGCGAGCACGAGCGAGTCGCTGGGGCGGGCGTCGACCTCGATGATCTTACGGCCGAGCTCGTTTTGCATCAGCAGGATGATGCGGGCAAAGAAAGTGCCGTTGTCCACATCGTTGATGACAACGCGCTCAAGGGTGACCTCCAGGCCCAGGAGGATGTTGCCGATGAGGTCGTGGGTGAGGGGCCGGTCCTTTTTCACGCCATGCATCGTCATCGAGATGGCGTTACCCACGGAGTGGTCCACGTAGATGACGAAATTCTTCTCGTCGTTGCCAAGGAAGACCGCGCAACCGTTGGCGGTGGGCATGACCCCTTTGACTGCGACCTCGACGACATCCTTTTGCATGGGGGCGATAGTTGTGTGCCCGTCCGGCCGACTGCAAGACGGGAGAGGCGCGGAACGGGAAGGCGGAACGGGAAGGCTGAAGGCGGAACGGGAAGGCTGAAGGCTGAAACCTGAAGGCTGAAGGCGGAACACCTTGTGGCCGTACCGGTGCGATCGCACCGCTTCGCGCTCAGACAATGCTCAGACTCCGGCGTCAGCGGTAGGAGCGTGCTTGCACGCGATCCGCGCTCTGGAGGGCGTGCAAGCACGCTCCTGCGACAGATTGGTTCCTGCGTGCGACGCCGGCGGTGCGGGCTATTTGGGCACGGGGCCCACGGGTAGGGTGTCGAGCAGCACGGCCTTGAGATCTTGGGACGAGAAGGGTTTGGGCAGAAACCCGTTGAAGCCGGCCTTCATGCATTTCTCGCGGTCCTCGCGCAGGGCGTTGGCGGTCATGGCGACCATTCGGGGGCGGTGACCGACGGGGACCAGGGCGGTGAGCTGTGCGAGCACGTCGTAGCCGTCTACATCGGGCATCTGCAGGTCCAGGAGGATGAGGTCGAAGATATCCTCTAGGGCGATCCGCAGCCCCTGCCGGCCACCGGTGGCGATGGAGGGTGCGTAGCCCATCTTGGTGAGCATGCGGCAGGCGACGAGCTGGTTCATGGGGCTGTCGTCGACCACCAGTACGCGCAGGGGGTGGGCCTCCGCTAGGCCCTGGTCGAATACAGGGCTGGGCGAGCGAGGGGAGGGGTGGTGCGGGTGCTCGACCAACTCGAAGGGGATGTCGCAGGTAAATGTGCTGCCCTGGCCGGGGCGGCTGGTGGCCCAGATGTCGCCGCCCATGAGGTTGCACAGCGACTTGCTGATGGCCAGGCCCAGCCCGGTGCCGCCGTAGAGGCGGGTGGTGGAGGCGTCGGCTTGGGAGAAGGGCTTGAAGAGGCTGTCGAGAGTATCCGGACGCATGCCGATGCCGGTATCGATGATCTCGAAACGCAGGAGCTGGGAGTCGTTGGAGGTGTCGAGCTTGGCCAGGCGAATGGCCAGGATAACGGAGCCGTGCTCGGTGAACTTGATGGCGTTGCCGGTGAGGTTGAGCAGGATCTGGCGCAGGCGGGTCTGGTCGCCCACGACTTGGTGGGGTACGATCTCGTCGAGGTCCACGCGCAACTCCACCTGCTTGGCCTGGGCAAGGGGGCGCAGCAGCCGGCCCACATCGTGCACCAGGCTGAAGAGGTCGAAGGGCTGGTTCTCCAAGGCGAGCTTGCCCGCCTCGATCTTGGAGTAGTCGAGGATGTCGGAGAGGATGACGAGGAGGTTTTGGCCGCACTCGCGCAGGGTGCGCAGGTCGGCGCGCTGCTCCTCGTCGAGGTTGGAGGATTCGAGCAACTCGGTGAGGCCGAGGATGCCGTTCATCGGGGTGCGGATCTCGTGGCTCATGTTGGCCAGGAAGCGCGATTTCACTACGGAGGAATCCTGCGAGGCCTTCAGGGCCACCTCGAGCTGGGAGGTGCGTTCGCGCACCATCTGCTCAAGGTCGGAGTTTTGGCGCATGATGCGCAGTTGGAGGGCGGTATTTTCCAGGGCGTAGGCGCCCTGCCCCAGGATGATGGTGAGGAGCCGCATACCGATGTCGCCCTCGCGGATACGGGTGTCGCGTACCAGCCCCACGAACATGCCCAGGCAGTGCGAGCGGGTGGCCAGTGAGTGGAGCACCAGGGTGCTCTCGGGGGTGTCGCCGCGGGTGACCAGGGGGCGGTTTTGGCGCAGGGCCCAGGCGAAGGTGCCCTCGGCTATCGCCCGGTCTACTGCGCGCTGGATGAGCGGGCGGTGCTCGGCGGGGGCGCAGTCCTCAAGGAGGAACTCGGCGGATTCGGCGTCGGCCAGGTAGAAGGCGGCGGTGTGCAGGGGCAGGATTTGGCGCAGGTGAAGGCGCAGGGTCTTGAGAATCCCGGAGGAATCGCCGCTGTGGAGGCTGAGCGAGTTGCCCAGCGATGTGAGCACCTCAAGCAGCTCGATCTGCTCGAAGGGGCGCAGCTTGCGCAGGTCGTTCAGGGGCAGAGTGAGGGCGCTGGGCTGGGCTGCATCCATGGCGGATCAGGCGAGGATGGTGCGGGAGACCTCTTCGAGCTGGCGGTTGATCTCCTTGGAGAGGGGGCCGAGCATCTCGGCGCTCATTCCGGCCATGTCCCAATGGGGGCCGTGCAAAGGGGGCACATAGCGCTCGCCGCTGGTGCCGCAGCGTAGGGCGTTTACGATCACGTCGGCAGTGTGCAGGATGGAGGTCTCGATGGGGTAGATACTGGCCGCGTTGTAGCTGTGGTGCATCTTGATGGGCTCGGAGAGGCGGCTGGGCAGCTTCCAGGTGCGCAGCAGGTCGTAGCCCACGGTGGCGTGGTCGAAGCCGAGCACGGCGTTCTCGGTCTCGTAGAGCATGCGGCGCTCGCGGCCGGCGCGCACAATGGTCTCGGCGGCCTCGGTGGGCAGGTGCTGGAAGATCACCAGCCGGCCGATGTCGTGGAGCAGGCCCAGCAGGAAGAAGCGCTCGGTGTTAGGTTCACGGCGACGCGCGGCGATCAGCCGGGCGGTGACCCCGCAGGCGATGCTGTGCTTCCAGAACAGCTCCATGTTGACCAGTTCGCGGGGGACCTGACCGAAGATGGAGGCCACGCAGGTGCCCTGCACCAGGGCGATCATCTGCTCGGCGCCGATCATGGTAACGGCGTGGCTGATGGTCTCGATGCGGGCGGGGAAGCCGTAGAAGGAGCTGTTGGCCAACTGGAGGATGCGGGCGGAGAGGGCCTGGTCGGCCATGAGCACCTCGCCGATGTCGCTCATGGAGCTGTCCGGGTTCTGCACCACTTCCTGGAGACGGTGGAAGGTCTGCGGCAGGGAGTAGACCGTGCGCACCTTGGCGATGAGCTGGGCGACTGTAATGCTCATGGGCTGGGCTGGCTGGAGAGGCTGCGGACCTCGTCGATGACGGCCAAGCGCATGAGCTCGGCGATGGCGGGATGGGAGGGATCGGCGCGGCGGAAGCGATCGCCCACGGTGGCGTGGGCGCGGTCGAGCATGGCGGGGGTGGCGCGGGCGAGGAAATTGTCGTCGGCGTCCGGGGGTTTATCGCCCTCGATGTCGACCTGCTGCACGCCCCAGGAGCGCAGGATGCGCAGGTGCTTCTCGTTGATCTCGGTGCCCGAGCGCAGGAGGGTTTGTCCGGAGGACTCCACGACGTCCTTCCCGACTTTCATGCCGGGGACCAGTGAATCGATTTCGACAAGTGCCATGATGGTGGCCGCCCGGGCCGTAGACGAGGGGAGTCGGCGGAGGCGGGCGGTGGTCCAACATCGGGTCGGCAGGCGATAAGTTAAGGGGCGGGTTGGGGTAAACTTCGCGCCGTGAACACCACACGGAAGGCTGAAGGCGGAAGGGCGGAAGGTGGGAGGCGGACCGAGGGGAGGAGGAGGCGCGGAAGGCGGAGGTTTGGGGGTGGAGGGCTGAGGCGTAACTATGCAGTCGTACCGCTTTTCGCTTTGGCAGTGCACCAACTCCGGTGCCCGCCGTGGGAGCGTGCTTGCACGCGACCCGAGTTCTGAATCCGTCGTAGGAGCGTGCTTGCACGCGATCTGCGCTCTCAATCGCGTGCAAGCACGCTCCTACGAATGAATGGATGCGCCAGGGTGATGGCGGAGCCACACTGCTGCCCAGCCCTCATCTATTGCCGCCATGAAGTCCCGCTCGGCCAGCAAAAAGGCGGAGCGCTCGGGGCGCTCCGCCTTTCAGAATCAGAACGGCACGGATACCGATCCGGCCTTGGGAGACAATCAAGCGGCCGCCATCAATGGCACCGGCTCGACTGCGTGGCTTCGGCTCAGCTCTTGGTGAACGTCGCCTGGTGCCAGGTGGCTCCGCGCTGCCGGGTGACGCCCGACTGCGGGTTGGCGGCAAGGTGTTCGAGGATCTTGAAGACCGGCTCGGCATCGGTGCCCAGGCGGGCGGCAAGGGCCTCGGCGTTGAAGGCCGTGCCCGGGTCGGCATCGAGGGCGGAGGTGATCTTCTTCTTGAGTGCGATCACCACACTGGCGGCCTTCTTGCCGGCTTCGACACCGGGCTGATGATACGCGTTGATGTTGACCAGGGTCGCATAGAGGCCCACGGCGCGCTCATAGAGGGCGATGAGGCAGCCCACTGTGCGCGGGGAGACATCCGGCACGGTGATGGTGAGCGACTCGCGGTCCTTCTCGGTAAGCGCGTCGCGGGTACCCAGGTAGAAGCCCTGCAGGTAGTCGCCGCTGGTGATGCCGCCCTCCTCGACTTCCATGGAGTCGCTGGCGCGGTCGCGCAGCACTTCGATGAAGGTGACAAAGAAGTTGTTCACTCCCTCGCGCAACTGCTGCACATAGGCGTGCTGGTCGCTGGAGCCTTTGTTGCCGTAGACGGCGATGCCCTGGTTGACCACACGGCGGGCCAGGTCGAGCTCCTTGCCGATCGACTCCATGATGAGCTGCTGGAGATAGCGCGAGAACAGGAGCAGGCGGTCCTTGTAGGGGAGGATGACCATGTCCTTCTCTCCGGCGCCCTTGGTGGCGAGGAACCACGCGGCGGCCAGCAGGGCGGCGGGGTTGGAACGCAGTTCCTGGCGACGGGTGAGCTGGTCCATGGCGGCGGCGCCGTTGAGCATCTCGCCGATATCCAGGCCTTGGAGAGCGGCGGGCAACAAGCCTACCGGCCCGAGCACGCTGGTGCGGCCACCCACCCAGTCCCACATGGGGAAGCGCGCCAGCCAGCCTTCGCCCTGGGCTACATGGTCGAGCTTGGAGCCTTCGCCGGTGACGGCGACAAAGTGTTTCGGATACTGCAGGCCGGCGGCCTTGAAGGCGGCGGCGGCCTCGAGCATGCCGTTGCGCGTCTCCACGGTGCCACCGGACTTGGAGATGACCAGGGCGAGGGTCTCGGGCAGCTTGCCGGCGAGGGAGGCGAGGACGTTGTCCATGCCGTCCGGGTCGGTGTTGTCGAAGAACCAGACGGTCATCTTGTCGGCCTGCGGCTGGCCGAGGGCCTCGCGCACAAACTGGGGCCCCAGGGCGGAGCCGCCGATTCCGATGACGAGCACGTGTTTGAACAACCCCTTCGGGCCGGTGATCTCGCCGCGGTGCACACGGCCGGCGAAATCCTCGATGCGGATGAGGGAATCGGAGACGGCGGTCTTGATCTCAGGGGTGGGGGCGAGGGCGGGGGAGCGCAGCCAGTAGTGGCCGACCATGCGCTGCTCGTCGGGGTTGGCGATGGCCCCCTGCTCAAGCAGGGCCATGTCGTCGAAGGCCTGCTGGAACTTGGGCTCGAGGATGGCGAGGGCCTCGGCGTCGAAGTTCATGCGGCTCAGGTCGAGAGTGAACCCGAGGCGTTCATCGTGGAAGGAGAGCGAGGTGAAACGGGACCAGGACATGGCGGGAAGGATACTGATGGGTGACGGTGACCTACTGCGAATCGCGGGACCCGGCGGCGGGCCCAACGCGGGAAAGAAACGGCCCCGACAGTGCCGCGAAAGTCCCGACTGGCGAGCCAAAGAGGTGGGGAAAATCACCCGGGGCCCCTGCGGGGGGAAATCCGTTGCATCCGGGGACTGGGGGCCGGGGGCGGGCCGCAAGTCCGGGCCGGGCGGGGCAGGGGCCCAGCTTCTAGCGGGGGCGCAGCCAGCCCGGTAGTAGTTACATCGCCTATCGGTGGCTGCTCCAGTGCGTGGTTTCCAGTCTCCGGATTCCGGTCGCCGGATTCCGCACTCGGCCCGGGCCAGGGACGGAACTTGCGTCGGTAGCGCTTCGACGGCTCTGGCGTAACCATTGTTGTAGGAGCGAGCTCGCAATTTCGAGCGCAGACCGCGTGCAAACAGGCCCCTGCGGCGGACACCGGATTGAGGGCTCAGCCCGGCCGCAGGGCGACGCGCTTGGTTACGGCTCAGCTCTGGCTCAAGCGCTTCACCGGCGCCTGGTAATAGGCGGCGTGCGCCTGGGCCAGCAGCGCGGGCAGCTTGGCGGCAAACCGGCTGCCCTTGAGTGCTTCGCCCAGCTCGAGCTCGGCCACTCGGGCGGCATTGTGGCCGGGAAACCAGTGGTCGGCCTGGCCGAGCAGGTTGTACCGCATTTTCGCCCACGGCAGAAGTTCGAGCCCCTGCCCGTAGGTCCACAACCGCGCGATCTCGGCTACGTTCACCTCGCCGGGAATGTCCACGTAGTGCGGCAGCCCCGCCGCCCAGTGCGCACACCACTCGGCCCCGAGCACCTCGACCATCCGAGCGCGCAGCTTCGCCTCGAGCGGCGCCACCACCTCGGCGGCGCGCTCGAGGTGCGGGATGATGGCCACGTGTTCGTCGAAATCGGAGGGGCGCGAAACGCCCAGGCTGAGCGTGTGGATCTCCGGCCGAGCCAAGCAGAACAGGTCGTTGAACTGCATCGGGGTGAAGGGCTCGGTGAGGCCGGCCATCAACGCCGGGCGATCCTGGAGCTTCCCACCCTTGTCGTTGGGGCTAATGATGAACACCCCCATGTCGTGTCGCCGGGCGGCGGCGACGGCCGGCCAGTTCAGCTCGTTCACGAAGTACCAGTGCAGGTTCACGTAGTCGAACTCCCCTGTCTCCACTGCGGCCAGGATGATGTCGGAGGTGGCGTGGGTGGAAAAACCGATGAAGCGCACCCGCCCGTCGCGCTGGAGCTGGCGGGCCTGGGCCAGGCAGCCGCCGGGGCGCAGCGTCCAGTCGAGAAGCTGCTGGGTATTGATCCCGTGGAAGGAAAGCAGTTCCACATGCTCAAGGCCCAGGTAGGCCATCGACTTCTCGAAGGTCGCCAGAAACTCCGCCGGGTCGGCCGTAGGCGGCACCTTGGTTTGCACGATCATCTTGTCGCGCGGCAGGCGGGGCAGGATGCGCCCCAGTTGCATCTCCGAGGTGCCGTAGTGCCGGGCGGTCTCGATATGGTTGATGCCCAGGGCCAGCGCCCGCTCGATGCACGCCTCCACATTGGCTTGACCGTCGGCGGGAATCTCCGCCGGGGCCACGTCCTGCCACTTGTGCTGGTAGCGCATGCCCCCGCAGGAGAACACGGGCATCTGGAGACCGGTGCGGCCGAAGCGACGGTAGATCATGCCCGCTGTTGAGCCACGCATGGCCGTGCGAGGCAAGGCCGGGCCGCGGGCGATGCCCGCGGGGGGGCGCAACCGAACTTGAGGTACGCGCGCCCCGCCCCTGTGTCCGCCGGCTGGATCGGCCTTATCCCCCACGCCACGCCGCCCCGAGCCCAACCGTTTGCCCTCACGGCCGTGAG
>CAJCBL010000049.1 GCA_903960515.1 uncultured Verrucomicrobiota bacterium
CCTTGCAGCACCTCTGCGAACGAGGGATCGCTGCCGTTCTGGGTGAACAGCGGCTCGGCAAGAGATGTCTGCATGGACACCAGGCAGACGAACAATATCAGATAGGTTGCTTTCATAGTGTGATAGATACGCATTTCTTCGTCTCGCCGTTCACCCGCACCTTCACCTCGCGCGGCTCCGACGAACGGATGCGGTAATTGGTGACCTGGCCGTCCTTCCATTCGATGTCCACCTCGAAGCCGCCACGGGCGCGCAGGCCTTTGACGCTGCCAGCGGGCCACGCCTTCGGCAGGGCGGGCAACAAATCAACGAGGAATTCCGGCTGCTGTTCTCCACCTTCTGACTTCCGTGTTCCGGCTGGCACCCGCACATGGCTCTGTAGCAGCATCTCCGCGACGCCCGCGCAGGCGCCGAAGTTGCCGTCAATCTGGAACGGCGGGCAGGAATCGAACAGGTTGGGATACAGACCTCCCCGTCCGCTCTCGTTGGCGGCGGGCTGCAGCAAATTGCGCAAAATTAGCAGCGCATGATCCCCGTCGAGGAAGCGTGCCCATAGGTTCACTTTCCAACCCATGCTCCAGCCGTTGGCCGCGTCGCCGCGGAAGAGCAGCGATTGCCGCGCAGCACCATAGAACTTCTGCTCCTGCCAAGTAATGTCCCAGCCGGGATAAACACCCCAGAGATGCGAGACATGGCGGTGCAGGTTCTTGGGGTCATCCTTGTCTTCGAGCCACTCTTGCAACTGCGCGTGCTGACCCACTTGGTTGGGGGCGATGCGCGGCAGCAGCGTGTTGAGGCGGGCGATAAGCGGCTGGTCGGCGGCGTCCAGTTTAAGCCGCCGCGCGGCCTCGAGGCAGGCTTGGAACAAACAACGGATGATCTGATGGTCCATGGTCGGGCCCATGACCAGGCCGCCCTGCTCGGGCGAATTGGACGGGCCGCCGATGAGCCAGTGCGTGGCCGGATCTTCGACGAGATAATCGGCGTAGAAGAGCGCCGCACCGATCATCAGAGGGAAGGCGGTCTGTTTGAGAAACTCCCGGTCTTGGGTGAACAAGTAGTGCTCCCACAGATGCGTGGCCATCCAACCGCTGCCGCTGACCCAGATGCCGTGGTTTGATCGGTTGATCGGTGCGGCGCCGCGCCAGAGATCGAAGTTATGATGCACGACCCAGCCGCCTGCCCCGTAGTGTTCCTGCGCCACGATGCGCCCGGTTTCCGACAGCTCGGCCAGCGCGGCAAACAGCGGCTCATGACACTCGCTCAGCGCGGTGACTTCGGCGGGCCAGTAATTCATTTCGGTGTTGATGTTGCAGGTGTATTTGCTGTCCCACGGCGGGCGCAGCTTGTCGTTCCAGATGCCTTGCAGGTTCGCCGGTTGACCGCCGGCCCGGCTCGAAGCGATGAGCAGGTAGCGACCATATTGAAAGACGAACGCAGCCAGTTGCGGGTCGTTGCCGGAGGCGAATTCCTGCAAGCGTTGGTCCGTCGGGTTACTCGCGGCAGACGTGCGACCGAGGTCAAGTTGCACGCGGCGGAACAGGGCTTGGTGATCAGCCGCCTGCGCCTGCTGCAACTGCGCC
>CAJCBL010000050.1 GCA_903960515.1 uncultured Verrucomicrobiota bacterium
AGTGCGTTGATTCGCACTATTGAAGCCGTAAGAGGCGGAATTCACCACAGAGGGCACTGAGGACACAGAGGAAATCCCGGAGAGACGGTTCAGTTTATCGAATTGCTTGGTCGTCGTGAGCACCGGGGAGCCGGCGCGCTTCTGCACAAGCTGGTCGAACAGCACGGAGCTGGCCCTGAAGGTATTGCTGATGATCGTGCCGTTCACCATAATGGAGGTTGAACCGTGGCAGTTTGTTGTCGACCATAATAACCTGGCACTCAGGAGAATCATCGCACCTGGCACTCCGCATTCCGGGCGATGCTGCGACCGATATGCCCGGAGCGGAGGGAAGATGCAGGGCTCGTGCTCACCGTCCCCTTCGGGTCTCTATATCAAGACCAGTCAAGAGTTAATTCATGACCCCGTTATGGCTCCAAGGAATTCGGGCGGGGAGGCGTCGTTGCCGGCCAATTCCTACTCTTGAGCGTTGAAGAGGAGGTATCCGCACTTCTGTCGCCGCGGTATGCTTGGGGCGTGAAACCACCTCCAACAACTCACAGCACACCGGGCCGCATGGCCAATCCTCGCCTTGAAGCCCCAGAAGTCCTCGGCCTGCGCCCCAACACCGTGTTGCGCCCAGGGCGGGATGACGCGCGCAGCGCGTCGCCCGCCCGGGGGCAACACTAACCTTGTCACTGTAACAACAAGCCAGACACCCATGTCTAGAAAACGCCAATTGGCTGTCGAGTGGTCGGTTCAGGCGCTGACCGAAACGGTGCGCGGTGGGCTCCTTCGCCTTTGGACCCTCACGACGCCCGATGTCGTCGACGATCCCAAGGAGCTGGGCCGGCGCTGGTCGGCCTTCTGCGACGCGATGGGCAAGGAGTTGGATACCGTCCCCTCGGGCAAGCGCGGTGGGCGTACGCCGGTCCTCAAGGCGGCGCGTCGCTGGGGCGGAGTGCGGGTTTCCGAGCCCCATCCAGGCGGGCACGGCTGGCATGTTCATTTCGCAACCGCCTCCTGGCTGTCTGTCGATCTGGTTCGCCAGGTGGCCCAGCGGTGCGGCTTTGGGCGAGTGCACGGTGCCAAGCCCTGCAAAGGCGGCGCCAAGGCTCTCGGCGCCTACCTTTCGAAGTATCTGGGCAAGGCCCTCAATTCCGGCCAGGGCAGCGGTGCGCGTATGTGGTCGGTGTTCGGCTATGGACGCGACCGCGCCACTCGCTTGAAGGATATCGTTGTCGAATTCGAGGGACGCGACCTCTGGCTCGCTCTCTATAGGGCGCAACGCCAACTTGGTGCCAGCCACTGGACGGCTGTTTGTCAGGCCAATGTCGGCAGCTTCCGCAAGTGGTGGGCGGATGTGACCGGCGATGGGCCGGAGATTCTGGTGAACCCGTTTTGACATAGCGCAAGCGCCGCAGGATGCAGGGCTCAACATAGAGCGCAGGCTCGGTGCCGAGCCGGTGCCAGACGTGCCGCTGGATGCAATTGCTGCCCCGCCGACCTATTCTTTAGCCGTCCGCTTAAAATTCCCTTTCAGTTCCTGTATCCGCTTCAAAACTTCTGATGGAATTGCACGGCCTTTAACTTCCTCCCATTGTCCTGTCGTACTTCTTGACCACGACATAACTTCTGTTTCATCAGTCCACCCCCAAACGCAGTCTGATTCGTCCCACATGAAAACAGCAGGGGATGTCTTCCTCCAATGAATCTCGGGATAATAGGCACCACCGTCCATCAAATTCGAAATCACAAAGGTTGTCGAAGTTTCACGCTCCGACGGAAGATACAATTCAAATTTACCTGATTGCGAAGCAACATGTTTTCTCGGCTCAATTGGAATATACGAGCCCTTAACAAGGACTATTTCCGGCTGAACTCGCGGCCTGAACGATGTGTGAATAGCAGCAATTAATACAGCAACCAACACTCCTCCAAAAAACAGAATAGAGATAGTTTTAGCTTTCATGCACTAGAATGGCCAGCCTTGACCCACTACATTGCTATTAACTATGGAAACATCAAATTTCGTCGCCCAAGAGATATGTGTCTCATAATTCCTTGGACTTCCCAAAGTGGCAGTTCTCGCAACAATGGATTTAAGCACATCCCAAAACCCATTCTCATCAGTTATGTCATTAAATGTATAACGCAGCTCCCCGCTGAAGTCGTTCGAGCAACCACTAATCTTCCCCCTTATATTGTATCCACCCACAGTATCATTCGGGCCGTTTAGTAAATCATACCCTACCAGATTGCCGGTCCCGGTCGCTAGCAGCCTGTCGGACTTCGGATTTTGTTCAAAATAGTTGCATATTTTGTTGACAGGCAACGTGATGCTGTATTTTCATAGGCCATGGCCGCCCGCTTCTTCAATCTCGACCGACAGACCCCGATGCTCCTGCCCTGCG
>CAJCBL010000051.1 GCA_903960515.1 uncultured Verrucomicrobiota bacterium
AGGCATCGCGCACCGGCCGCGGTAGGAAACCCACGCTGCTACGGCGCTACTTAAACACCCGCGCAATCGCCGTCGTGTCTCCACTTCGCTGTGGCTGCCCTCCCTGCGGCCGGGGCCGTGGAGGCCCGGCGCTCGCAGTGCACGCACCATCCTTCGGCGGAGCCGGATTAGGGACAGACAATTCTGGGGGCCCTCCGCAGTCTAAAAGTTTCGGCCGTCCTCTCCTGAGCCACGGGAAAGACCCTGCGCTGCCTCTCCGCTCATCAACCACTTATGTGTCCGGAGCAAGAGACAGTGGGGTCGGGGGTTAGCTGCGGTTGACGGATGAGTGAGCGTGGACAGTGTCGTCTCCATTTGATGAAGCCAAGTATGACCCGAAAGCGTAAACAGGAGTTGGAGGCTGCTGAGGCTGCGCCGCTGCTCGCCGATAAGATCTATCGCCCGGCAAAGACCGGGTTCTATTGGGTGACTGGACTTTTTGCCGTGCTCTTTGCGTTTCCTGTTATCAGATATTGGTGCTCAACGTCCGCAGTGAGTATCTCGAGGGCTCTCATCTGTAGTGGTATCGTAGCGGTCTTGTTGCTCGTCGGCTATTGTCGGTCGAAATCCGATAGCGATTATTTGCGGGTGAACGAGTGTGGTTTGGAGATTAAGCCGTTTCTCGGTCGGCGTCGTGTTCTTCTTTGGGCGGACATTGCCGAAATCGGTGTCGGTGAGTTTAACTCTCCGACCAAGTCCGGTGCTCGGGTTATTAGGTTTGTTGGATTTCGTTTGGTAGCTGACGTTGGGCGGAAATGGATGAGCGCGCGAACGCTCCGGAAGAACAGACGGCTTTCTGGTTACGATGTTGGTTTGACGAGCGACTATCGGCTGACTCCAGACACTCTAGCTACGGAACTGAACGAACGACGAAAGCGCTTCTCCAGACCAGTGCTGCCGGGCTTGTGAATCGTCCGCAGTTCCCGGTGGAGTGATGGGAATCAATGGCGGCGGCAGTTGTGATGGATGGATTTGGTGGGCCGGCCTGTGGGCGGATAATGAGGCCCTTGCGCTCGCGGCATCGGTGATCGCGTTGAGGTCAACGCGATCCAACCATACGCGCGGTTTCACGTGGTGCGTCTCTTCATAGCGCACCGCAGGACGCGAGTTGTGAGATCGCGTGCTGCGTGCCTCAAGTGGTCCGTGCCTTGAGGTGAGCCCACTCGCGCGCTTTGTGCTCAAGAGGCAAGTGCAATCAGGCTGGCCTACGGTCGGAACGGAACGGTGGTTAGGCCGGGCAGTCGGAAACGGATTGGGGACAGGTCAATTCTGGGGCCTCGCTGCTACGGCGCTACTGAAACACCCGCACAGTCGCCGTCGTGTCTCCACTTCGCTGTGGCTGCCCTCTCTGCGGCCGGGGCCGTGGAGGCCCGGCGCTCGCAGTGCACGCACCATCCTTCGGCGGGCTCCGGGGGGGGGCCTCGTCCGAGCGCAACGCGGGGCGAATGCGCGGTCACAGCTCGGCGCGGACTAGGGTCAAGCCCGGCTTGCTCCCTTGTGGGATATCTCCAGCGTGGGCGCCATGAGCGAAACTGCCGAGGCAACTCGCGTGGCGGCCAGCCGGGACCAACTGGACCGGTTGCGCGTCAACATCCGCCGCACGATCAAGGGCAAGGACGAGGCTATAGACCAGGTGCTGGTCTGCCTGCTGGCCGGCGGCCACCTGCTGCTCGAGGACCTGCCCGGCTTGGGCAAGACCACTCTGGCCTACTCGCTGGCGCGCTCGCTCGATTGCAGCTTCTCGCGCATCCAGTTCACCAGCGATCTGCTGCCCACCGACGTCACCGGCGTGGCGATCTACGACGAGAGGGTGCGGGAGTTTGTATTCAAGCGGGGCCCGGTGTTTGCCAACGTCGTGCTGGCCGACGAGATCAACCGCGCCACGCCCAAGACTCAGTCGGCCCTGCTGGAGGTGATGGACCGCGGCCGCATCACTGCCGACGGCGCCACCCACGATCTGGGGACGCCGTTCATGGTTTTCGCCACCCAGAATCCGGTGGACTACGAGGGCACCTTCCCGCTGCCGGAGAGCCAGCTTGACCGTTTCCTTATGCGGCTGCGCATGGGCTATCCTGCGGCCGCCGACGAACTGGCGATCCTCCAGCGCCCGCGGCAGAGCTACGACAGCATCGCGGTGGATCCTGTGGTAACGCGTACCGAGATCGTGGAACTGCAGGCGCTGGCCGGGCGGGTGTTTGTGGAGGATAGCGTGCTTGAATACCTCCTGAAGATCGTGGTGGCCACGCGCACCGAGAGCGAATTTCGCACCGGGGTGAGCGTGCGCGGAGGGCTGGCGCTCAAGCAGGCGGCGCAGGCCCGCGCAACCCTGCACGGCCGCGATTTCGTGCTGCCCGCCGACGTCACTAGCCTGGTGGTGCCCGTGCTGGCGCATCGCCTCGCGCTGGCGCGGCAGGGGGCCGACGCGCTCGAGGAGCGCACCACCATCGAGACCATCCTGCGGCGGCTGCTGTCCCATCTTCCTGAACCGGTGTGAGCGGGCCCCTACAGATGTCGGAGCGAGGTGCGCAGGACTTGGTGCCTGCGAGCCTCCAGCACGCGGGCACTCGGGCCGGCGCCACGGAGGTGGCGAGTGACGAGTGGTATGGGGCCGGCGGGGCGAGCCGGCGGCGCTGGTGGATCAACTTCTCGTGGCGCGAGGCGCTCTGGGGGTTGCTGTTGCCCAAGCAGCGTCAGCGAATTTTGCCCACGTTGCCCGGGCTGGTGCTCATCGTGGCGATCGGCATGGCCGCCTACAATACGGGCAGCAACATCCTCTTCATAACGCTGGCGCTGCTGCTGGCCAGCCTGGTGCTCAGCGGGGTGTTGGCGTGGAGCAACCTTTCCGGCACGGAGTGGAGGCTGAGGCCGGAGCCGCCCTTCCGGGTGGGGCAGGAGGCGGTGGTCGTCGTGGAGCTGCGCAACCGCAAGCGGGTGTTGCCCACTTATGCGCTC
Source organism: uncultured Verrucomicrobiota bacterium (assembly GCA_903960515.1). GTDB lineage: Bacteria > Verrucomicrobiota > Verrucomicrobiia > Opitutales > Opitutaceae > CAJCBL01. Next base: position 2,992 of record CAJCBL010000051.1, read on the forward strand.
TGGTTCGACCTGGAGGCGCGGCTCTCGCAGGCGCAGAAGCGGCTGCTGCTGGCGCGCCGGCTGGAGGTGGGCGGCACCGACCGGCTGGAGTGGTCGTTCCGGCCGCTGCGGCGAGGGATCGAGCGTATCGAGTTGGCGGGGGTTGGCTCGCTCTTCCCCTTCGGGTTCTTGCGCAAGACGCTGGCCGCCGGGGTGCAGCGCGAGGTGAAGGTGTGGCCGGCGCGAGTGGCCTGCCGCTTCACCGGAGCGGTGGCCGCGCGTTTCCAACTCGAGAGCGAGGAGGTGGCCCGGCCGGGGTGGGGCAGCGACCTGCTCGGGCTGCGCCGCTACCAGAGCGGGGATTCGCACCGGCATATCCATTGGAAGGCGTCGGCACGGTTGCGTCACCTGATGGTGCGCCAGAACGCCACCGAGGGGGCGCAGACCTTCGCGCTGTGGCTGGACGCGGCTGCGGCGGTATGGGCGCGCCCCGAGCAGTTCGAGTTGCTGTGCAGCTTCGCCGGCTCGCTGGCCGAGGACCTCTTCCGGCTGGGCCGGCTGGACAGCGTGACAGTGGCCGGCGAGCCGCCGCGGCTGGTGCGGAGGATCCGCGATGTGGAGACTTGGCTGGACCGCCTGGCGCTGCTGCAACCTGTGAGCGAAACCCGGAGGCAAGCACGGCCGCGCCTGCGCGGTGCGTTGCTGACCTTCGAACCGGATGGAGAAAGGGGGATTTGTGCCCGGCTGGGCGACGATGTCGCGGCGCGCGTCTGACCAGCCGCTCACGGCCGGCGAGCTCCACCTGCTCAGGTGGGGGCTTGGCTGCGTGCTGGCGTTGGTGAGCGTGTGGGGGACGTTTTTCTTCGATCTGAGCGGGCGCGAGTTGCTGGGGCCTGTCACGGCGCTGCTGCTGGCGGTGCTCACCTGGCCCCGGCTGCCCGCGCGGATGCCGGAACTGGTGTGGCGGCTGGTGTTCCCCGGGTTGATCCTGTTTGTGGCTACGGACATCGTGCTCAACGGCGAGCCGCTGGCGGCCATGCTGCGGCTCAACGTGCTGCTGGTTGCGGTACGCGCGGCGGCCCCGCGGCGCCCGCGGGAGGACCAGCAGTTGGTGGTGCTGTGCCTGTTTCTGGTGGTGGTGGCGGGGGTGCTCACCGTGGCGATCGGTTTCGCCCTGCACATCCTGCTTTTCACCGCCCTGGCGCTGCCCTACCTGCTGGCGATCACGCTTAGCGGTGCGGCCGGTCCGGAGACGGAGCCGGAAGGGTGGTTGCTGGGGGGCTGGCGGCGGCTGTTCTCCCGGCTATGGAGGCAGACGGACTGGCGGGTGGTGGGCGCGGCGGCGTCGCTGTACCTGCTGGTGGTGGCTCTGGCCACGGTGCTGTTTCTGGTGATGCCGCGTTTCCAGATCGAGAATTCGCTGGGCTTTTTGCAGCTCAAGAACCGGCGTTCATTCAGCGGGTTTTCCGATACGGTGAAGCTGGGGGAGTTGACGGAGATCGCCCTGGATACCAGCACGGCCTTGCGCGCCGAGCTCAGCGATCCGGCGCACGCCCCCCCGCTGCCGTACTGGCGGATGGTGGCCCTGGACCAATACCGCGCCGGCACCTTCAGCACCAGCCGCGGACTGTCGCGCCGGGACCACGACCTAGGCGAGACGCGCGAGCTTTTCGGGCTGCTGGAGAAGGCCCAGTCCGGCCCGGTGTGGACGTTCTATCTGGAGGCGGGGGTGAGCCGATACCTGCCGTTGACGGGAGATTTCAAGGTCATGCGCTTCCGTGAATCCCGTGCGTTGAAGGCCAATATGGCCGCCTCCACCCTCGCGCTCAGGGAGGAGCCGCAGTCGATGTTCGCCTACCGCGTGGAGGGGCTGGACCTGGCCGGCGTGCAGGCCGATGGCGACCTGCGCGCGGAGCTGGCGGCGGCGGCGCCCAAGGCGGTGGCGGACTACCCGCGTACGCTGCTGGAGGTGCCCCCGGGCGAGGACAACGCCCGTGTGCTCGACGCTATCGTACAGGAGATCACCGGCGGGGCGCCGGCGAGTGCTGCGGAGTTTGTGCCACGGGCGCTCAACTACCTGGAGCGCCAACATCGCTACTCGCTGCGCTCGGCCCTGCCGCCCGGGGCGGCCGATCCTCTCGTGCGCTGGCTGGCGGGCACGACCCCGGGGCATTGCGAACTTTTCGCCGGTGGCTTCACGCTGGTGGCTAGGCAGGCGGGTTTCCCGGTGCGGCTGGTGACCGGTTTTAAGGGAGGGGCCTGGAACGGCTTCGAGCGCTACTACATGGTGCGCAATTCCGACGCCCACGCCTGGTGCGAGCTGCTCGACGAGCGCGGCCGCTGGGTGCGGGTGGACCCGACCCCGGGGGCGGGGGCGGAGGCGGCACAGGCGGCTACGGCGGCGGGGCGTGCTGTGGAAGCGGATTCCAGTTGGGCCGCCAGGCTGGATACGCTGCGCATGCTTTGGTACCGGCGGATCGTGAACTTCGACCGCAAGGCCCAGGACGATGCGGTGGAGTCGCTCAAGGCGGCCTCGCGGCGCACCGGGCAGGCGTTGATCGCATCGATGGACATGTATGGCCGGGCGCTGCGCGACTGGGTGCTGCAGCCGTGGGACTTTGGGCGTATAGCGAGCTGGGCCGGCTTGGCGCTGGGCGGGGCAGGGGCGCTGGGGCTGTTGTGGCGTTGGCGGCATCTTTGGGGGCTGCGCTGGCTGAGGCGCGGGAAGATGGATCCAGTGCGGCGCGAGGCCGGGCGTTGGCTGCGGCGCCTTGAGCCGGTGGTGCCGGCCGATCCTGGGTATCCTGTGTGGCAGGAGCTGCAGCGGCTGCGCTACGGGCCGGCGCAGCGGGGCAGCGGCTTTGCGGCGGTATTTCGTAGGGCGCGGCGCGAGTGGCGCGGGCGGCGCTGACCGCAGCAGGCGCGGCGTGCAGCGGAAGCGGGCCGCTTGGGCGACCGAGCCGTTTGAAGGCAGCCCTTGAGGGCGGCCAATACGTGGAGTCGCTGCGGGGCGAGGCGGTGCTGGTGGGGGCCCATGTATCGAGGCGGTGAACGGGACTGTAGACATGCACTTGATGCGGTGTGTCGCTTTTGCGCGGAAAAGCTCCCGGGGGTGCGTTCGCGGGAGCGTGCTTGCACGCGGGCTTCGCGCTGAACCCGGTGCAAGCATGCTGCCACCACACAATGGGCACCGCTGGGCACGCACCCCCGGGCTCCTTCGCCTGCGGGCCTTCGAAGTGGCGGATACAGAGGATTTCGTCCGCTTTGGCATCGACACCGGCGCAAGTTTGGGCGGAGATCGGTCAGTGAAGGATCACTGGAGCTTTCTTGCGGGTTTCCTGCGCCGGCCGTTGACGGTCGGTGCCGTAGCTCCGAGTTCGGCTCGCTTGGCGCGCGCAGTGATCCGGCGCTGTCATCTGCGTGATGCGGAGACAGTGGTGGAGCTTGGCGCCGGCACCGGTGCAATCACCGAGCAGATATTGGCCCGCATCGGGCCGCGCACGCGGTTCATCGCGCTGGAGTTGGACTCCGGGCACGCGGCCCTGCTGGCCCGGCGCTTCCCGCGCGTTACGGTGTGCAACGAGTCTGCGGAAAATCTTCAGGCGATCATCGCCCGGCTGGGCTGCGGCCCGGTGGATTGCGTGATCAGCGGGCTTCCCTGGGCCTCGATGGGGCAGCGCAAACAGGAGAAGCTTATGGCGGAGGTGCTGGGGGTGTTGAAACCTACGGGGCAGTTCTGCGGTTTTGGTTACCTGCACGCGAAATGGTATGGGTCCACCCAGACCTTCCACCGGCGGTTGCGGGAGACGTTCCCCTCCATGCACATCAGCCCGGTGGTGTGGCGCAATCTCCCGCCGGCCTTCGCGTTCACCTGCCCGCTGTCGAAGTCGAAGAGCTCGGTCAACTGAGGCGTATTGATGCGGCTAGGGCCTGCGTAGCGCTCCTTGGCGTGCGCCTCTGCGGCGCGAGGGCCATTTCCGGGGGCGCTCATTTTCGGTAATGCCGCAGTCCGACAGGCTCCAGGCGAGATGTGTATTCACGCTGGCGTGCGCAGATGGGCTCGCAACTCAGGGCAGTCCGCTGGCCCGGCTCGGAAAACGGCGGCCGGGAATGTTGGCGGGCGCTTCAGGCCGCCGGCAGTTCCACGCCTTCGAGAGCCAGGAGGCGGGCTTTGGTGCGCAGGCCGCCGGGGCCGGAGTAGCCGATGAGCCTGCCGTTTGCCCCGAGAATCCGGTGACAGGGGACGAGCAACAGCCATGGATTGGACCCTACGGCCCCTCCGATGGCCCGACAGGCGGCGGGGCTCGCGCCGATGGAGGCGGCAATCTCGCCATAGGTGGCAGTGCGGCCGGGGGCGATGGTGAGCACTGCGCGGAGCACTCGCTGGCGGAAGGGCGTCACTGTTTCCCAAACGAAGTGCACGTCGCGAAAATCCTGGAGGTCGCCGCAGAGGTGGCGGCGCACCCGGCAGATGAGCGACGCGATCTGCGGCGGGAGGTCGGGCGGAAGGTCGGGCGGGATGGCTGGCGTAGAGGGCAGAGGAGGAGCCGGGGAACGGTCATGAGCGAGATCACTCGCCGGAGCGGCTGCGATTGCAGTGAGCAGGTTTGGCGGCAACGAAAAACCGGTTACGCCGGCCCCGCTCCACTCGACCTCACAATCACCGATAGCGCTAGAGAAGTGGGCGGTGCTCACGGGGAAAGGCTGAAGCCGGAAGGCTGAGCGACGGAAAGCGCAAGACGGGGAGGGGGGAGGGGGAAATACGCCGATGCTCTAGCACGCTTCGCTACGGCCCGGGCTCTCGGGCGCGGGGGCCAGCGAACCGGCCGCCACCGCTTCGGCCACTACCTGCAGTGCGTGTTCCCAGAGAGGGGCGCAGCCTTCGGCAGCGATGCGGTTGCGGGAGATTACCCGGTCGGCAGTCACCCCGTGTTTGCGCCAGGCGGCGCCTTCGGTGTGGGCGTTGAGGAGGATCGGCAGCACTCGGTCCATGGCGTGGGCATACTTCGCCTCGGCGGTGGTGCGCGCCTCAAATTCGTCCCAGAGCGCGCGGTATTCGCCGGCCTGATCGGCCGGCAGCAGCGGGAAGATGCGGTCGGCGGCGAGCGCCTCGCGCTGGTGCTGGGTTGCGGCACCGGCGGTGTCGTAGGCGAAGGTGTCGCCGGCGTCGATCTCCACCAAGTCGTGGATGAGCAGCATCTTTACCACGCGCAGCAGGTCGAGGGCGGGGACGTTGGCGTGCTCGGCGAGGAGTACGGCCATGATGGTGACGTGCCAAGCGTGCTCGGCGTCGGTTTCCTGCCGGCGGCCGACGAGGGTGTAGTTTTGCCGGCGGATTTCCTTGAGCCGGTCGATCTCAAGGAGGAAGGCGAGTTGCTGGGCGAGGCGGGACATGGGGAGAAGGCAGAAGACAGAAGGCTGAAGGCGGAGGGCGAAAGGCCTAAGGAAGAACGAGGAATGCAGAGAAGAAGGCAGACGAAAAGGGCGGAAGCGAGGAAGGCTAAAGACTGGCCGGGGGGAAGAGCCAAGCAGGACCAAGGGAGCCTCGTTGCCCCGCTGCCGTACCGATTTCGCCGCAGGCGGTGGTGTGCTGGAAATTGTGGCCGGCGAAGCATAGCCGCATCTTGACCCGGCAGGGGCGGGCGGCTCATCCTGCCTCCCATGCTTCGCAACCCCGAGACCGATCGCGCGCGGCGCGCCGCCTTTACCCTGTTTGAAATCCTCATTGTGGTGGCGCTCATTGCGCTGCTCGCCGGCGTGGCGGTGATGAATGCCGACAAGATTTTCAGCCAGAACCAGGAGCAGATCGCCAAGATCTTCGTGAAACAGAGCCTCGATGTTCCGCTCACCAGCTACAAGATCGCGATGGGCGGGTATCCGACTACCGAGGAGGGATTGCAGGCCCTGATCACCTCTCCCGGCAGCGGTGGCGAGCGCTGGCGCGGCCCCTACATCAAGTCCGAGGGCGGGAAGACGCCGACCGATCCGTGGGGCACGCCGTATCAATACCGCTACCCGGGCACGCACAACACCGACCGCTTCGACGTGTGGTCGGCTGGGGCGGACCGCAAAGAAGGCACCGCCGACGACATCGGCAATTGGTGAGCGCCGGCCCACAGCGCGCCGCGTCGCCGGCCGTGGTTGACTACTGGACCTTCCGCAGCCCGCCGCAGCGGCGCCCCTACCTTCGCCGCAGAGCGTTCACCTTGTTCGAGGTGATCCTCGTCGTTGCGTTGATCGGTGTGGCCGCCACGATGTTTCTGGTGAGCGTGGAGTCGCTCGGCAAGTCGTCGCCAGCCGATGAATTCGAGGGGGCCTTCTGGCGGGCGATGGGGACGGCGCGCGAGCAGGCGCTGACCTCGCGCCGCCCGGTGGCGCTGGCCTATGATCCGAAGGAGAAGTGTTTCCTGCTCGCCGGTGCTGGGGGCGCGCAGAAGGTGCCGCTGGCCGCCTCCGTAGCGGTGGCGGAGGACGACTGTGCGGCCACGTTTTCCGTGGAGCTGCCGTCGAACGATTTCGTACTTGTGCGCGGCGAGCTCGTCACCCGCCGTCCAGTGGAGGCGGTGCGGATTTTCCCCGACGGGTCGTGCCAGGCCTTTGCCATCGAGTTCCAACTCGGCAACTACAAGCACCGCGTGCAGATCGACCCGTGGACGGGCGCCGAGATGCTCGCTGCCGAAGCCGACAAGAAGGGCCGGTCGTGAGCAAAGCGAACAAGGGGGTATGGCCACAGATTGGGGGCGGATGGCGCGGGGCGTTCGGGCGCCGCGGTTTCACTCTGCTGGAGGTGCTGCTGGCCTTCGCCCTGTTTGCGGTGGCCGTGGTGGTGCTGGCGACCTCGTATCTCAACATTATCACTTCGCTGGAGGCGGTGAAGACCGACCGCGCCTTCGACCAGGAGGTGCGCTGGGTGCGCGAGCAGGTGCTGAGGGAGGCCGACCTCAAAGAGGTGGAGAAGGGCGGCGAGTTGCGCTCGCCCGATAATACTGTGGTGCGCTGGCAGGCCAGCGTGTTGCCGGCCGCCGTGCCCGATCTGTTCACCGTGGAGCTGCGACTGGAGTTGGTCGGCGACAAGAAGGGGCAGCAGGATACGCGCGAGCACACCGAGCGGCTCACCGTGCTGCGGCCCTCGTGGTCGGAACCGGTGGAGAGGGCCAAGATTTTCGAGGAGGCGAAGCAGCGCATCGAGGAGGATCGCCGCATGAGCGGGCTGAGCGCCGGCAGTGCGTCCAAGTCCGGCAAGGCCGGCAAGTCTGCCAAGGCGGAGAAGTCGGGGGGGCACAAATGAACATCGCAGGCGAATTTTCTTTCCTAGGCAGCTCGTGTGCTCGGCGAGCGCAGCAGGCGCCGGCCAATGCGCGCTTGGCCGCGGAGCGGGCTGTGCTGCGCCCCTGCCAGCGGGCGGGCGGTTTCACGCTGCTGGAGACGCTGCTGGCGGTCGCCTTGTCGGCGGCGCTGCTGATCGCGGTGAATTTTTTCGTGCTTTCGATGGGGGAATTGTGGGGACGCACCTCGGAGCCCCGGCTCTTCGACCGGCATGTGCGCGGGGTTACCCGTTTTCTTGAGGCGCTGGTGCAGCAGTCGGTGGCGACCGAGGCCAGCCCCGGCGCGACCACGCCCGGCGGCGGCAAGCCGCAGGCGAAACCCCAGGCCAGCGGCGGGAGCGCGCCGGGGCTGGGCCGGCTGGTGGCTTTGGTCTTTGGCGACGGTATCCGGAGGCCCACGCTAGTGGGCGCCTTGGCCGGGCCGCGCGCAGGATTCCTGCTGGCCTCGCTGGGCCCGCGGACCCCCACCGGCCCGCAGCCGTCGCGCGAGGGTGGGGTGGGGCGCATTCCCGAGGGGGTGCGCAACACCGGCACCAACATGGCGGCCGGCGGGGCCACGGCAGCGGGCTCCGCGGCCCCGCCGGGAAGCCCCGACGCAACCGGGCCGCGGTTTCGGGTGGGCACCCCGGCCGGCTACGACGGCGCCCCGCCGATGCTCATTTTCGAGGTGGACGAGGCGCCGGGGCAGTGCGTGTGGCCGCTGAGGCCGCTGCCCCAGGTGGAGTGCGCCCTGCAGATCAACGCCGACGAGGGGCTGGTGCTGCTCTGGAAATCCAAGCTGGAGGAGGACTACGGCAAGGGGCGCCCTCGCAAGACCCAGCTCTCGCCCCTAGGCCAGTCGATGGCCTTCGAATACTACGACGCCGAGCGCAAGTCCTGGACACGCAGCGAGCAGCCGCAGCCCGACGGCGAGGGCGGCTGGCTGGTGCCCCAGCGCCTGCATCTGATCTTTGCCTACGCTGGGATGAGCCGCGAGGTTTCCATCCTGCTGCCGGGAGCGCCGGGAGGGGCGCCGATGCGATGAGCCCGCGGTGTTCAAACAGGAGCCACGCTGCTGCGCCCGGCCGGAGCGGCGTGCGAGCGGGGGCCTTTCCGCGCCGCCGCCATGCGGCTGTGGGGCGGCGGCCGGGCCGCGGCTCGGTGCTGCTGTTCGTGCTCGTGCTCATCGTCGTAACCGCCGCAGCGATCCTGAAGTTCAGCGAGCGGGCCATGGGGGAGATGGCCGGCGAGGGCTACTATGTGCAGCGCGACCGGCTGCGCGGCGAGGCCTACTCGGCGCTGGAGGCGAGCCTGGCTGTGCTTGCCCAATACAGGGAGATCGACGGCGGGCTGTATGCGCCCGCCCAGGGCTGGGGCGATCCGCTCGCCCAGGCCGGCTACGAGCCGCAGACCGCCGACCGCACGGTGACCGTGGAGTTCGTGGACGAGAACGCCAAGCTGGCATTGAGAACTGCCGACACCTCCGAGCCCGCCCTGGTGGCGCTCTTCACCGACCTTGGCTTCGACCCCAACGAGGTATCCGTGCTCACCGACAGCCTCATCGACTGGATCGATGCCGACGACAACGCGCGCCCCTTCGGCGCGGAGAAGGACGACTATCTGCGCACCGATCTGGCGCATGTGGCGGCCAACCATTGCCCGCGGTCTTTCGCAGAGCTGGCGGCGGTGCAGGGCTTCGCCGATCTGATGTTCACGGAGGCCGGCCTGCCCACGGCGCGCTGCGAGGAGTTCATGCGGCGAGTGAGCCTCTGGAGCGATGGCACCCTGAATCTTAATACCGCCTCCGACGACGTGCTGCGCGGCTGCGGAGTGCTGGGCGACAAGCAGATCGACGCGCTCAGCCTGGTGCTCGACACCCCTGGTGAGGTGCGAGGCTCGTTGGGGGGGCGCTATTTCCGCTCGTTGAGCGAGCTCTCGGCGAAGCTGGGCGCATTGCCCGAGGGAGGGAACCTGGGGGTGCGCACCACAGTGCTGGGCGTGGTGGTGACCGTGCGGGAGCGGCAGACTGAGTTCCGGCTGCGGGGCGTAGTGCGCACCGACGAGACCGGCAAGCCGGCCCCCGTGAAAAGTGGTGCGGCCGGCGGCCGTTCCGTGCCCACGGCCTCCGGTTCGGGCAGCGGCAAGCCGGGGGCCGGCACCGAAATTGAATACCCTTTCAAGTTTCTTGAGCTTGTAGAGGACCCTCCGCCGTCTACGATCGCCATCTCGCAAGAGTCTCCCTGAAACCCGTGGCGGACCAATCAACAACCCCAAAAATGGCCGGAGGGCATCGCCTTCCGGAGCTGCCTACGATCCTCATCGCCGGCCACCATTTCTTCACCGACACGGTGCCGCTGGTGCCCGGAACCGCTGCGCGCGAGATCCCGGCGCTGGCCGCCCTGGCGCTCGAGCAGGAGGCGCCGTTTGCCGAGGAGCAGATGGCCTGTGGATACTATGCGGCCCCCGCCGACGCAGGGCTGGTGGTGTTTGCTTCTTTGCGACGCAAGTTCGCCGCGGCTCAGGAGAGCTGGGGGAAGGCGGGTTTTGTGCTCCCCGATTTCGCCACCTGGTTGCCGCGCGGGGTAGCCCGGCCGTGCATCGTGGTGTTGGAGACGGCTGAGGCGGTCACCGCGCTCGAGTACGCCGCTGGCTCGGCTTTGCCGCGGCGCATCGTGAGCCGGCCTGTGCCGCCGGCCCCGGCCGCAGTTCCGGCTCCGGCCCCAGCAGAGGCTGTGGTTGCAGTTGCCGCACCGTCCGTAGTTCAGGGAGTGACCTCGGCAGAGGGAGCCGTTGCCGTCGAGGCAGCGCCGGCTCTTGAGGGAGCGGCGCCGGTCCAGGAAGCGCCTGTGGTTGCTGCCCCGGAGCAAGAGGTGGTTGAAGTGGGCGTACCGAGCGCAGCGGAGGCGGCGCCCGCTGCGGAGGGGGCGGCCCGCGTGGCATCGGTGGCTTTCGATGGAGTGGCCGTAGCGCGCGAGTTGGTGCTGGCGCGGATCGAGCGGGGAGGGCGGCCGCTGATGCGTTACCGTTTGGCGGATATCCCGTGCACGGTGAAGGGCTCCCGGTATTACTTTCATTGGGAGGCGCTGGCCGGCACCACTGCGAAGTCGGTGGAGGAGGGGGCCTTCGCCCCGGTGCAGTTGTGGACGATGGATCTGCGCGAGTCGGAGTCGTTGCGCACCAAGCGTCGCGATTTCCAGTGGAACCGGCTCGCGTGGGGCACACTGGTGGGGCTGGGCGCGGCCTCTGCGTTGCTGCTGCTGGCCGAGGTTGTGCTTCTGGGCGGCCAGCTGTGGCTGCACAGCAGGCAGGCGCGCATCGACCGTCAAGTGCCCTTGGCCCGGCAGGCGGAAACCAATCAGGATGTGGTGGAACGACTTTCCGGTTACATAGATCGCAAGCCCCAGCCGCTGGAGCAGTTGGCCTACGTCAACGACCTGCGGCCGCGCTCGATCTATTTCACCAAGGTCTCGGTGGAGGCTGGTACGCAGATGGTCATCGAGGGGGCCACTGCGGCCCTGGCCGAGGTCAACGAATTCGAGGCTGCGCTGACGCGCTCCGGCGGGTTTGCGTCGGTGGAAGTTAAGAACACCCGGAGCCGCGAGGGCGGTGGCACCTTCCAGCTCTCGCTGGCCTTCCGGCCTGGCGCGGGTAATCCGGCCTTTGCCCCCGACAATGCCGCCTTGGCCGTGCCCACGCCCACCCCCGCCACTCCGGCTCCCTCAGCCCCGGCTCCCATCGCCACGCCTCCGCCTCCCCGGCCCAAGGCTACCGGTGATGCGCCGATGGTCGCGCCCCGCCCTGTGCCCGGTGCCGCGCCCTCTGGCATGGGACCGCAACCGGGCGAGCGCAGCCACTATGGGCCCGTCAACCAGGGCAGTGCCCCCCGCCCGGGCGAAGAGCCTTGGGTGAAGCGCTTCGGCCCCCGGGGCATGAATCATCCTTCGCCCCCGACTCCGGATACGGATGGGGCCAACAAGCAGGCTCCGTTGCCTGGCGACGCTCAGCCCGCCCCTTCCAAGCCATGAGAACCTTCTTCTTCCGCCGCAGTTGGCGCGAGCGCGTGCTGCTGCTGGCAGTACTCATGGTGGGCGTAGTCATTTGGCTCTTCACCGTAATCGGGCAGAGCCGCAGTTGGCGCGAGCGCTGGAGCGGGCAGAAGGCCACGCTCGATTCGCAGGCGGTTTGGCTCAACAACGCCGCCCCCCTGGCCGAGCAGCTCCAGAGCCGCCTTGCACAGGTGCAACAGGGGCGCTCGCTCAACGCCACCCAGCTCGTCGGCCAGCTCGACGCGGTGGTCAAGCGCCAGCATTTCGCCTACCGGATCGATCCCCCAACTACGGCCCAGAAGCCGCCGGTGATCATCCACAGCGTCTCCCTCTCCTTGGAGAAGGCCGAGCTGCCCGCCCTAGCGGCGTTTGTCGACGACCTGTGCGCCTCCCTGCCGCTGGTGAACATCGAACAGTTCGTGATCACTCCCGACCGCCGCAACCCAGCCCAGCTCGACGTGCGCCTCAAGCTCACCGGCCTCGAACTGCTGCCCTGAGATTTCCCCCGCAACCCCGACTGTCTGCGCCTCCTTTGCCCTCCATGAAACCCTGTCGCTTTCCGACCCTACGCCTCACAGCCGGGGTGTTCGCCGCCCTCGCGTTGGCCGGGCTCGCGGTCCCGTTGGCCGCCCAGGAACCGGTCCCAGCGCCGCCGGCCGAGAGTGCGGCGCCAGCACTCCCGCAGACCCCGGGGGCGCCCACCGCCCTGGTGGCTATCCCTCCCGCAGGCGACGGCGCGGGCATGATCGACAACATCAAGCTCAGCGACAATCCGCTGGCCACCGTACTCGACATGCTTGAGCAGCTCACGGGCCGCTCGGTGATCCGGCCCCAGCAACTGCCCACGCCCACGTTCACCTTCAACAGCCACGGCCCCATCTCCAAGCGCGACGCCATCGTGGCCATCGAGTCGCTGCTGAGCCTCAACAACATCGCCGCCGCCCCTATGGGCGAGAAGTTCATCAAGGTGGTGGTCATCACCAACATCCGCACCGAGGCCCCCGAGCTGGTAATGGGTTCGCTGCGAGACCAGCCCCCCAGTGGCAAGATCGTGAGCAAGCTCTTCCGCCTCTCGCATCTGGATACCACCTCCTTCCAGAACCAGGTGCAACCCTTCCTCAGCCCCGGCTTCGGCTCGGTGGTGCCGTTCCAGAACTCCAACACCCTGCTGGTCACCGACACCATCTCCAACCTCCAGCGCCTGGAGTATGTGCTGGCCGAGGTGGACAAGCCGCGCGACCTCGTCACCAAATTCTACACCCTCAAGTATGCTCAGGCTCAGGCGGTCTCGGAGAAGATCAAGAGCCTCATCGAGACCACCCGCACCGCCTTCAACCGCCAGAATGGCGGCAATCAGCCCGGCGGCATGCCGATGCCCCCGGGCATGCCCACGCCGCAGACCGGCGACGGCTCCGGCGACAATGCTGCGGCCGGTCTTGGCGCCGCGCTCATCTCGGCCACCACCAGCCTCAACTTCGACGAGCGCACCAACCAGGTGATCCTCGTCACCGACAGCTCGAGCGTGCATTTCTACGACAACCTCATCGACAAGCTCGATGTGCAGGCCGATCCCTCGACCAAGATCGACGTGGTTCAGATTCAGCACGCACAGGCGACCGAGATCGCCTCGTTGCTGAGCACCTTTGTGTCGGGCTCGACCGGTTCGGCCTCGCGCAGTTCGTCGTCTGGCTCCGGGCGCAGCAGCACCACCCGCAAGCAGCGGAGCAGCGAGACCTTTCCCGGGCTCGGGCGCACCACACCCACCAATCCCACTACGCCGTCCACCCCATCCTTGCCGGGCGGCGGCACGGGCGAGCGCAACTCCCGTTTCAGTGAATTCATGACGATCCTGGCCGACGAGCGCAGCAATGCCATCGTCGTCTCCGGCACTCAGGACGACCTCAAGCTCGTGCGCGAACTCGTCAAACAGATCGACGTAGTGCTGCCCCAGGTGCAGATCGATGTGCTCATCGCCAGCGTCAACCTGGACAATACGGTCAAGCGTGGCATCGACGCGTTCACCGGCATCACCGTAGAGGGCAATAAAGTGACGGGAATCATGGGCTCTGCAGATGGCAAAACTCCAGGCATCACAGGACCCGGGTTTGATATTTCCAAGATCCTGTTTGCGGGCAAACAGGGCTTCACTGCGAACGTCACGATGCCCAACACCAACTCGAATGTCCGCATTTTGTCGACACCTAGCATCACCACCACGAGTAACCAGGAGGCCACTATTACCGTGGCCACGGCTATCCCGATTATTACTTCCGCATACAGCGATGTAACCGCCGGTACCGTTGGTGCGCGCAACAGCTACAGCTACCAGAATGTCGGCTTGGAACTGACGGTGAAGCCCCTCATCGGACTCGACGGTACCATTCAGATGGAGATCGAGCAGAGCGCCGACGATTTCGTCAACGGAGTGCCTAAGGCTGCGGACACGCAGCCGGCGATATCCAAGCGCACTGCCAAGTCCTTTGTGAGTGTGCAAGACGGGGAAATCATCGTGCTGGCGGGCATGCAGAAGGATTCGAAGAACAAGGCGCGCAGCACCATGCCGCTCCTCGGAGAAATCCCGTTTCTCGGCGTCCTTTTCGGCAGCAACTCCCGTTCGGTGTCGAGGGAAGAGGTTATTTTCTTCATACAACCGCGTATCTTGCGCACTACTGCCGACGCCAATCGCCTCGCCCGACAGGAGGCGAAGGATTCCTTGGTCGCCCCGCTGATGGAGAAACGCCTCAAGCAGACATTCGTGCTGCCGGCCGAGCCGCTCGCGAAGTAATTTCCCCGTGCCACGCCGCCCCACCAGTTCAGTGCTTTGCGCCGCAGCGTTGCTCGCCGCCGCCGTCCCGGCCTGGGCCGTGCCCGAGTCGCTGCTGCGCAACTCGCCGTTTATGCCCGCCGGCAGCGCCGCCCCCACCCAGCCCACCCAGCCCGGCAGGCTCGAGCTGCGCGGCATCATGGCGATCGGAGGCACTCCGAAGTTCACGATTTTTGATACCAGCAACAATCGCGCGATCTGGCTGGCCGTAGGAGAGTCCGACGGCGGTATCCGCGTGAGCGCTTTCGACCCTGCCACCGAGGCCGTGACCGTCGAGCTCGATGGCCAGTCGCAGCGCCTCACCATGAAGGAGGCTCAGATCGTAAACGTGGCTGTGGCGATGCCTACGCCCACCGCCAATGTCATGCCCAGCCCGCCCGCCGGTGCCAACCCCGCCCCGGCCGGCAACGAGCAGGAGATCCAGGAGCGCCGCAATCGTATCGTGGAGGAGTTGCGCCGCCGCCGCGCCCTGCGCCAAGCCCCCCAGCCGCAGCCAGCAACCCGCTAATGAGCCACCCTTCTCCGCTCGTACTTCCCGTGTTGGCCTCGCTCGGAGCCGAGGCCCGCGACCGTGTGGCCGAGGCCTCGCGTGCCGAACGCATCGGGCAGCTCGCCCATGCGTTGCGCCAGCCCCCGGACCAGGTGCTGGCCACCGTCGCCGAACAGTCGGGACTGGCCGTGGTTGCCCCCGAGCAGTTCAGCCTGCCTCTGCTCCAGCAGATGCCGGTGCGGCTGGTTCATGAATACTGCTGCGTGCCTGTGGCCACCGAGCGCCCCGACCAGCTCTGCCTGGCCACCGCCTGGCCACCCGAGGGCCGTATGGACGACTGGGTGTTCGCCGCCTGCGACCGCGACCCGGTGTGGGTGTTGGCCGCCCCCGACAAGATCGCCAAATATCTCAACGACCACCTAGGCGTTGGCTCGGATAGCCTCGATAGCGACACCACTGTGGCCGAGACCGTGGCCGAGGAGGAGGAGGACGAGGACGCCGCCGTAATCCGCTTTGTAAACAAGGTCGTCTCCCAGGCGGTGACCGACGGCGCAACCGACATCCATTTCGAGCCGCAGGAGGAGACGCTGCGCATCCGCTACCGTGTAGACGGTCTGCTGGTCCCCGTTCCCGTGCCCGAGAACCTGCGACGCTTCCAGGACGCCATCACCTCGCGCCTCAAGATCATGGCGAAGCTCAACATCTCCGAGCGCCGCCTGCCCCAGGATGGCCGCATCGGATACCGTGTGGGCGACACCCTGCTGGATATCCGCCTTTCCACCATCCCCACCATGTACGGGGAGAGCGTGAGCCTGCGCCTGCTCAACAAGAAGAACAACGCGCTCACCCTCGACCAGCTCGGCATGAGTGCCGAGGACCAGTCCAAGATCGACGCCGTGCTGGGCCTGCCCCACGGCATCATCCTGGTCACCGGTCCCACCGGCTCGGGCAAGAGCACCTCGCTCAACGCGTTCATCCGGCGGATCAACTCCACCGACAAGCGCATCATCACCATCGAGGACCCCATCGAGTACGAGGTGCCCGGCGCCAACCAGATGCAGGTGCGTCCGGAGATCGGGCTCGGGTTTGCCGAGGGGCTGCGCCACATCCTGCGCCAGGACCCCAACGTGATCATGGTGGGTGAAATCCGAGATCGGGATACGGCCGACATCGCCATCCGCGCCTCACTCACCGGCCATCTGGTTTTCTCCACGATCCACACCAACGACGCCCCCGGCGCGCTCACCCGCCTGACGGACATGGGCATCGAGCCCTTCCTCATCGCCTCTGGTGTGGAGTTGGTGATAGCCCAGCGTCTGGTGCGGCGGCTCTGCCCGCATTGCTCCAGTCCGCGGCCGATCCAGCATCACCAGTTGCTCGATCAGCTGGGCGTGCTGGGTCTGCCGGCGGAACTCGCCGAAGGGGTGCATGCTCTGCCGGCCGCTGTGGGCTGCGAGTCGTGCCGCGGACTCGGATACCGTGGCCGCGTGGGCGTGTTTGAGATTCTCCGCGTCGACGAACGCCTCCACGACCTGATCGTGAAGCGCGAGTCGGCGCGTCAGATGCGCAAGGTGGCCGTCGACGGCGGGATGGCATCCTTGGAGATGGCCGGCTGGAAACAGGTCCGCGCCGGCTTGACGACATTGGAGGAGATTGTGCGCGTGCTCTCGATGGCGGAGGGCAAGGGGACATGATCGGTGCCGGTTTTCTTGGCGCTGAGCGCGCCAGTTTTGCGGTGCGGCGTGCCGCTAGTAGGTCCGGTCTCCGACCGGATCGCCGGGCGTCGAGTTGCATGTATGCAGCGGTCAAGGCCGGTCGGAGACCGGCCCTACTAGCAGTCGTGATGAGGGGAATCTGATACGCCATGCCGATTTTCCACTACGTTGCTCGTGATGCGCAGGGTGCCGAAAGCCGAGGCAAGCTTGAGGCGGCCACGCGCAAGCAGGCCTTGGCCCAGCTCCGATCCCGGCAGTTGACGCCCTCGCGGCTTGATGAGGGTGCCGCCGGCGCTGCTGCTGCCGCCGCTGAGTCGGCGGGCTCGATCTCGCTGGGGAGCTTTGGCGGGTCCGGAGCGAAGAAGCGATTCGGGCGCGAACACGCTCTGCCGTTCCTGCGGGCGTTGATGGGGTTGGTGACCGCCGGCATCCAGGTGGCCGACGGTGTGAAATTGCTGGGCAAGCGACTGAGCGACCCGGCGCTGCGCGCTCTGTCGGCGGCGCTCTGGGACCAGTTGAGCCAGGGGCGCTCGCTTTCGCAGGCGATGACGGCGCAGGGAGCGGTTTTCGACGACGCCACGGTCAATCTCGTGCAGGCCGGCGAGGCCACGGGGCGGCTGGGCGGTGTGCTGGAGCGGCTGGTACTGGATTTGGAGGAGCGCGCGGAGATCCGTTCGCGGTTGATCGGAGCGATGGCGTACCCGGCGGTGATCTTGGGAATGGCCGTGATCGTCATCTTGATCTTTCTGTTTTTCCTGCTGCCGCGCATCGAGACGCTGCTGGCCTCGCTGCAAGGCAACCTGCCGCTGGCCACGAGGTTGCTCATCGGTTTCGCCAACTTTCTGGTCGGCTACGGCTGGTTTTTCGCGCTGGTGGGGGCGGTGGGAGTGTCCATTTTCTGGGCATGGCGGCGCAAGCCCGAGGGGCGGTTGGCCAGCGACGGCTGGCTGCTGAAGGTGACGGGAGTGGGGACCTTCGTCATCTCCAACGACATTTTGCGGCTCACTCAGGCCTTCAGTCTGCTGCTGGAGAACGGCATCACCACGCTGCCGGCACTGGCGATGACGGAGCGCACGATCCAAAACCGGGTGTTCCGGGCGGCGTTCGCGGAGGCGCGCGGCAAGATTGCCGAGGGGGCGGGCATCTCCACCGCGCTGGGTGGTACGGGGTTTTTCCCTCCGCTGGTGATCGATGTGATTTCCGTAGGCGAGAGCACCGGCAACATTGTGCCCAGCCTCAAGGAGGTGGCGCGCGACTACCGCAAGCGCATCGCCAATCAGGCAGGCGTATTTGTGAATGTGATCTCGGTGGGCGCACTGTTGGTGGCCGCCGGGTTTGTGGCGCTGGTGGCCTTTGGCATCATCTCCGCGGTGTTCCAGATCAGTGCGAGCCTGAAGGCCGGGTGAGTTGGCGCAGGGCGTTGGCTGGGAACAGCTTCGAAGGGGCGCATCGGCGGGGGCGGGCCGGCGGCCTTCGCCGGAGCGGCATGGGATGGGGGAGGTGAGGTGCAGCGATTCGCCGGCATTTCTGCGTTCTCCACCGAGCGGATTTTTGGTGCTGGGAAAGATAGTTTGTAATGGCTTTTTGTCCTGGAGCCCCCCTGCCGTCGGGCTCGGCATTAGCCCCTTCTTGGGATGGCCTTGGGATTTGGCACGAGTCCCTCCGATTGCAGTGGTGGGGAATTCACCCTAGAGGCGTCCGGAGAAGGGCCCCGGACCAGCCGTGGATCGAATCCACGCCAGGGATGGGGCAAACCCCCAAGCTGGGACTAGGGCCGGCCCGATTCTATTGCATTGAGAAGCCGGTTATGCTCTCGTCACAAAAATTCGTAAACCTTTCGCACCGCACCGAACACATGCTACGCAACCGTCTAGAAGGCCTCGTCTCGCTCCACAGCATCTGGGTCAGTATCCTGGCCACAGCGGGATTCTACCTGTTCGTTCTCGGCACTCAGGCTACGGGTTGGATGCGCTTGGCTTCCGGTTTCAACCGCAACCTGTACTATCTTGCGGTCCTTACCGGCATGTTGATGGGCTCGCGCGTGTTTCTTGGCTGGGCCGACCGGCTTTCCCGCTTGGGCTGGATTGATTCGCTCTACGTCACCGCTCAGATTTTGGCCCGGCTTGCCTTGGTGCTCTTCGGTACTGCGTTTGTGACCAAGGATACCTATGTCAGTCGCATCTTTCTTGGAGCGTTTCTCGCCATGGTCGGTGTGGGCTTGGTGGTGGCCAACCGTTATTTGCCCCGGGTCATCGCCAAGTTCGTTTTCAAATCGCATTCGATTCCCACGATCATCGTCGGCACGCCGGCCTCCACTCCCGGTTTTGAGCAATGGTTGGCCTCCCAGGCCAAAATCGGCGTGGACGTGCTCGGTTGCGTGACCAAGCGTAATGAGCACGGCACCAACGGAGTACGGCTGCTCGGCTTTGTTGGCGAAATCGAGCAGGTGTTGGCGGATAATCCGGCCAGCCAGATCGTGATGCCCTTGTTCTATCTCGATGCTTCCGACACCAAGCATGTTATGTCCGTTGCACGCGAAGCCGGTTGCCGCGTGCGCTTGGTGGAGAATTTTGACGAAGGGCTCAAGCGGCCGCTTTCAATGGAGCGGACCGATTTCGGGATCGGCGTGATTTCCGATGGCAACGAGCCTTTGCAGAATCCCGTGAACCGCGGCATCAAACGAGCCTTCGATGTGGCCGTAGCGTTGCCTGTTGTGCTCTTCGTGCTGCCCCCGCTCACCTTGCTGGTGGCCGTGATGCAGAAGCTTCAGTCGCCGGGACCGGTGTACTTCCGTCAGGTCCGTTACGGTGTAGGCCGCAAGCCCTTCCTGATTTTCAAATTCCGCACCATGCATGTGGCCTCCCAAAACGCAGAGCAGGAGAAGGTCCAGGCCAAGAAGGGCGATTCCCGGGTTTTCGCGTTTGGCCGGTTCATGCGCAAGGCCAGTCTCGACGAGATGCCGCAATTTCTGAACGTACTGTTCGGCACCATGAGCGTGGCCGGTCCGCGGCCTCATTTGGTGCAACACGACGACGAGTTCGCCCGCTTGGTGGACGACTATCGCATGAGGCATTTTGTGAAGCCCGGGATTACGGGCTTGGCCCAATGCAACGGATACCGCGGTGAGATCACCAATGTGGGGCTGTTGCTCAAGCGTGCGCAGCACGATATTGCGTACGTGCGCTCGTGGACCCCCATTCTGGATATTGCGATCGTGCTGCGCACCGCCCGACAGGTTTTGTTTCCGCCGAAGTCCGCCTATTAAGGCGTGGCCGGTGAAGGACGCTGATTAGGCGTCTGGGGGTTGGCCGGGGTCGAGTTGGACGTGCGCGAAGGGTGCGTCAGGAATTCACCATGAACCGTTGCCATGAGCTCTCTCCGCTGGGACTCGAAGTCCGCCGTACCAGGCGGGCTATCGTGGCGAGTGTGGCAGTGGCTGTGATTGTGGCGGTGCTGGGCGTGCTGAGCTGGAGTTGAGCGAATCTCGCGGACTGGTGAGCGACCGCAACGGGGCGGGAGTTACGCGTGCCGTGTGGGCAGTCCTTGCATCCAATTTAGTAGATGGCGTGCGCAGCCGTCCCACGTGGGGACAGCGCGGCTGAGGGCTTCAGCGGTGAGCCGCGCTCGCAAGGCATCGTCGGTGAGCAGTAGGCGCATGGCCGAGGCGAGGTTGGCGGCATCGGCCGGCTGGACCCCGATGCAGCCGCCGCCAGGGACCAGTTCGCCAGTGGCACCGGTGGCCGCGCAGACGCAGGGTTTGCCTCGGGACAGGCTCTCGATGATCGGCAGTCCGAAGCCCTCGATTTCCGAGGGATAGACTGAGAAACTCGATGCGGACCACGCTGCGTTGAGTGCCGGTTCATCGATTACGCCATCGAACCTTAGCGGACGGCCGGCGGAGCGCAGGCGGTTGATTTCGGCCAGCGCGGCGGCGGCGGTATCGGGCCTCGGCATGCCGACCAGGCGCAGTTCGAATTTCAGACCGGCGGCCCAGAGAGACTCGGCAGCACCCAGCAAGGCGAGGTGGTTTTTGCGGCCTTCGATGGAGCCAACCGAGAGGATTTGAGGCAGGGAGGGGCGCGGCGTTTCCCGAGATGTGGCTGTGGGCAGATCGACACCCAAGGGCAGCACTGTGATCGCGGGTTGAGCGGCCACCCCGAGCCATTGCCAGTAGCCGGAGAGGGAGGCTGCGGTGGTTTGGGAGTTGGCGGCGATGCCGTCGAACTGCAGCAGTTCCCGGAGGTAGCTTGGAAAACGGGCGACTGTCTTGGGGGGCGTGAACTCCGGATGGGTGAGCGGGATGGAGTCGAAGTAGAAGGCGATGCGGGGGCCGGCGCATCGAGAGAGGAGCTCGGGA
The DNA here is from genome assembly GCA_903960515.1 of uncultured Verrucomicrobiota bacterium. Lineage (GTDB taxonomy): Bacteria > Verrucomicrobiota > Verrucomicrobiia > Opitutales > Opitutaceae > CAJCBL01. Next base: position 23,707 of record CAJCBL010000051.1, read on the forward strand.
AGGCGGGCGGCAACCTTGGGCGAGAAGATCTCAGGGCAGATCAGGCCAGTGGCGGGGGGCAGCGGCGGAGTGCGCCCGGTGAGCCGACCGCTCCAGCCGCAGAGTTTCTGAGCCAAGGTCCATTGGGCACCGCGGCTGCTCCCGACGGGTAGTTGGCCGCGGGCGTTTTGGAGTTCGGCAGCGCCAAGGGGGCGCCACGCCTTGGCGAAAGGATCGAGGCATATGGGCGCGACTGGGGTGAGTTGCTCCAGCGCACGATAGACTCCACGCGCCTGGCGCTGGATGCCGGTATTGGCCGCCGTGTGGCTGGTGTGCGTGAGATCGATGAGCATCATGGGCGACGCGGGCCTAGCCGGTAGAATTTTACTCCTCCCCAAAGCTGCATCTCATGCACAAGTTCGCTGGAGTGTGTCGTAAGCAGCGGCTTGATCGTGGGGTGCTCGCGGTTCCACGGTTCGACAATCAGGAATACCGGTTGATCTCGCGCGAGTAGGTCGTCCACCAATGTGGCGGCGTTGCCGTGGCACGATAAGAACGGTGTGCTGCGGCCGTAGACGAGGAAGGCCCCTGCGAACTCGACGCTGCCAACGAAGGCTCCTGCCGGCACAATGGCATCTGTAGTGCACACGACATCGTGGTAGGCGCGGCCCTTGTTGCGCGTCCATAGGTCGTGGGTGGATAGGCCGAGCGAAATCTGATACAAGATTGTGGAGCCAACCATGGTAGCCAGCGCCGCTATGGCCGTGCGCCGCATTGCCGGGGTATCGCGCCAGCGGCGCAGCCAGTCTGCGGATTGTTGGAGGCCGTTTGAGGCAAGGAGGAACAGCGGGGCGGTGCCGGGAAGCAGGAACCGGGTCCACCACCACACGTCGCCGCCGGAGCGCCAGAAGCTAAAGAAGAGGACGAAGGCGCTCGCCCATGCGACGAGAAATGCGATTTCGGAGCGGCGACCGCGCCGCAGGCCCAGCACGACAAAAGGGACGAGCGGGCCCAGGTAGATCGCGGTGTGCCGGAGGTAAAAGCCTAGATGCGGCCAGAAGACAGTAGAGGTGAGGTCGTAGGCGATGCTGCCATACCCGGTGCGCCAGGCCGCGCCGTAGAGAAACTGGTTGTAGGCTGCGTAGGGCGCTACAGTCGGCAGAGTCCAGAGGACGTAGCGAAGTAGTTGGCGATCGCGCAGCAGGAGTCCGGCGAAGACGATGGCGTAGAGTGCGTTGGTTGGTCGCACCCAAAGGGAGCATCCCAGTAGAAGAGCCGAGCTGCGTAGCCAGCCTCTCCGATAGAGCGTGTACGCGGCTAGTACCGGAACTGCCGCGACAAGGTCGCTCATCACCGTGGTGCTGCCGAACACTACGATCGGGAAGAAGGCCCACATGGCTGCGACAGCGAGGGCGATCCACCGCTCGGCATATTCGCGCGCGGCCTGGAAGATCAGTACGATAGAAACAACGCCGATCAGCGGGGTTACAATCAGTGCGCCGCCAAACCAGCCCGCAATGGCCAGCAGCAGCGGGTAGCCGGGCGGATACTGCGGGACAGCGTGGGCACCGTCGGCGACAAAGCCCAAGGGCACGAGAGATGGATAGGTCTGGATGGAGAGAGGGGATTCGAGAAAGACCTTCCCTTGCCGGAGCAGTCGGCCGAGTTCAAAGTAGCCGAACCAGTCGCAGGCGCCGATGTAGCGTTGGCGGTAGGCGAGGTAGGCGATCAGCGCTCCGGCTAGGAGCATGGCACCGCAGAAGCGGAACAGCAGGGTGTGGTGCTCGATTGGCCGGGAACGCATGTGGAGGGAGTAAACGAGGCGGTGGCGGCTTGTGAAGCCGCAATGTATTTGAGGCCCTGTAGCAGCGCAGTTCAGTCGAGGGCCCGGTCGAGCGTCTCGTAGAAGCCCCAACAGTCGAACTCGAAGCCGATCTCTGTACCAACCAGTACGATACCGTCGTAGTCGCTCAGGAAGGAGGGCCAGTCGATGGCCTCAATCTTGGTGTCCTGCACGAGCCCGCCAGGGATTTTCATGTGGGTGCGGAAATAGTAGAGCGAATCCGAGGGGCGGGCGGCGTTGGCTTCGTAGAGTTCTTCAATCAACGCCCATCCGAAACTGTCGTGCACCCAAAGCAGCTTGGGCAGGCGTTGAGCAGGAATATCGGCTTGCGGTTTGATTAAAGGCTTGATGAGGGGGTGCTGGTAGGGCCGGGAGCAGAGCAGGTTGGCCAAGTTGAGCAGATCGCTATCACCTGGCCCGGGCCGGTCGGGCTTGGTCGGGATTGTAGCAAAAGCCGGGATCGGCCGGGCGAGCCGCGGGTTCATTTCGGCGCGGATCTCTTCCCATATACGCAGGGCTGAGGCGTAGCTCCAGTGGGTGCCGGAGCGGGCGAATAGGTCCCTCACCCCCTCCTGTTTCCATCGCCTGAACAAGTTGGGCCCGTCGATAAAGCTGATGCCGGAGTTGTGGAGCGGAGCTTGCGCCTGTTCATATCGGGTGCTTGTGCGGTCTGGTGGATTGGCTGCGAGGAGTGCCGCGGGAACATTTTCCGGATACACCTCCACCTTGCTCGGTGCGACCATATAGACGAGTGGGATGCTGCGCCGCGCCAGTTTCGCTTCAACCCGACGCATGCGCTCGATCCTTCGCGTCAACTCTTGATCGGCGAGGCTGCCCGGTGTCGTGGCATAGTCGATATATTGTTTTTCGAACAACCAGTCGCCGGGACCCGCTATGAGGACTGTGCCCTGAGTGCGTTTCGCGAGTTCGCCAAAGAGGGTGTAGTTAACTTGGTTATCGAGGCGAACCCAGAAGCTGCGCAGGCCCACATTGGCGTCGAACCAGGTGCCGATGCTATTGGCCAAGGCACCAGACCGGAGCGAGCGCCAAGTCCATATAACCGCCGGAGGGGCTTCGACTGCGCCCTTAAGTGGGAGAAATGCGCGGACGGGCAGGACGGTACTCAAGCCGATGCAGCCAATGACCACGGCCACCGCAGCGATGAGGGCGATTTTGAGGGATTTGCTTGTTGGGCGAAGGTTCATGTCAGAACCGGAAATAGATGAATGGATTATAGCTCTGGTTGACCAGTGCGGCGCAGGCCAGCAGGAATAGAGTCGCCCCTACGCCCACCCTGGCCAGCGCATGGCTTCGTGAGCGCGGGTGGGCGGAAGTCCAACCGAGCCGGTCCCACCAGTTCTCGGGTAGGAAGCTGGTGGCGAGCACGATGGCCAGCACGGCCCAAGTGCGGCGAGTGAGCAGGCTGCCGAGCGCAGCAGAGGTAACCGGCGTCGCACCCACACCGAAAAGGCGTTCCATATAGTGAATCGCTTCCGACAGATTGTTGGCGCGGAAGAACACCCAACCGAGCATCGCGAGGAGGAAGGTGGCGGCCCAACCGGCGAGAGCCGGGATGCGGCGGAGCCTTTCGTGGCCGATCATTTTCTCCAACGAGAGCAGGAAGCCGTGGTAGCCGCCCCAAACGATGAAATTCCAACTCGCGCCGTGCCAAAAGCCTGAGGCGAGGAAGACCAGCCACAGGTTCACCACTCGCCGCCACGCCGCCACCCGGTTGCCTCCTAGCGGGATGTACAGGTAGTCTCGCATGAAGTTCGACAGGGAGCAGTGCCAGCGGCGCCAAAATTCGGTGACACTGAGCGATGAGTAGGGGTGCCGGAAGTTCTCGCAGAACTCGAAGCCGAACATGCGTGCAAGGCCGACGGCCATATCGGAGTAGGCGGCGAAATCGCAGTAGATTTGAAGCGTATAACAGAGGATGCCCAACCACGCGTGCGCAGTGCCAAGAGCGGCCAGCTTGGTGGTGAAGGCTTGGTCGGCCACCAGTCCGAGCGGATTGGCGAACAGCACCTTGCGCCCGAGACCTAGGGCGAAGCGCCAGAGACCCGAGGTGAAACGGTCCAGCGTGTGCTCGCGTCCGGTGATCTGGTCGGCGAGGTCGTGGAAGCGAATGATTGGACCGGCGACGAGGTGAGGGAACAGTGAGATGTAGAGGAGATAGTCGCGTAGGCTACGCGTGGGCCGGGCGGTCCCCCGGTATACGTCCACGAGGTAGGTGATCTTCTGGAAGGTGAAAAATGAGATGCCGATGGGCAGGATTACTTGGGTCCACGATAGTCCACCGACCTGGAAGCCCCCGAGGATCCGGTTGAACTGTTCGACGAAGAAGTTGCTGTATTTGCAGTAGGCGAGGGCCCCGAGGTTGTAGGTCAGGGCCAAGGCGAGCAGAGCGCGCCGCCGGCGGGCGGCGGGCGGGAGGTTTGCCATCCACAGGCTGAGCGCGTAATCGGCCGTGCCGGAAACCAAGAGCAGCCCGGCGAACACCGGTTCACCCCAAGCATAGAAGAGGAGGCTGCCGACCAAGGCCGTGGTATTCCGCCACGACGCGGGGCTCAAATAGTAGAGAACTAGGAATACGGGCAGGAAACCGTAGATGAAGAGTAGTGAACTGAACAGCATGCTGAAGGGGCGGAATTGATCCGAGCGGGCGGCTTCAAAGCAACGCTACATTTCGAAGCGCCGGTTAGACTGCTCGTCAACACGGAGGGAAGTTCAAGCCCCAGCGCCGGCGGCCAGCTCCACGACGATGGCGGTGAGGTTGTCTCGGGAGCCCTCAAGGGCCTCGTCGACCAGGCGCTTGGCCGGTGGCACTGCTGCCTGGGCCGGGTCGGGCTGGCGGATGACTTCCTCGATACGGCGATCCCAGAGGCCGTCGACCAGCCCGTCGGTGCAGAACAGGAACCGGTCGCCGGGCGCCACGGCTACGGCGCCGATGTGTGGATCCACAATCTGGTAACCGGCGCCGAGGGCCTGCTGGAGCGAGACGCGGCCGGGGTGGCTGCGGGCCTCGCGCTCGTTGATGCGCCCGGTGCGCCGCTGCCAGCCCACGTGGGTGTGGTCGTGGGTGAGTTGGTTGAGTCCACCTGTGCCGGGCAGGTAGTAGATGCGGCTGTCGCCCACATGGGCGAAGTACAGCCAGCCCGGAGTGAGCCAGCCCAGGCTGAGCGTGGCGCCCATGCCGGCGCATTCCTCGTAGCTGGAGCCCAAGCGGAGCAGGTCCCGGTGGATTTGGGAGAAGAGTTCTGCGAGGATGTCGGAGAAACCTGAATCCATGCCCTGTGCGGAGGCTCGGAAGCTGCGCGCCATCAGTTTGGTGATGCGGTCCACGGCGATGCGGCTGGCGAACTCGCCGGCGTTGGCCCCGCCCAGGCCGTCGCTCACAGCGAAGATGAAGTCGCTTTGCTCGAGGCCGGACTCGCCGATCTTGCCGAGGTGGTGCACTCCATGGCCATCGATGGCGAGGGCGAGAAAGGCGTCCTCGTTGTTCTTGCGGATACGGCCCCGGTGAGTGATGCCGGACCAGTGGACGGCGCACTTCTGGGAAAGTTCGTTGGTGGGAGGGGGACCCATGGAGGGAGCGGTGTGGGGGAGCGGATCAGTAGCCGGGGGCGCGGGGGGCGTCGGGCAGCGGGGGCGGAGGCGAAAGCTCGGGGGCGTGGAGGAGCTGGGCGAACTCGAAGTCGATGATACAGAACCGGCCCTCCTGCCGGCTGTAGGTGATGTTGCGCAACACGGCATCCTGATGACGCACACCGAAGGCCAACAGCGAGTCGTAGATCTCGCGCATGCGCTCGGGGTTGAGGTGGTCCACCCGCTGGCCGCAGTTGGAGGTGACGATCCTGAGCTGGTCGGGCGCCACTTCGAGGATACGCGGCACATAGTCGCAACCACGCTCGGCGAGATGGCGCAGCACTCGCACCTCGTTCTCGAAACGCTCCCGCGCCATATGGCCGCGGAAGGTTTTGTGGACCCGTCCGTCGAAGCCGATACGGACGAGTGCGCGGCCGGTGTCTTTGACTTCCTCCATGAGCGGTGGGCCAAAGTCTGCGGGTTGGGCGGGGGAGACAAGCCCCGGTTTCGCCCCAATCGGGGTTCGTTGTGGCAGTAAGCCGGGATTTTCCTTTCCACTGGCACCCGAGTTGCTCAGAACCGGCGAGTTCTATTATTCACGCCGGGCCGCCCGCTAGGGTCCGCGCGCAGCCTCCTCTTTTTCCCTCCAACCACCTCGTCACCTCATCCACATGGCTAAGTACAAACTGGAATACATCTGGCTCGACGGCTACACGCCCCTGGCGAACCTCCGCAGCAAGACTCAAATCAAGGAATTCGCCAGCTTCCCCAAGCTTGAGGAGCTCCCCAACTGGGGCTTCGACGGCAGCTCCACCCGCCAGGCGGAAGGCAAGAGCTCGGACATCATCCTGAAGCCGGTCGCCGTATTCCCGGATTCGACCCGCAGGGACGGCGTGCTCGTTATGTGCGAGACCTTCCTCCACACCGGCGAGGCCCACCCCTCCAATTCACGCGCCACCATTCCGGACGATTCCGGCACCTGGTTCGGTTTCGAACAGGAATATTTCTTCTACCAGGAAGGCCGTCCGCTCGGCTTCCCCGAAGGCGGCTACCCCGCCCCGCAGGGTCCGTACTACACCGGCGTGGGCTATCAGAACGTCGGCAGCGTGGCTCGTGAGATCGTTGAGGAGCACATCGACATCTGTCTCGACGCCGGCATCAACATCGAAGGCATCAACGCCGAGGTCGCCAAGGGTCAGTGGGAGTTCCAGATCTTCGGCAAGGGCTCCAAGCGCGCCGCCGACCAGATGTGGGTCGCCCGTTATCTCTTGGTCCGTCTGTGCGAAGCCTACGGCATAGATGTCGAGTTCCGCTGCAAGCCCATCCTCGGGCCCTTCAACGCCTCGCTCGACTGGAACGGTTCCGGCATGCACGCCAACTTCTCCACCGACCATCTGCGCGATGTCGGAGGCAAGGCCTACTTCGAGAAACTCATGGCCGCGTTCGCCAAGAACATGGACGAGCACATCGCCGTCTACGGTCCGGAAAACCACCTGCGCCTCACCGGTCTCCACGAGACGCAGTCGATCGACAAGTTCACCTACGGTGTTGCCGATCGCGGCGCCTCCATCCGCGTGCCGCACAGCTTCATCGCCAACGGCTACAAGGGTTACCTCGAGGATCGTCGTCCGAACTCGGCCGCCGACCCGTACTTGGTGGCCGGCCGTATCCTGAAGACCATCCAGACGGTTCCTACCGCCTGATTCCGGTCCACGGATCCTGATTTCAACGCCAGCCCGCGAGGGCTGGCGTTTTTTCATTTGTGCGCCCGGCAGCAGGACCCTCTGCACCGTGCTCAAGGCTTCGCTGGCTGGGGCTAGGTCGTGCTCGCAGCGGAGCACATCGCATGCGGGTAGGCCTGGTTATCGCCGGGTCTTGGCTGGATGTTCCGCATCTGTTGCAGAACCGAGGCCGGCCTGGGATCGGCCCGATGTCGGACCATCGCCGGCGGCCCCGCCGGAATCAGCGACGCGGCAAAGGGGGCAGCACCTTGCCGTACAGGCGGGCCACATTGCCCATCGGCGGGGCTGGCGGCGTGCCGGCCACGGGTGCCCCGCCGCGGCTCTGGAGACTGTAGCGAAGTATCAGCTTCTCGGTTTCGCGATCAAGATGGATGATCTGCAGGATACGGGCGCGCACCTTCTCGCGGAGTTCGGCCAGGTCCTTGGCCTCACCTGGGGCGGGGGACAGGGCCAGTTTCAGCGCGTCGAGATTGCGGGTGAGCCGCTCCAGCAACGCCTGGCGCCGGTCGAGCAGATCCGCTCCGTAGGGACGCTTCTTCTCCTGAAGGAACTGATTCTCCTCCAGGGCGAGTTGGTAGAGTTCGTCGCAGATTTGTCGGTGACGCTCCAGTACTTCGCGCATGGTCGGATGTAGGCGCGAAGTCTGCTGATTGTAGAGCACAAAGTCGTCGCTGTGCCGAGAGCATCGCGATGGCGCATTGCGTTGCCTAATTTTGACCAGTGTTGGGCGAAAACGCGCATCGAAATTGACCACCCTCGCCGCGCCCGCCGGTCCGGCTTCCGGAACCTATTGCACGGCGCCTGCGCCGGGCTTCGTGGCCTGCGGTGCTGCATAGGCGCGCATCGAGGTCTCGATGGTCCCCACCCAAACGAGCTGGCCAAGCCGCCACTCGGCCATGCGGCCAACTTCGCTGGTGGGCCCATCCGGGGCGGTGCCGATCTTCTGTGCGGCGGCCGACTCCGCCAGAATTTCCCGATAGGCGGCCGCCGCGCGTTCGGTCTGGCGGAGCCGTTCGTAGCAGAGTCCGACCTGGTAGAGGGCCGGCCATCGCCAGAATGGATCGGAGCGCAGGCCGGACAGGGTTTGGTAGATCGTGAGGGCGGCATTGAAGTCGCCCTGCTCGAAGAAGTCGTTGGCCAGTTGGTTGCCGGTGCGCCGCTGCCAATACGTCCAGCGTTCGCGGTCGGCCTCGGCGGTGGCTTGGGCTGCGCGCAACAGGATCATAGTCTCGGCCAGCGCATCCTGAGTGTGCCCGAGCCGCCGCAGCGACATGCATAGCAGATAGCGGGCTTCCTGCGCCGATTCTTGTTTGGGGTAGGCGTCGAGGAAATTGCGCAGGGCGGCGGCGGACTGTTCCAATTTGCCGTCGAGGTAGAAGGCATAGGCTTCGCGAAACGAGGCCCGGGCGCGGTCGGCCGGGGGGAGGTCCAGCAGTTTGATACGGCCGAAGAACTTCCCGGCCGAGGCGAAGTCGCCCTGCTGGTAGAATGTCTCGGCGATCTCAAACTTCGCGAGTTGGGCCAGGTCGCGGTAGTGCTGGATGTTTTCCGGCGATACAACGAGGGTGGAGTTGAGCACGGCGTAGAACCGCGCTTGGGCCAGGGTGAAGGCGCCCATGTCGCGCAGCGTCCGGCCCAGCGAGATGTATACCATGGGTGCGTCGGGAGCCGACGGGTACATCGAGATGAACTTTTCCAGTATGGCAGCAGCCTGTGTGTTGCGGCCGACCTTGTGGAGGCATTCGGCGTAGGCGATCAGGGCCTCCTGCGTGATGGCCTCGTCGACCACCGAGTTGAGGACCTCCACGTAGGCTGTCTCGGCCACCTCGCCCTCCCCGCGGCCGGCTGCTCGTTTGGCCAAGACAAGCAAGCTTTTGGCGATTTCTTCCGGCGAAGCTTCAGCCTTACCTGAAGTGGGCTCCGTCGGTGAGGTCCCATGGGCCGGGGCCGGCAGGAGTCTGTGGCGGTTCGCTGTGGGCGGGGCGGGCGTGGTTGGCTCCTCGGTGTGTTCGCCGGGGGGGGCTGGAGTTGCGGCTTGTTCTGCTCGGGATCGATCGCTGGATGCTGTTGCGTGGTCAGTCGGGATTGGGGTGGGTTGTGGGCCGATTTGAGCGGCGACGGCAGAGGGAGCGGTGGAGGCGGACGCGGCGGCTGTAGGCTCGGCGGGCGGCGCGGGGTGCTCAGCCGGAGAGGCCGCGTGCCCGTCCTGTGCGGCGGCGGGTTCGGCGGCGAGCGTAGGAGACGTCGCCACAGGGTGGTCCTGTGCGGCGTGAGTGGACGCGCTGGTTTGGGCGAAGAGTCCGGCCAATACGAACGCGACGATCGGTCGGAGCGAGGTCATTTCTGGCGGTAGTCGGCACTGCTGGTGGGGAGTGCGGGCCGGGCGGGTGCGAACTGCAGCCCTTCCGTGGGGCCTGCGTTGGCGGGCGCGGGGCGGTTCTCGCGCTCGAAGAAGGGGAGGAAATCCTTGGGCTGCAGCGGCTGGGCTTCTGTCTTGGCGGCTGTCACGGTGGCGTTGGCCGCGCGATCGGAGCCGGGCCTGGCTGGCGGGGGCGGATTGTAGAGGACAAGCGGAGCCTCGGTGGGCGAGGGGGCAGGCGGCGGCGGGCTCCTCCAGCGCAGGGGTGGGGTGCCGGCCACCGGCAGGTAGCCCGGGCCTGCGACCCGTGAGGGCCGGATGCTGAGCGGGGCAAACACCATTGTGCTGGGAAAGAGGGGGCGCGCGGCGGCCTCCGGCCCGACCAACGCCAGCGCGCAGGCAGTCGCCATCGCGCCGAGGGTGCGGCGGCGGGCGGCTTTGCGGGCGGGCGTGGATGCGGGGCGCGACATGGATTTCAGGCCGGGGGGCGGGCGCTGAGCACCTGGTGGACCTTGGCGATGATGTCTTCGACGCGGAACGGCTTGTGGATGAAAATCTCCTGCCCGAGGTTGAGGAACTGCTGCTTGATTTCGGAGGAGAGGTAGCCGCTCACGACGATCACCCCGAGGTGGGTGTATTTTTGGTGTATCACCTGGAATACGGATACTCCGTTGAGGCGCGGCATGTTCACATCGAGGATCACGCAGTCGATCTCGGCGGCATGCAGGTCGAGGAAGTCGAGGGCCTTGGCGCCGTCGTCGACGGTGCGCACCGTGAAGCCGCGGGCCTCGAGCACGCCCTGGGTGAGGTTGCGCAGGCTCTCCTCGTCCTCGACGATGAGTATTCTCCCGGTTCGCAGGCTGGCGGTGGGCTGGGCGGGGCGCTCCCCGGGGGAGGCCGCCGGCAGCGGGGCCTCGGGCAGATAGATGAGGAAGGTGCTGCCTTGGCCGGGGCTGCTGCGCAGGTCGATGAGGCCGCAGTGGCGGGATACTATGCCCTCGACAACCGCCAGTCCCAGGCCGGTGCCGCTTCCCTTCTCCTTGGTAGTGAAGAACGGCTCGAAGATGCGCTGCTGCACGGCCGGGGTGATGCCCACTCCGGTGTCCGTCACTCGGATGCATTGGTAGGTGCGGGAGGGGTCGCCGCCGATGCGGGCCAGCTCGAGGCCGGCCACCTGCTCGGTGGCCAGGGTGAGTGTGCCCCCGGAGGGCATGGCGTCGCGGGCATTCACGCACAGGTTCATCAGGATCTGCTGCACCTGGTTTTGGTCGGCGAGCAGGGCGGGCAGGGCGGGGGCCAGGCGGAAGTCGAATACGATGGTGCGCGGGAAGGTCTCCTGGAGCATGCCGGCGAGCTCGCGCAGCAGTTGGTTGATCTCCATCGGGCCCAGCAGAGTCTCCACCTTGCGGCTGAAGGTGAGGATTTGGCGCACCAAGCCCACTGCGCGTTGGCCGGCCTTGAAGATCTCGCCCAGGAAGCGCGTGGTGCGCTCGTCGTTCTCGGGCCGGGAGAGGAGGAGCTCGGCGTAGCCGTTGATGATGGAGAGCAGGTTGTTGAAGTCGTGGGCTATGCCGCCGGCCAGCGTGCCGATGCTTTCCAGCTTCTGGGCCTGGCGCAACTGGCCTTCGAGGGTCTTGCGCTCGGTGATCTCCTCACGGAGCATCAGAAAGTTGGTGACCATTCCTGAGTGGTTTCGGATGGCGGATACCTGGACGAACTCCCAGCGCGGGTCGCCGGTGGGGCTGCGAGTGGAGACTTCGCCCCGCCAGGGGTGGCCGCTGCGCACCTGCCGCAGGAAGGCCTGGTAGGCCTCCTCGGTGGGGTGGGCGTCGCGGAAAATGCGTTCGTGGCGCTCCAGGAGGGTCTCCAGGCTGGCGCCGGTGAAGTCGGTGAAACGCGGGTTGCTGTAGCGGATGAAGCCGTCGGTGTCGGCGATGGCGGTGGCTATCGGGCTTTGCTCCACGGCCTGGGTGAGGATGAAGGATTGCTCCTCGGCCATGTGCCGGCGGGTTACGTCGCGGCCCACCGCACGGATGGCGATGATGCGCCCGGTGGTGTCGCGGCAGCAGGATTCCTCCCAGAGCATCCACCGCCAGCCCTGGAGGGTGCGGCAGCGCACCTCGGTATTGGCTACGTGGGGAGTGCGGGCGAGCAGGCCTTGCGCGTGTTCGAGGGTGGGCAGGTCCTCGAGGTGCACGATAAGGTCGAAGGATATTCCGATCCAATGGTCGGTGCGGCGGCCGAACTTGGCCTGGAAGGCCTCGCTGGCGTCGATGATGGTGCCGCCCGGGTCGCGGAAACAGGCCACGTCGTTGGTGGCGGGGAAGAGTTGGTCGAAAGAGCCGATCCAGCCGGCTGGGGAGGAGTGGTCGGGCAGCGCCTGGGCGGGGACCTTGGCCCTGCGCGCAGCAGAGGAACCGGGCTCGGTTGGCGGCTTGGGCTGGGACTTGCGCGCTGCGGCGGCCTTGGATTTGGCCGGAGGCTTGGGCCCGGCTTGGGCCTTGGGCTGGGCCAGGGGCTTGGGTTCCCCCGTCGCCTTGGGCTGGGCGGGGGACTTGGGCTCGGAGGAGGCCGGGCGGGCTAGGGGGGGGCGGCTGGGTTTGCGCATGGCGGGCTGGAGGGGGGACTCGTTACACGAGACCTTGGAGCAGGCCGGGGAGACGTTGCAGCTTGTTGAGGATGGAGGCTCGGGCCAGGGCAGTCTCGTGTTCGCTAGAGCCGAAAAGGATCTTCCAGCCCGCCAGTTCCAGCCAGGAGTCGGTCTCGGGCGGAGGGATGTTTTCAAGACCTCCGGGGATGCCGGAGTAGCAGACCAGGCGGTCGGCCAGTTGCACCGCTCCGGCGAGCAGGGAATGGTGCGGGGCCAGATCGGGTGCGTTGTGGAACTGGACACTCTCGACGATCTCGTTGGAGAGGCGGTGGCATTGCAGGTAGCGGGCGCCGATGGCTCCGTGGTCGAGGCCGATCAGTTCTCGCTCAAAGGCCGTCACCTCGGCGGTGGTGTGGCCTTGGAAGGCCAGCAACTCCTTGAACTCCTCGGGGAAGGCGTAGGCCATCACCACCTTGCCCACATTGTGCAGCAGGCCCACGATGTAGTCGGTGTCGTCGTCGATCATCAGGCTGGTGGTGGCCAGGATCTCACGGGTCATGATCGCCGAGCCTATGCTGTGCTTCCACAGATCCTTCCAGTTCACGGAGGGCCAGTTGTGGTGGAGCTTTTCGAGCTCCTCGATGACCGGCGTGGCTGTAGCCAGTTCTCGGATTTGACGCAGGCCCAGGAAGAATACGGCCTCCTCGATGTTGTTCACCTTGGTGGCCCGGCCGAAGTAGACCGAGTTGACCAGGCGCAGCAGTCGGGCGGTCAGGGAGGGGTCGCGGCGGATGATCTCAGCGATCTGGGAGTTCAGCCCCTGCTCGGAGTTGACCAGTTCGGTGAGCGCACGGTTGATGCTTTTGAGTGAAGCGAGCTTGGGGCAGCCCTCGATGCGCCGATCGATCTCTTCGTCGGTGTAGCGGCGCTGGGGCGGTGCGGGGTGGGCGGACATTGGGGGAGAAAATGGGCGTTTGTAGAGGGCTGGTTCGGGTACGGCGTTCGCACGGCCCCGGTCCTTCACCGAGGTTATCGGTTTGCGTCACCGCTTTCTTAAGAGGGAAACGCACTCCCGTACCCGGGGTAAAACCCCCGGTGCAACCTTGGGATTTAGCTTTTGCCCAAACGGGCCGATAGCGGTGGCATGCGCGCAGCTCCGATGCGTAATTCCCCATCCCCTTTTCCGCGAAACGGAACCCCTGTAGCCATGATCTGGAAGGCCGCGGGAGGTGCCGCCTTGGCGCTGTGCCTGCTCTCCGGCTGCCAGGACGCCCCCAAGGTGACCATCGACTGGCTGGGCGGGCCGTTCTTCGCCCCGACCAATTTTGTGGGGCTCACCGAGTTGCCTCCCGAGATCCGCCGGGTGGCGGTGCTGCCCATTTCCGGGCTGGAGGGGCTGCCCCCCGAAAGCACCGGGGCGCTGGAGGAGGCGGCTCGTATCGCCTTGTTGGGTGCCGGGCGTTTCGAGGTGGTCCCGGTCGAGCCGGCAATGGTGCGCTCTATCGTGGGCAAGCCGGCGGTGAGCTCGGTGGAGGTGCTGCCCACCGCCCTTTTCGATCGCATCGTGCGCGACCAGGCTGCCGACGCCGTGCTGCTCATCGATGTCACGCTCTTCCGGCCGTACACGCCCATGGCCTTGGGGGTGCGAGTCAAGCTGGCCAGTTGCTCCGGCACTCGCCCCATCCTGTGGGCGTTCGATACCGTATTCGACGTGCGCAACCCCGCGGTGGCCAACTCCGCCAGGCGTTATGCCGCCGGCGGGCATCCCGGCCTGGTCGACCCCGGCCCCTCGGCCATGCAGAGCCCAAGCCGCTTCGCGGCGTATGTGTTTACCGACACTTTTGCCGTCCTGCCCCAGCGGCCACCCCCGGTCCCGGCCCTGCCCGCGGATTCCTCCAATGTACCCGCTAAAGTTTCACGCCCTCGGGCCGATTGAACAAAACGTCACTTTCCGCGAACGCCCATTATCGCCATGATCAATTCCACCAACCGCACTGGTTCGACTCCCCACATCGGCGGGATTCCCGTCCCGGTGTCGCGCCCAGCCCCTCGTGCTCCAGAGGTCACCGATCGTTTCAGCACCGAATCGCTTAGTCGCCTGCGCCAGGCTCTTGAGAGCCAGCCGGCTGTGCGCCCCGACATTGTCGAGCTGGGACGCTCCCTCGCTTCCGATCCCGGCTATCCGCAGGCTCCTATCGTGCGCAAGCTCGCCGCATTGCTGGTCAACCAGCCCGACGACGCCGATGGCGGCGGCGAAACCGATACAGACTGAGCCGCTTTTGTTTGCGCCGCCGCTCCCCTCAAGGGGCGGCGGTTTTTGTGCGCCCGGGCGAATTCGGTTTGTGGGCGTGTCGCGCCCGTGGACACCGCACGTAGGCAAGGCCCGGCTCTACCCCCAGTCCTCCTGGTCGCGGCTGCAGGCAGGCGCGGCCTGCCCGGTGCCCGTTCCATTTTTGCCCGTCGCGCTGGCCCATTTCGCCGGGGCTGCGCTACTTGTTTTGACTTTGCCAAAGGCGCCACCCTAGCTTCCCGAAGCGATGTCGCTGGAAAAGATTCTCATCATCGATGACGAGCCGATCGTCTGCAAAGCGCTTCGCGAAATCCTGCCCAAGAAACGGTTTACCGTCTCCACGGCCGGGATGATCGCCGAAGCAGAGGCCACGCTGGCCCGAGAGAAATTCGACCTGATTTTCTGCGACGTCCGCCTGCCCGATGGCAGCGGCCAGGATTTTCTCGAGCGCATGATGACCAGCCCCGAGCCGCCTCTGGTTGTCATGATGACTGGGTACGGCTCGATCGAGTCGGCGGTCATGTGCATGCGCGCCGGAGCCTTCGACTACCTCATCAAACCCTTCACTCCCGACATCATCGAGGTGATCGTGAAGAAGGCCGAGTCGTTCGGCCAGTTGGTGAAGGTCAACCGCATCCTCAGCGAGAGCGGCGACGAGGGCGATCTGCTGGGTGACAGCCCCGTGATGCGCCGCCTGCGACAGCTCATCCTCAAGGTCGCCCCCACCGACGCCACCGTGCTGCTCACCGGCGAGAGCGGCACGGGCAAGGAGATGGTCGCCCGCGAGCTCTACCGCAACAGTCCGCGCAAGAGCGCCCCCTTCATCAAGGTCAACTGCGCCGCCGTGAGCGAGAACCTCATGGAGAGCGAGTTTTTCGGACACGAGCGCGGGGCCTTCACAGGGGCCACCGAGCGCCGCGAGGGCCGCTTCGAACTGGCCAACGGCGGCACCCTGCTGCTCGACGAGATCAGCGAGATCCCCCTGCACCTGCAGGCGAAACTGCTGCGAGTGCTCCAGGAAAAGGAGTTCGAGCGGGTGGGGGGCAACAAGACGATGAAGTCCAACGTCCGCATCCTCGCCACCTCCAACCGCGACCTGCTCCACTCTGTGCAGGACGGCAAGTTCCGCCAGGATCTCTACTACCGGCTCAACGTATTCCCCATCCACGTGCCGCCGCTGCGCGAGCGTACCGGCGATGTGGTGATGCTTGCGGATGCCTTCCTCAAGCGCTACTCGCGCAAGCACGGGCTGAAGTCCGCCGGCTGGTCCGAGGCCGCAGTGGCTTCGATTCGTGACTACAGTTGGCCTGGCAACGTGCGCGAGCTCCAGAACACCGTCGAGCGCGCGGTGATCCTGGCCGAGCCCGGCCGCCCGATCCCGCCCAGCCTGCTGAGCCTGCCCGAGATGGCCCCCAGCACCAACGCCTCCGACAAACCCATGGCCGCCCCGGCGCCCGCCGAGCCTGCCGGCGCCCCTGTTGCCGCTGCGCCGGCGCCGGCCGCCCCTGCTCCGGCAGCGCCGGCCGCTGCGGAGAGTTTCCTTTCACTCGAGGATCTCGAGCAGCAGCACATCCTGGATGCGCTGCGCAAGACCAACGGCAATCGCACCCAGGCCGCCACCATCCTCAAGATCAGCATCCGCACCCTGCGCAACAAGTTGAACCTCTACCGAGAGCAGGGCGTCGCCGTGGCCCTCATCGGCCAGGACGAGGCAGAGTAGGCGAGGGCCCCGGCAGCTTCGGGCCGCCGGGGCCGGCGACCCCAGCGTGCTGGGGGAACCGGATGCTCGCCTAGCAGCCTGTCGGACTTCGAGTTTTGTTCAAAATAGTTGCATATTTTGTTGACAGGCAACGTCATGCGGTATTTTAATAGGCCATGGCCGCCCGCTTCTTCAATCTCGACCGACAGACCCCGATGCTCCTG
>CAJCBL010000052.1 GCA_903960515.1 uncultured Verrucomicrobiota bacterium
CGCAGGGAAGACAAAGACCGAACGGGGAATCGGATTTGGCCACAGAGATCACGGAGGGGGAGGAGAGCACGGAGAACGGAAATGGACTGAACGGCTGAAAACGGAAGAACTGAATGGCTGCGCCATTCAGCTACGGGGAGGAAAGGCTGAAGGGGGAAGGCTGAAAGCTGAATCGCCGCACTACATCAGGAAGGCCACTTGATAAGTGGCGCTCCGGGCCCGTCTTCCACCTCAACCTAAACCTCTCCTCCATCGCTCCGTGGTCTCCTCCGTCTCTGTGCTCTCTGTGGCCGGTTTGGGTTCCGTTCTATGTGATCTATGCGTTCTTTGCGGTAAAATAGCGAACGATCCAGTCGAAGACTGGACCTACCTCAGCGACGAAAAGTAGCGGGTAGCCGGTAGCGAGTAGTGAGTAGTCCGGGGCTGAGAATCCGTAATTTGTGATCTCTGCGTTCTTTGCGGTAAATTATCGGATGATCCAGTCGAAGACTGGACCTACCTCGGACTAGCGAGTAGCGAGCATAGGCGGGGCATCGAATATACCCGATCGCTACGTTCTTTGTGTTCTTTGCGTTCCTTGCGGTAAATGGTTTCCGCCTTCAGGTTTCAGCCTTCAGCCTTTTCTTCCCTCTGCGGCCTCGGTGTTTTCTGTGGTGAAATTCGGATTGGTCTTGGCGTTCTCTGTGGTTGGGCGATTCCATATCGGAGCGGTGCATCGTGCCAGCGTTCTTCGCCGCGAAGAATGCGAGGGCGACGACCTTACGGGAAGCGAAGGCTGAAGGCGGAATGCTGAAGGCTGAATCCGGAAGCGGTGCGTCAACGAGAGACGACTCTACGGGAAGAACCCCCGCCCAGCAACTCAGCGGAGCGCGTCTTCCAGGGTTGCTCGGATCTCGAAGATATTGGTAAAGCCGGAGATCTCGAAGACTTGCAGCACTGCGGGTTGCAACTGGCAGAGGCGCAGCGGGAGCCCGGCGGCATGGAGCCGCTTGCGCAGCACTAGCATTGTGCGCAGCCCCGCGCTGCTCACATAGCTCAGCGCGGCGCAGTCGAATATATAGGCAGTGCTGCCGTTGTTTAGCAGCGCTGCGGCTTCGGCTTCGAAGGCGGCGTAGTTGGCGGTATCGAGGCGTCCCTCAACCTGTACTATGGTGGTGGTGCCTTGTTGGTGGCTCTTTATTGGCATGGGTGCGGGGCTCCGAGTTGCGGTAGGATGGTGCTGGCCACTGTAGCGTCGAAAAGATCGCGGCGGCGCATGCGGTCGAAGGCGTGCATGAGGTCGTCGGTACGTACGCGGGAACGCCGCTCGCCTTCGTAGTCTTCCACGATACGGCCGCGGTGCATCATGATGATGCGGTCGGGCAACTGCACGGCCTGCTGCATCGAGTGGGTGACCATGAGGGTGGTGAGCTTCTCGCGGGTGACGATCTCCTTGGTGAGTACGGCGACCTGCGCGGCGCTCTTGGGGTCGAGCGCGGCGGTGTGTTCGTCGAGCAGGAGCAGCTTGGGCCGCAGCCATGTGGCCATGAGCAGGGTGAGGGCTTGGCGCTGGCCACCGGAGAGGGTGCCGATGGGATTCTCCAAGCGATCCTCCAGGCCCATCTTGAGCGTGCGGATGCGGTCGGCGAGTTCGTTGCGCACCTGCCGCGAGAGGGCGAACCCCAGGCCGCGCGGCTGGCCGCGGCGCGTGGCGAGAACGATGTTCTCGGCGATGCTCATCTCGGCGGCGGTGCCGGCGAAGGGGTTTTGAAATACGCGCCCGACCAGGCTGGCGCGGCGATGCTCGGGCCAGCCGGTGATCGCGTGGCCGGCCAGCGAGAGGGTGCCGGCGTCGGGCTGGAAGGTGCCGGCCACGGCGTTGAGCAAGGTGCTCTTGCCGGAGCCGTTGGTGCCGATGATGGCGGCGAAGCAGCCGTCGGCCAGGGTGAGGCCAACGTCGCACAGGGCGCGCACCTCGTTGGGGGTGCCGGGGAAGAAGGTTTTGGAGAGCGAGCGTACTTCAAGCATGGTGGCGGCCTCCGAGGATGCGTCGGCCGAAGGAGCCGAACCATTGGGGCAGGACAAGGGCGGCGAAGACAAAGGCGGCGGTGACCAGCTTGAGGTCGTTGGGGTCGAGGCCCCAGCGCAGCGCAATGGCGATGAGGAGACGGAAGAGGATGGTGCCCATGATGGCGCCGGCGATGGCCAGCCCGGGGCTGCATTTGCCGGTGAGCGCCTCGCCGATGATAATGCTGGCCAGTCCCCAGACCATCATGCCGATGCCCATCTGCACGTCGGCGAAGCCTTGATACTGGGCGAGCATGGCGCCGGCGAGGGCCACCAGGCCGTTGGAGACGGCGAGGCCGAAGACGAGCATGCGCTTGTCGTCGGCGCCCTGGGCGCGGGCCATCTGCGGGTTCTCCCCGGAGGCGCGGATGATCGTGCCCAGATGAGTGAGCAGGAAGCAGCGCAGCACCAGCGCGATGCAGGCCACCGCCACAAACACGGTGAGGAGCATCGCGAGGTCGCGGGTGGGTACGGCCCAACCGGCGACGTTGACCGATTCCGCCCCTCCCGTGAGGTGGCGCAGGAGGCGCTCGGGGCCGTCGGCCAAGGTGGGCACATCGAGCAGCGGGACGTTGCTGCGGCCCATTACCCGCAGGTTGATCGAGTAGAGGGCCGTCATCGTGAGGATGCCGGCGAGCAGCTCCTGGACGCGGAACTTGGTGTGTAGCAACCCGGTGGTGGTGCCGGCGAGCGCGCCCGCTACGCAGGCGGCGAGGGTAGCCGCCCAGGGCGGCCAGCCGTGCACTAGGAGCACGGCGGTGGTGGCGGCGCCCAGCGTGATGGAGCCGTCCACCGTGATGTCGCAATAGCGTTGTATGCGGAAACTGATCAGCATGCCCAGCGCGAGCAGCGACAGGATGAAGCCGATGGTGAAGGCGCCGATGATGAGCGTCATGAGAGGTCCTCCGACGAGAATTGCAAGGGGGCGCACCAGCAGGCCCCGCGGATGAAGGCGCTATGGCCCAGCCCGAGCGCGGGCCGGTCGTCCTCGACCAGGTGCAGCAAGGCCTGGGGCGCGGCGCCGGCGAAGAGTTGTTGCACGGTTACGGCCAGGTCGAGTTTGCCGTTGGGCAGCGGGCGGTAGGGGAATACGGCGGCGTGCGCATGCACGTGCCAGCCGGGGCGGGAGGGCAGAGGTGGGATCGCTACGCCCTTGGGCGGCGGCTGCGTGCTCGCGAATACCACCACGAGGGCCAGCGCGCCGCCATGGACGCGCTCGCCGCAGAACGAGAGCCACTCGCGCACGGCCGGGAACTCTGCGGCGCGGGTGTCCGCTGTGAGGAGACCGGGTGAGCGTGCCCACGAAACGCCCACGAGGCCCTCGATCTCCGCGAGAATCACGGCGGCCACGCCTGCGCTGCGGGTGGTGGCAAACGCGCCTTCGAGCACTTGGTCGAGAGTGAGCGGTGCGCCAGCCTCGCGGGGGTGAAAGCGGAGGAGGTGGGAAAACGCTCCGGTGGCGCGCAGGGCATCGGCGATACGCAGCCGGGGGACGTACTGGCCGGTGCCCACGAGGTAGTCCGGCGCCTCGCTGCCGTCGCCGGGCAGGAAGGCGGTGCAGCCGGCTACCGAGATGAAGTCGCCGAGCCTCTCGCGAATGTCGACGTCCTCGCCGGGGGTGCCAAGGCCCAGCGCCACCTGTGTAGCGCCCAGCTCGATATCGGGGCAGGCGCCAGGAGCGATGGGGCTCCACGCTGCCCAGCGCCCGAGATGGGCGCCGCGCATGGGAGGCGCGGTGTCGAGCGGGATGGTTTCAACCTCGGCTCCTGCTATCGACCATCCACCGGGCGCCGGCGCGGGCGAGGCGGGGGTAACCGGTTTCTCGGGCTCGGCGGCGCCGGCCGACAGCGCGAGGAGCGAATCGAACCCCGAGGTGCGCAGGGTCTGTACCACGAAATCGGAGGCGCGCACGATGCGGAAGGACCCGCGCACGGCGGTGACCTCGCGGTGGGTGAGCAGCAGCGAGCGCAGGCCGGCCGAGCTCAGGTAGGAGAGCCCGCTGGCGTCGAGGCACAACTGGTGGTGGCCCTCGCGCACGGCGCGGCGGGTGGCCTCGAGAAAGTGCTCGGCCCAGGCGGCGTCGAGCCGGCCCTCGGCGGTGATTTCAAGCCGGTCCGGGTAGGCGGTGGTGGTGAGTTTCATGGCCGGTGGGGAGAGTGAAGTGGGGTGGTGGCGACGAGCGGCATGGTGCAGCGTCAGCGTTTTGCCGGTGCGGTGGCCGGCTCGAAGACGGCGGCGTTTTGCAGGACGCTGGGCGGGAAGGTGAGGCCCACCCGCTTGGCGGCGGCGGGATTGATGGTGAGCGACTCGCTGCGGGTGTTGGAAAACGGGATGGAGGCGGGGCTCTCGCCGCGGAGCACCCGCACCGCCAGTACTCCGGCTTCCAGGCCGGCCTGGCGGTAGTCGCGGGCCAACGCCAGCACGGCGCCGTCCTTGAGCTGGGTGGAGTCGAAGGCGAAGACCGGCAGGCCGGCCTCGGCGGCCTTGCGGGCGATCTGGCCGAAGCCGGGGCGAGTGGTGTTGTCGGAAATCTGGCACACGGCTTCGATCTGCTCGCGGCAGAGTGCGGTGGTGGCCTCGACAGTCTCGGTGGTGGAGGTGACCGGCACCGTAGCCAGTTCGATGCTCTCGGACTTGAGGGCCTCCTTGAGCGCCTTGAGGTACACCACGCTGTTCACCTCGGAGGGAGTGAACAGAGTGCCCACGCGCCGTACCGAGGGGATGGTGGCGCGGAGCACTTTGGCCATGCCCTCAAACGGGGAGCGGGTGGTGATGCCGGTGACGTTGGGGAGGTGGTCGGTTTCGGATTTGCCGGCGCCGGCCTGCACGCCGTCGGCCACGCCGGTGAAGACGATGCGCAGGTTGCCCGACTGGCGCAGTGCGGCTTGTAGGGCCACCGTGGTGATGGTGAGCAGGAGGTCGGGCTCGTCGGCGCGCACGGCGGCCATGATGCTGGAGAGCGTGGTCATGTCGCCCTGGGCGTTGAGCGTCTTGAGCGCGAAGTCGCGGCCCTCGAGCAGGCCGCCGCGGGCGAGGCCATCCTTGAGCCCAAGCAGGCATTCTTCGCTCAGCGTCGTCTCGTTGTAGGCGACGATGCGCAACTGCCACGGGCGGGCGGGCGCGGGGGGCTGTGAGTGTGCGGCGGGCGCTACCGGGGGCGGCGCGACCTGTGCCGGAGCCACGGTTACGGGCTGCGAAGGCGAGGCCGCTGCCGGCGCGCAGGTGCGCTGCACGGAGGTGGGCTCCACTGGAATCTCCGCCGGGGATACGCCGGCGAGGATCTTGGCGGCGAGGCGTGCGGACTGCGCGCCCCAGGCCTCGAAGTCGTCGCCACAGGCCCCGGTGGCGCCCAGCGCCATCCGGCTGGGTTCGGTGGTGAACACCGGCACGTCGGCGGCTCGGGCGGTGCGCACGAGGATGGGGAAGCCGGTGGCCACGAGATTGTCGGCCGAGGAGACGATGGCCTGCGCGCCGCGCTGCAGGAGCGCCTGGGTGGCCTGGGCCAGTTCGGAGACGTTGGAGACGGTGGTCTCGTGCAGGACCAGTTTCCGGAGGCGGCAGACC
>CAJCBL010000053.1 GCA_903960515.1 uncultured Verrucomicrobiota bacterium
CCCTCGGCTCTGGGCTCTGGGCTCTCGACTGAATCGTTACCCCTTAGCCGTGCCGCTTCAGTCCGATTGTAGGGTCGGGCCCAGTTGTGTTCGGTACCGTTTCGACGTGAGCGGTTGCGGCGGACCTAACAAAGAGCGCAGAACGCAAAATGCAGACTGGAAACCCGAAAGCGGAGAACGGTTCGGTTCGGGCACTGGGTCCGGCCCTATCAATACCGCAAGCGTGGGGGCAATATCGAGCATGGGAATATAGTTGCGGCAAGGTCGGCGCTCGCCGTTCAGCCTTCATCCTTCCCATGTAGGGTCGGCGCTCGCCGCCGGACCGTTCCGAGCTCGAAATAGAGATGGTGCTCCGCCGCCGCCCGCTCGTCGTTCAGCCTTCAGCCGTTCCGCCCTTTGCCCGCCACAGCCCACGCCGGCGACGCCTCTTGCTGCGTCCCTAAGCGAGTTTCCTATCAGTGATGGGGACACCGGCGCGGCATGCGGGAGCGGATAGTTCCACATCCCAACCAAACGGCGTTGCCTCTCCTGGAAACTTCGCCTGCATTTCCAGCGCGGCGCCCGCTCCAGCCGATTCCATCGCCCCAAGCCCAATCTCAACCATGAGCCCCTTCTGCCCTGGTGCCCCTGCCGGTCGCAGATCAACAAGAAACCAATGAACCGCTACCTCCTCACCCTTCTCGCCTTCATGGCTGGCGCAGCGATGCCCACGCTCGCCGAAACTGTGATTCACACCAAGGACGGCCGTGCCCTTCGGGTTGCGGTGAACGCCGACGAAATCGCGCGTATCGAGTTCGTCGCCTCCCCAACTCCTCCCCCGTTGCCGCCCCCGCCCCCTCCAACGCCCAAAGCCCCAACTGCAGCCGTGCCGGCATTTCTACAGACGCTCCTCAGCGGTCACGAGCGAGCGGGCGAGGCCTGGGGCAATTCAGGTGGCCGGTGGAAGTTCACGCTAAAGATCGCCAGCTTCGACCGGGCAACGGGGGGCATTGTAGGCCAGATCGCCTGGCCGTCGCTATCATCGGTGCACCGGATCCGGGGAAAGCTGACCGGCGACAAACTCACGTTCTCCGAGGTCGAGGCCATCCGCGCGGGTGGCGCGCACCTGAACGTGGCCTACACCTTCACCATCGGAAAGAGCTCGGCAGACGGCACGTGGGTGGACAATGGTGACAAGTCCCGCGGCGGAGCCAAGTTCGAGTAGTCCCCATTTATTGGGAGTACGCAGTGGCGATGGTCTTCCCACCCTAACAAAAGCCGACCATCAGGGTGGCTGGTTTTGAAGTGACCGGTAACCGCAAGGAACACAGAGAACCCAAAGAACGGAATCTCCGCTACGTCCTACTCGCTACTCGCGAATCAGCGCTAGGTCCAGTCTTCGCCTGGATCATCCGATATTTTACCGCAAAGAACGCATAGAACACAAAGAACGGGAGCTCCGCTACCGGCTACTCACTCCGCTACTTTTCAAGAACCGCAAAGAACACAGAGATCGGAGCGATCGGGTATCGTCGATGCTCCGCCCATTCTCGCTACCGGCTACTCGCTACTATTTCACCACAGAGGACACGGAGCCCACAGAGTTCGGATTAGCATAAACGCAGCAGTTGGATTTACAGAAGTTAACGAAGTGCCCGCCGTAGGAGCGTGCTTGCA
>CAJCBL010000054.1 GCA_903960515.1 uncultured Verrucomicrobiota bacterium
CGCTCTACGACGTGCGCTGGCGACTCAAGCCTCTGGACACAACCGCGATCACCCCCGCTGCGCTGGCCCCGACACCCGCAATCCTGCGCCGCCTCCAGACCCTGGCCCGCGAACTGGGTACGGAGGGCGACGCCCGCACCGACCTCCGCCAGGCGGAGCCCCTGCTCGACCGGCTCTGCCACAGCTACATCCTGGCCGCCTGCGAGCAGCTCGGCTGGCCGCTGCGCACCGGGGAAACGGTGACATCCGCCGGGCTCATGTCCCGCCTGGGAGTATCCGCCAAACACCGGCAACTCCTGGACCGCCTCCTCCACCATCTCGAGCAGGGCGCCATGCTGCGGCGCACCGGCGAGGGCTGGAAGGTCCGTCGGGCCGCGCGGCCCATTGACGCCGAAGCACTCTGGCGCAGGATCGTGGCCCGCTTCCCCCGAGTGCTGCCGGAGGCGGCGTTGGTGCGCCGTTGCGGCTCCCAACTGGGCGCCGTACTGCAAGACCGGATCGACCCGCTCAAGCTGATCTTCCCCGAAGGCTCGCTGGCCGCCGCGGAACACCTCTACCAGGATTCGGATTCGTTCAGGAACAGCAATCGCCTGGTAGGCGAGGCCGTAGGCGCCGCTCTGGCACGCCGGCCCGACGGGCGTGCTGTGCGCATCCTTGAGATCGGCGCCGGCACCGGTGGAATGACCTCCTATGTGCTGCCCCAGTTGCCCGCAGGGCGCACCGAGTACGTCTTCTCGGACCTCTCCAACGCCTTCTTCGCAAAGGCCGAGCAGAAGTTCTTCGACTACCCGTTTCTCCACTACCGGCTGCTCGACATCGACCGGCCGCCGGCGGAGCAGGGTTTCGCGCCGCAATCCTTCGACCTCGTGCTCGCCTCCGATGCGATCCATGCGAGCCGCGACCTGCGCAAGACTCTGGCCCATGTGCGCTCGCTGCTCGCCCCCGAGGGCCTGCTGGTGCTCCTCGAGCTCGACCGGCCGCCGCTGTGGCCCGACCTGGTCTTCGGTCTGACCGAGGGATGGTGGCATTTCACCGACAAGGACCTGCGCCCGTCGTATCCCCTGCTTGAGCGCAACCGCTGGCTCAAGCTGTTTGAGGAAGCCGGCTTCGACGCCGCCTGGGCGGTGTCCGACCAGGGCGAGGCGTCGCGTTCGCGGCAGTCCATTTTCCTCGCCCGCGAACCGGCAGCAGCCCCCGCTGCGCCCGGCACCGGAGCGGACGGCGCGAGCGCCCCGGAGACGGCCGCCACGTGGTTGATCTTTGCCGACAGCGCCGGCCTGGCAGGCAAGGTAGCCACCCACCTGGCCGACCACGGCCACCGCCCGGTGCTCGTCCATGCCGGCCCGGCCTTCCGCAGCACTAGCGCCAACACCTTTGAGATCCGGGCTACCATGCCCGACGACATGCGCCGCCTGCTGGCCGAGCTCCGCGCCACAGGCGAGCCGCCCCTGGCTGGAATCCTCCACCTTTGGAATCTGGACACAACCCCCGAGGACCTTGGCAAGGCGGAGTCGCTCGGCTGCCACAGCGTGCTGCATCTGGTGCAGGCGCTCACACTGGATGCCGCAGCCGATCTGCCGCCGCTGTGGCTGATCACCCGGGGAGCACAACCGGTCGAACCGGCCGACCCGGTGGCGTTCACCCAGGCCTCCGTCTGGGGGCTGGGACGCGTGCTGTGCAACGAACGCCCCAAGCTGCGCTGCCGCCTCGTGGATCTGACACCGGCCGGCTGCGACGGCGAGGCCGCCCTGCTGGTGCGCGAACTCGCGGCCATCGACGGCGAGGACGAAGTCGCCCACCGTGGTCCGGCGCGCTACGCAGGCCGGCTCTCCCGCACCACGCTCGACCAGCAGACCAGGCCGCCCAAGACCGCCGCCGCCCACGCCGGTTTTCAACTGGAAGTGCCCCACCCGGGCGCGCTGGACCGGCTCGTGTTGCGGGCGCACCGCCGCCGGCCCCCCGCCGCCGGGGAGGTCGAGATCGAGGTGAAGGCTGCGGCGTTGAACTTCCGCGACGTGATGAAGACCCTCGGCATCTACCCGACCGAGGACGACCACGACCTGCTGCTCGGCGACGAATGCGCGGGCGTCGTTACCGCCGTGGGCCGGGGAGTGGCACATCTAAAAACTGGCGACGAGGTGATCGCCATCGCCCGCGGCAGCTTCCGCTCACACCTCACCACCGAGGCTACACGGGTGCTGCACAAGCCTGGGCGGCTCTACTTCGACGAGGCGGCCACGCTGCCGGTAGCCTTCCTCACCGCCTGCTATGCGCTGCACCACCTCGGGCGTATGCGCCGCGGCGAGCGGGTGCTCATCCAGGCGGCCACCGGCGGCGTGGGCCTTGCGGCGATCCAGGTGGCGCAGTTGGCCGGTGCAGAGATCTTCGCCACCGCCGGCAGCCCGGAGAAGCGCGAGTTCCTCCACGCCCTCGGGATCAAGCACGTGATGGACTCCCGGTCGCTGAATTTCGCGGACGAGATCCGCGAACTCACCAACGGCCGCGGTGTGGACCTCGTGCTCAACTCCCTCGCGGGGGAGGCCATCGCCAAGGGCATCGCTTCGCTCGCGCCCAACGGCCGCTTCCTGGAGATCGGCAAGCGCGACGTGTACCAGAACTCCAAGCTCGGGATGCGCCCGTTGCGCCACAACATCGCGCTCTTCGTGATCGATTTGGCTCAGATCATGGAGCACGACACCGCGCTGGTCTCCTCGCTGCTGGGCAAGATCATGGCCCATGTAGCCGCCGGCCGGCTCCATCCCCTGCCCCTGCGCACCTTCCAGGTGTCGCAGGCCGTCAACGCCTTCCGCTACATGTCGCAGGCGCGGCATATCGGGAAAGTTGTGCTCGGCTTCGAGCACGATGCGGTGGCTCCGGCGGCGGTGGCCGACCAGCGGCCCATGCGCTTCAAGGCCGACGCCTCCTACCTGATCACGGGCGGGCTGGGAGGCTTCGGGTTGGCCGTGGCCGAATGGATGATCCGCAGCGGCGCCCGCCACCTCGTGCTGGCCAGTCGCAGCGGCGCGGTCACCGACGAGGCCCGCCAATCGCTGGCCCGGCTGCAGGCCCTCGGGGCCGAGGTCGTGGCATGGCAGGCCGATGTGTCCAACAAGCGCGACGTCGCCCGCCTGCTGCAGGCCGTCGCCAGCAAGCTCCCGCCGCTGCGCGGCATCCTGCACACCGCGATGGTGATCGACGACGGCATCGTCACCCAGCTCGACGCCGAACGTTTCCACCGGGTGATGGCACCGAAGGCCTGCGGGGCGTGGCACCTCCACGAGGCCACCGCCGGCATCCCTCTCGACTGCTTCGTCCTGTTCTCCTCGATCAGCGCCGTGCTGGGCAGCTCGGGACAGGCCAACTATGCCGCGGCCAACT
Source organism: uncultured Verrucomicrobiota bacterium (assembly GCA_903960515.1). Classification (GTDB taxonomy): domain Bacteria; phylum Verrucomicrobiota; class Verrucomicrobiia; order Opitutales; family Opitutaceae; genus CAJCBL01. Next base: position 3,379 of record CAJCBL010000054.1, read on the forward strand.
GCTTCATGGAGGCGCTGGCGCACCACCGCCGCGCGCAGGGCCTGCCCGCGCTGGTGGTGAGCTGGGGCGCGATCGCCGAGGTGGGCTATGTGGCGCGCAACGCCCCGATCCAGGAGTATCTCCGTCACCACGGTCTGGTTGGTATCAAGCCTGCGGAGGCCACCGCCCTCCTCGGCCGCCTGCTGCGCAACGATGTGGCGCATGTAGGCGTATTTCCGGTGGACTGGCGCAAATGGGTGGCCAGCACGCCAGCCGCCGCCGGGCAGAAGCGGTATTCGGAGATCATCAACGCCGCCACCGTGGAGCAGCCCGTGGAAAACGGCGGCGCGCGCGAGGCGCTCCTCGGCCTGCCCCCGGCCGAGCGGCTGGGAGCCCTCACGGCGCAACTGAAGGCCTTGATCGCAAGAGTCCTGCGCACCTCGGCGGCCACCCTCGACCCCACCCGGCCGCTCAACGAACTCGGGCTCGACTCGCTCATGTCGATCGAGCTGCTTGAGCGCATCGAAGGGCAGTTCGGCACCGCGCTTCCCGCCGGCAACCTCTCCGCCGGCACCACCATCGCCAAGATGGCCGGCGACCTCCTGGTCGTGTTCGGCGGGGCCGCAGCCTCCGCACCGGCTGCGTCCGCGCCGGCTGCGTCCGCGCCCACCGCGCCCGAGGCGCAACCCGAGCCGGTCGACTGCCGCGTGGTCCTCAGGCCGGGCGGCGCCCTAGCCCCGCTCTTCTGTATCCATCCGGCCGGCGGGTTTGTGAACATCTACGAACCGCTCGCCCAACGGCTCGCCCCGGGCCGGCCGGTGGTGGGCCTCCAGTCGCGGACGTTGAAAACCGGAGCCAGCGAGCACGATTCGCTCCCCGCCCTCGCCCGCGAATACGCCCGCCTCATCCGAGAACACCAGCCGGAGGGTCCGTACCATCTTGTTGGATTCTCCATCGGAGGCCTGCTGGCCCTCGCCGTCGCGCAGTCGCTGGAGACCGACCACCAGAAGGTGGCGCTGGTAGGCCTCATCGATGCCGACCTGCGCCTGGTGGACGCGGCGTATCTGCGCTCCACCTTCCTGCGGCCCTTCATCGCCACGATGCTGGGCACCCCTCGCCCGGGAAACCCCTCTGTTGCGCCCGCTCCCCTCCGCCGAACTCAACGACGCCGCCCCCCGCCTCGCTGCGGCGCTCGCCGCCGTGCCCTGCGAGGCCTGGCCCGCGACCATCCTGCAGTGGGTCGTAGACCACGGATACATCGTGCCCAGGATGCCCACCGGCCTGCTCACCCAGTACCTCACCCTTTTCCAGGCCCACGCAACGCTGGTGCAGGGCTTCCGGCCCGCCGCGCTGGATGCGCCGCTGGCGGTCTGGCATGTGAGCGAGGCGGACCGCGCCGCAGCCACCTGGATGCGCTGCACCCGCTCCACGGTTACCGAGCACATGATCGCGGGCGAGCACTACGACCTGATGTATCCTCCGCTTGTGGAAACACTCGCCGGCCAGCTCTCGGCCGCGCTGGACCAGCTCCCCCGCCCATGAACCCGATACTGATCGAGGCGCACGATCTGCGCCGTTCCTACGACGCCGGAGCCGTGCAGGCGCTGCGCGGCGTGGACCTCCTGATCCGGCGCGGGGAGTTCGTCTCGATCATGGGGCCCAGCGGCTCCGGAAAATCCACCCTGCTCAATGTGCTGGGTGCCCTCGATAACGGTATCGAGGGCTCGATCACCATCGACGGCGCCGACCTCCGCCACCTTCCAGACCCTGAGCGGTTCCGCGCCCACACCCTAGGCTTCGTCTTCCAGTCGTTCCACCTGCTGCCCTCCCTCACCGCCCGGGAGAACGTCCAGATCCCGATGTTCGA
>CAJCBL010000055.1 GCA_903960515.1 uncultured Verrucomicrobiota bacterium
AGCGCCGCATGAACGCCGGCCACCACCTCGCCCGTATCCTGGAGCTGGTGCCGATCTACGGCCAGGCCGCCGTCGGCGCGGCCATCGCCAACGCCCAACAACTGGGCGCCTACTCCAGCGACTACATCTTAAACCTGCTCGAACAACAAAACCGCCGCCTGCCCGAGGCTGGCCCGTTACACCTCACCCGTGGCGGCGACGCCCTCCAACTTGAACTGCCCGCCCCCGACCTCTCTGCCTACCACCCATGAACCCCGATCTCTCCTTCGAAGACCAACTCAAGTATCTCAACCTCGTTTACAGCCGGCGCCACCACGCCGAGCTCACCGCCGAGGCCGCCAAAGCCAAGTGGTCGCACGGCGAGTTCCTGCGCCGCTTCATCGCGGCGGAGACCGCCGAGCGAGCCCAACGGGCCCTGGAGCGGCGTATTCGCGCCGCTCGTTTCCCCGTGCGCAAGAGCCTCGACCAGTTCCAATGGGACTGGCCCAAAAAGATCAACGAGGCGCAGGTGCGCCACCTCTTCGAGCTGCGTTTCGTCACCGAGCGGGCCAACGTCGTCTTCTGCGGCGGGGTCGGCCTAGGCAAGACCCACCTGGCCACCGCGCTGGGCTTCGCCGCCTGTCAGGCCGGCCACAGCGTGCTCTTCACCACAGCCGTCGATGCCATTAACGCCCTGCTGGCCGCCCAGGCCACCCACCGCCTCAATACAGAGCTCAAGCGGTACCTCACCCCCGCGCTGCTCATCCTTGATGAGATCGGCTACCTGCCCCTCGACAAGGCTGGCGCCGACCTGCTCTTCCAGCTCGTCAGCCAGCGCTACGAACGTGGTGCTATCGTGCTGACCACTAACAAGGCCTACAAACACTGGCCGAGCATCTTCAACAACGACGCCGGCATCACCGCCGCCATCCTTGACCGCCTCCTGCACCGCGCCGACACCGTTGTGTTGGAGGGCAAGAGCTACCGCATGAAGGATCGCCCAGGCGAAGAAGCCGCCAGCTGACAACCTGCCGCCGCGGGCCCCTACGGGCCGCGGCGGTTCCTTGTCCGCGCAGGTGACTTCCTAACCGCCAGAAACAGTCGATGTTCGCTCTGCCGCTCACAGATTTCGATGCCACGCAGTGGCGCAGCGGCGCGACGGACTGGGAGGGTTGGGCAGGCCGGGGCGGCTACCCGGATGCCCTCGCACAAGGCGAGCGCGCCGCCCGCGACGAATGGTTTAGCGGCTATGTGGACACCTATCTCGAGCGTGATTTGCGCCAACTCGCCAACATCGCACACCTGCCCGATTTCAAACGCCTGATGCGCCTGCTGGCCAGCCGCAGCGCCCGCCTGCTCAATCAATCCGACCTCGCCCGCGATGTGCAAATTCCAGGAGCGACCGCCCATCGCTACCTCAATTTGCTGGAGACGGGGCACCTCATTGCGCGGCTGCCCAATTACCGAGCCAGTGTCTCCAGTTCGCTGGGCAAGGCGCGCAAGATCCTTTGGGGCGATGTAGGACTGGCACTTTGGCTGGCGGGAGTGGATGCCTCGACCGTTCGCTCGCGCCCCGACTGCGGTTTCTGGCTGGAACAACTCGTCTATCAAACCCTGCAAACCTGGGCTGTGTTGGCTCCGCGCCGCACAATCTCCTTTTGGCGGGACGGAGCGGCCGAGGTCGATTTTGTCCTCGAACAAAATGGGCAGTTGGTAGCACTGGAGATAAAATCCTCTCCCATGGTATCGCAGGACGATCTGCGCGGTTTGCGGGCCTTCCAGGCGAACTTTGCCAAATCGGGCCAGGCGGCTCCGCTGGGCGTGGTCCTACACCCGGGGACGACCGCCTTGTCGCACGGAGGCAACGTGTGGTCCCTACCGCTGCATCTATTCGCGCCCGCTGGCTAAGGGCGGCTGATGCGAGTGCGCAAAAGTGGTCAAAGGGGCGGAGGCTGCGGTCGAAGGTATCCACTCGAGTCCAGGAAGGAACGCATTCTGCGGAAGTTGATCGAGATTCAGGCCCGCTGTCTGCTCCGGCGACCAAGTGGTGATTGTGGTGTTTTTACTAATTCATAATCTATTCATAATTGATTGACGTTCGCGTGTTAAGTGCTAATTATAAACAATGAATTTGGATATTTTAATCCAATAATATAATTCAAAAATGACACGATCTGACGCCAAGACCGATGCCCTCCGACTTCGCCTGATGGGCGATGGCGTGCAGTCAGCCCAGGAATTGGCTACCCGGCTTGACGTGAGTCAGCCGACCATTTCTCGTCAGCTTGCGGCCTTGGGGCCGCGCATCGAACGCATCGGCCGCGGGCCGGCGACGCGCTATGCCCTGCGCCGCCCCGTACGCGCTGCTGGCAGTGAATGGCCGCTGTATCGGGTCGAACCTTCCGGCCGCATCGCCTCTTTCGGCCTCTTGCGGGCGCTGCACGGAGGCTTCCGCGTTGAATTTTCCTCCGGCAAGGCGCCGACATGGGTGCCACGGGATTTTGCGCGCTCGGGGGTTTTCCCAGGATTGCCGTTCTTCCTGCAGGATATCCGGCCCCAGGGCTTCTTGGGGCGCGCGATCGCCCAGGATTGCGCGGAATCGCTGATGGTCCCTGCCGATGTCCAGAATTGGTCCGACGACGACGCGCTTGTGTATTTTCTTTCCCGTGGCGCCGAGCTCCCGGGAGACTTGGTGGTTGGCGATGCTGCGGCGCAGCGTCTCGTCGCGGGGCATACTGCGGATGGCGTGATTGCCGCTGGCGACCGAGCCCGGGCCTATCCGATATTGGCGGAGCAAGCGGAACGGGGCGAAGTCGTCGGCTCGTCGGCGGGGGGCGAGCAACCCAAGTTTGCCGCGATGGTGCGTGAAGTTTCCGGCACTACGCGTCATGTCTTGGTCAAGTTCACGACGGCTCAGCCTTCGGCGGTGCGGGATCGCTGGAGCGATCTGCTGGTGTGTGAGCACCTGGCATTGCAGACTCTGGGTGCAGAGCTGGGCGTTGCGGTGTCGCAAAGCAGCCTGTTCGAATTCGAGGGGCGCCGCTTCCTGGAGGTGACCCGGTTTGATCGGGTCGGTGAAACCGGCCGCCGCGGGGTTTTGTCACTTGGCGCTATTCTCGATGCCAATTCGTTTGAGCTAGGAGGGGAAGCGTGGAGCGATGTGGCGGTGGAGATGTCGCGCGCCGGACTTCTGGGTGAGGCGGATGTGCGTGCCGTGCGGCGGATCTGGTGCTTTGGCCGGTGTATCGCCAACAACGACATGCACCGGGGCAACTGCTCATTCCTGCCCAACGACGATGGCCCTTTCGGTTTGGCGCCCGTCTACGACATGCTGCCGATGGCCTACGCTCCAACCCGGCAGGGGACGATTCCGGCCGAGACAATACCGCCGCCGGCGGCAGTGCCGCGCCATCAAGAGGACTGGGATTGGGCTAGTGCCGCCGCCCGGATCTTCTGGAGAGTTGTGCGGGAGAGTCCGGTGATTTCGGAGAGTTTCCATAGGATCGCCTCTGCTGCTTTGGCCACATGAAGGCGGGGTAGCCTCGGAGAAGCGCTCGATGAGTTTTCACGCCTTCGACAGCGAGGGATCCGCATAGAGCGTTCGCAGGGGCCAGCAGACCTGGATCTCGCGGGCGATCTCGACGAGGTGCCGGTCGTAGAACACGTTTCGTCGGTCGGCGGACCGGAACTCCGAAGGTGGTCTCTTTGAGTATCCGGCTCAACATGTCCGTGAGGCCTTCGATCGGGAGACCCAACCCCGACCGCGACGTAAAATGTCGCACCTTGTGGTAGACTGTGCCCGAATACCAAACGCACTATGCCCAAAGCACCTATTCACGACGCCATCTCCCGCCAGTGGGATCTTCTCAAAATGCTGGACACCCATGGTAACGGGCAATCGGTGCCGGTCCTGACCGATCGGCTTCGTGACTTGGGCTATCCTGCTACCAAACGCACGGTCGAGCGCGACCTGGAGCGCCTCTCAGGACGCCTGTTCGGGTTGCAATGTACCAAAAGTTCCCATGGGCACCTGTGGCGCCGATTGCCGTCCAGCGTGCTCAATATGCCCGAAGGCGATATGGCCGATGCGCTCTCGCTGGCGCTGGCCGAAGACCTATTGCGCAAGGTGGCACCGGTTTCACTGCTCAAGGTGCTGGAGCCGAAGTTCACGCAGGCGCAGAGTCGGCTGAATGCGGTGCAGAAGAATCGCTACGCCCAATGGAAGGACCGGGTCCGTTACGTCGCACCTACGTTGCCATTCCTGCCACCGAAGGTCGACAGGAGGGTTCTCAACATCGTGGAGGAGGCGATCATGGATGAGTGCCGAATCAAGGTGAGCTACTCGGGCATGGGAGCAGCGCGGGCCAGCGATAGGACCCTCAACCCGCTGGCCTTGGTCCAATGCGGCCCTGTTGCCTATCTGGTAGCGGTTGAGGCTGATTCCACCAAGCCCACCTTGTGCGCCATGCATCGCATTCACACCGCTCAACCCACAGGCGAGCGCGGGCAGCGGCCGGCAGGATTCTCCCTGGATGACTTCATCGCGCAGGGAGGCATGGAGTTTGGGGAAGGAGGCAACATCCAACTACGGGCGGAGGTCTCGACCACGCTCGCCTGCTATCTGCAGGAAAGTCAGCTCTCGGAGAAACAACAACTCAAGCCTCGCAAGAATGGGAAGTATGGGCTCGAGGTGACCATCAAAGATTCCTGGCGGCTGCAGTTTTGGCTGCTGTCACAGGGACCGGAAATCGTAGTCGAAAAGCCAGTGCAACTGCGTAACCGTATCCGTGATATCCTGCAGGAGGCGCTTAATTGCTATCGCTGAGCGCGGGCGGGGCAGGCAGCAATCCATTCGCGATGAAGATCTATCTCGACGACATCCGCCAAGCCCCTGAGGGCTGGGTCCGGGCCTATTGGCCCAACGAGGTGATTGCCCTTCTTGCGCAAGGAGGCGTCACCGAGGTCAGTCTGGATCATGATCTTGGTGACGATCAACAAGGCACCGGCTATGCGGTGATCTGCTGGATCGAGGAGGCTGTGGTTACTCGCGGATTTGTGCCGCCGAACATCGCGATCCATTCGGCCAACCCTGTCGGGCGGGAACGGATGCAACGAGGTATCGAATCAATCAGCCGACTGGCAGCGCGCAACTTGGATTTGTGAACGGAATTCTCTCGGATTGAGGGACAATCAGTCGCCTCCCAGTCATCACTTTCAGAGTCCTGTATGCCCACATTCAAAACGGCTAGGTTTCATTATACGACGGGCCCCAGGACCCTATTTGAACGCGCGCGCTCTGTGATGAGCCGCCAGAAAGGGCTCAAGTTTCACGGCACACACTTCCAAACACGTGCAGTCGAGCGGAAGATACCGAGTGACGCACTTGAAGACTTTTGTGGCCCTGCTTGGAAACTGGTCGATGTCGAAGTTAGAACTGACTCCGGGAAGTTTGTCGCATGTGGTTTTACGAAAATCATCAACGGGAAACACCTGTATATTGTGGTCGGATTTGGCGCGACCATCAAAACCGCCGTCTGGAAATCGGGTGAAAGAGCGCCCGGTTTTACAATAATCGATGGACCTATCTACGAGAAGGTTGCGCAGGTGAATCATGAACTCTTGATCCGCGATACTATGTAAGCAGCCGAGTCCGTATGTTGTGGATAGGTAAGAACGATGCACCGCCCGTCCTATAGAATGGAGAATAGGTAGGCCCATCGGCCGACCCGACCAGCGCGTTTACTCTTCCGGCGGATCCAAGGTCCAGCCAATTCCGGACTTGGCGCAACTCGCCGAACCGACTTCGCCTTGCGGGACTTCCGAGGTGATTTCAATTTCATTGCCCCTGCGGTTTCCGCATTCGGGACAAACGTTCAGGTCGTTCTCTTTGACGAGCGGAAATACTGCATTCATGATTTGATATAGTGTTGACGGCCCCGGGTGATATAGCGGCTGCCTTTTCCGGGACGGAAGCCCCCCCTCCGTTTATGATGGGAGCCGGCAGGAGAAATGACTCCGGCCAGCGCAAATCGGCCGGTGAGGGAGGGCTTGTTTACAGGGAAAGAAGCCACTGCGGATTCGCTGAGTCATCCCCATCGGGCACCAGAATTGACCTTATCCGTATCAGGACATATCTACGGTGTTAAAGGTCAATTCATTCGCACTATGGACCCCGACTTAGGCGAATTGCTTAATCCGTAATTCTAGCGCGTTGCGAATCTGGATTTGCTGATCAATAATCTTTTGAGCAAACTCATCTAGCTCTTTCTCGCGGACATAGAATTTCAAGAGCAATTGTTTCTTCAGGCCCATTACTCTCACCCTCCGCGCAAAACCAAGAGGGGGGTGCCATCCAATGTGCGAAGCATTCTTAACGAATGAGGGATTGATGGCGTGAAGGAAATCACCATACTTCTTCCCAAGGTCTGTGGAACTTTTGTTCACTTCCCCGTCCTTTAAGACATAACCAATATAGAACCCTTCTCCATCCTCCCCAAAGTAAGACGAAACGACCAACCCGCCGTCAATTTGTATTGGATAAAGCTGTTCCACGCGCTTCTTTTCAATGACTTCCCGGAAAATCTTTTCAGCTTCCCGGAAAATCTCAGTCATACTCTCCGAACAGGCATCGATGACTTCGATGTAATCGGGGTCTTTTACAATCAGTTTCTTGATTTCTTCTTTCATGGTCTTATTCGCGGTTTGTTGGGTGAGGTAACGGATGAGCTCGATGTATTGCGTCAATGCTTCACGAACAGTCGGAAGCATGGCGGATTCTTTTCGGCACAGGACCAGCCATTGCAGGATGTGATATTGATAGGAGATCGGGCGCACAGCAAAATCACCATTACCGAGACTCTCCTTAGGGGGCGTGGAGCCATATAGGGTTAGGTAAAACAGTGCAGCTTTGGGGTCATGTCTATGATAACGAAGCAATTGATTCTTTTGATCGCCCGCATAGATTTTATTTTCGATAAAGATGTGGTTGCCGCGCGAATCAGTCAGAACGATGTCAATTCTTCCACCCTCTGTGTATTCTGTATCAATTTGGCCGATGTGAGCTTCCAATTCCAATCTCGCAGACTCGGCATGGAAACTATCGGATAGCTGCGTTTGGGAAGTCTTATTTGTATCCAATTCAGCCAGAAGATTCAAGAATAGTTTTAGATAAAGGCATCCCTGTCCATGGGCGCCTTCCGGATTGAGCAGTTCGCCCAGAAATGCTGAATGCGTCTGAACCTCGTAGGCTTCCATGCCCAGAATCCTAAATACATTAAAGTTTTCGCCTGTACTTGCGGCGATTTTCTTCTGTCCCTCGATTTTGTGATGAATCCCACTCAAAATGCGATGAATCTGTTCGATGTTCATTGGTGTCATTCTAGAATTGCTGTTCGTGAGGTGAGTTGAAAATTTTGCTAAAGCCCAAAATGGATCCGCTTAGAAGAACGATGCGAATCGGCTGGCTGCGCAGCTCGCCAACGTTGCACAGTGGTACGCGTAAAAACTAGATGTCTTTGCGGCTATGAGGGGTTGGAGGCGCGGGGGCCAGTGTGTTGCGAGGTGCATCCTGCCAATGGGGAGAAATACGCGACGGGAGCGTCGCCACTCGCTGGGCCATCCACGCGACTAGATTCCGGAGACTAGAAAGGGATGTCAAGGCGCCAATCCGGTTTGTTGTAGGCGGGCCCTGGATTTCTGAGGAATCGCCAGTCGTTGGTGCACGGAAACTGGGGGCTTCACGCCGCAGAGACTCGGCACAAATGGCGGAATTGCAGGTTCAGTTTGCTTGACCGATGTTTTCGTCGGCTGAGACAAGCTGGCGGATGACGCGAAAGAGCCCCCATGTAGCTGCGGCACTGCCAGCGGCGATGGCGGCGTTAGCCACGCGCTGTCGAGACTCCGTTTTCGGCGACAGAGCGGATTTGCCGCAGCTATAGGCAAGGCCAGCGGCGAGCGCCACAAGGGCGACAAGCGTGATTTTGGCCGGCACAACAGTCCAAAGGTCGCGAGCTCGTCGGTTGTCCATTCGGGTGGCCCATAGCCAGGGCACGGCACCGGCAAGTGCGATAACGCAGAGCACCCGAGCGAAGTCTTGGGGTAGATTGAGGCGGACGAGCCCGAGTGTGCCGCAGACGAGGAGGGCTGCGGTGGCGGTGCAGTCGCCCCAACTCCGGAAGATGATGACCTCGCGGCGGAGACCGCGGCGCACGCCGATGGCGGCGAGAACGGCCCAGGCGATTGATGAGGCTAGTGCCAACGAGAGCATTGCGATAAATATTGGGAGAATGATAGGCTAGCCCCACGGCCTTTTTGACCATGGGGCTTGGGAGGTGCGGCGCGCTCCGGGGAAATTCGAAGATGGCCCGGAGTTGGATGTGCTCGGGTATTATAGTGCCGGCTCGTGCTGGCCCTTGTTCGGCCCTGCCGGATGTCTGTAGCACTTGTTTCCGGTCAGATTCTGAATGGTGGCTGCACTTGTGCCGCAGTATTTGCACTCGTAGGGACCAGTCTCGTCGCCCTCGTAGAGGGCGTGTTGCCCTTTGTTTAGTCCTTTCGGGTGACGCGAGCAGTGATTGGCGGTGAGATTCTGGATGGTGGAGGCTTTGACGCCGCAGTATTTGCAATAGGGCATGATGGTGATGGTTAGTGGTTGTTGTGACAGAGAGGGAGTGGCGGTTGCTTAGGCAGGCAGGTGACCGACTTCCAGCGGCACCGGGCAGAGGTCGGGCGCGGCGCCGAGGCGTTGCCACATGCTGACGACGGCGGAGGCCAGAAGTTGGACGTCGCCCCGGGCGTCGTGGCGGCGGAGGTTTTCCGTCGAAAGCCCGAGGCGGTCAGTGACCGCATCGAGGCTGTGGGAAGGCTCCCTGGCCCAGAGGCGACGGGAGAGCTCCATCGAGTCGAAGAAACTCACTTCGCGCAGGCGGAGACCATGGCGGTTGGAACTCTCTCGGAGGAAGGGGATATCGAAACGGCGGCCGTTGTGGGCGACCAGAGTGGCGTCGCCCACGAAGCGCGAGAAGGCGGCCAGGCAGGAGGCAGGCTCGGGAGCAAGGCGCACATCGCGGTTGCTGATGCCGGTGATCTCAGTGATGTGGGCGGGAACGGCGCTCTGGGGGCGGACGAAGGTGGCAAAGCGCTCGGCGGGGAGCACCGCGCCGTGGCGCAGCCGCACGGCTGCGATTTGGATGATTTCGTGGAGGCGCGGGGAGAAACCGGTGGTTTCAAGGTCGAAGATGACGAGATGCATGGCGAGGGTCGGGAGAGCTGTGATGAGTGATTAAATACGATTCGGCTGGTTGCGGGCAGCAAGGTAACACGGCAGTGCGTCAATTTGGGTCGCATGCGCACCGGACGGGTCGATCTGCGCCTTCTGGTAGGTCGAGGAAAGCCGCCGCCACTGGTTGAATTGGGCGGCGAGTTCTGTGATCGCGGAGGGGGCTGCCGGGGAGGGCGACTCCTCCAGGCATCGAGCGGACAGGTGAAGTTTCATCGTCATAGGCGTTGTGCGACGGGATTTCCGTCGGCCCCCACTATACCCCCTGCCTGCGTCGGAATAGGTCGCGGTAGGCCATACATCGAAAACTGGCTATGGAGTTCTCGAATCCAGCGCGGGCGGATGCACCCGGCGCTGCGGCGCTCCCGCTCCGTTCTGGTGCGGGTCGGTCGTTGCGGTCGGAGACGGCTTGGCTCCCTCGCTCACGGCCGCCTCTGGCGACTCGTCGCCCAAGCCCGACCACTCGCCAGGATCGCGCCTTCGCGGACTCAGGACGCGACACCGGCGGCCTTGCCGCGCGTACACCGGCGCCGATTCCTCCCTCCACTCGCGCCCCGCGCCGCCACTACACCTCCGCACCTTCGTACCGGACGCAGCCGCCCGAGCATGTGTCGACGATGAGGCCGCGGGCTCCGCCCGCTTTTCATCCGATCCGGACAAACCGGAGCGGCTGCGGGCACGCGGCGACCGGGGTTACCGACCATCTGTGGCGCACGTCGACCCTCCCATCGGCTTCAACTCCGCGAGCGACGATGATCGCGCCGATCGGCCGGCGCCGAGGGGGCCATCGCGTCGGTGTCGTGGACGGGCCTCGTCCAAGTCCGGACAAGGCCACGAGATGCACTCCGCCGTTTCATTCTCCCGCACGGCTCGGCACCAGGCGCGGCGGGGTTGTGTGCCGGGATCTGGCGGGTGCGTTCGCTGCTGCGTGGGCTTGGCGATTTTGCGCGCAATTCAAGCCGTTCCTTTTTGCCGGAGCGTGCTTGCTCTCCCTAGCGGATCCTCCGGCCTCGCGCCCTACGGGCCGGGCTGGTCGCGGGGCACCCCTGAAGGGAATCCCTCCACGCCCGCCCTCGCCACGGACCGCTTGCCCGGCGCTGCGCGAGCGTTGCGCGACGTCGCGGCGAAAGCACTGCGACTGCACTCCCGTCTTGTCGGGGCGGGCGCAGGCGGTTCCCGTCCCCGTCCCGTCCCCCGCACCAGCCGGAGCGTGTCGCCGTCGTGTCCTTCGTCCGACATCGCTTCACGTCCCGCGTCGCGTCACGGGCTGCGCTCCGGCTCCCCCGCTTTTGGACGAGAGAGCAATCCCGCTCCTCCAACCAAAAAGGAACGTTATGAACGCAAAGCTCACCCAAGCCGCCCCGCAGACCAAGAACGTCACCGCCTCCAAGCTCCCGGTACAGACCTTCCGCCTCGGCCGGATCAAAGCCGCCGTGTGGGAGAACGAAGCCGACCAGAAGAAATTCTACAACGTGACCTTCGCCCGGACCTACATGGACGAGGCCCGTGCCTTCCACGACACCGACAGCTTCGGTCGCGATGACCTCCCACTCGTCGCCAAACTGGCCGATCGGGCGCACACCTTCATCTTCGAGCGGCTCGCGGAGCTGAAGACCGAATCGAGCGAGTAATCCTCGCGTCCACCGGCGGCCGGCATCCCCGGCCGCCTTTTTCGTGCCCTTCGCCGCCAGACCACGAACACGTCGAACCTTTGCTCGCTTCGCTCGTTGTCTTCGAGCGACTGCCAGCCGCTGGTTTCCCCATTATACCCCCGGTCAAGGTAGTATCGCTACGCGATCTCCACCACGCGGGAACGCTCCGCTTCCCCCTCGTTGCGGGCAAGCCCGCCGCCTCGGCGCTGCGCCCACCGCTTTGACTTCCGGGGGTGGGGCGAAACCGCCAATCGGCAGTAGGCGATAAGGTCACAAGGCGTGACGCACGCCCCGCGCGCCGAACGGCACAAAGCCATGACCAACGAAAACCTGTTCGGCGAAGTGATCTTCACCTACTCCCGTGCCCAGGCCATCGAAGACGGTGTGCTGATGGACTTGAGCCACGTCGATTCCATCCGGGAACACTGGAAATTCCCGTTCGCCTGCACGTCCACGGTATGGACGATCATCGAAGCGGCGCTGAAACGAGAAGGGGAAGACCTCTCCGGCATCTGCCACGACATCTCCGTCCTCGCCCACCTCGCCATCCCGACCGGGCGGGATACCAATGAGATCCGCTTCAAGGTCATCATCGCCGGCCGTACGCACACCCTGAAACTTCACCTCGGCCCCGGTGACACGTCCGCTCCGGTCCTCACCTTGATGTTACCCCACGAAGACTGATCACGGGGGCTTCGGCCCCCTTTTCGCCTGACAGCAAGAGACGGTGACCCCAAACGGACCGGCCCCGCCCAGCCGACAATGCCCCAACGCGAGTCAACAATCGGAGACTATCTTCCCGCGGATGTCCCAGATGAAACTCACCCTTTGCGGTGTTCCAACGCGGCGCGAGTCTTCTCCAATTCGGCCGAGAGGATCTTCTCGTCTGGTAGGGCGGTGAGGTATTCGCGAACCAATAGCTTGTTGGGCAAGGCATCGGTGGCGTAGCGCACCAGCGCCTCGCCCTTGCCGGAGCAGAGGATGATGCCGACCGGCGGGTTCTCGCCGGGCTGAACCCAATGCTCGCGCGCGTAATTGAGGTACAGATTCATCTGCCCAGAATCGGCGTGGGTGAAACGGCCGAGCTTGAGATCAAAAATTACGAGACAGCGCAGGCGGCGATGAAAGAAGAGCAGGTCGACCCGGTACCATTCGTCGTCGATGCGTAGCCGGCGCTGGCGTCCGACAAACGCGAAGTCATTGCCCAATTCGAGGAGGAACGTCTCCAGATGGCGGACAAGGGCGTCCTCCAGGTCGGTTTCGGAGTATTCATCGCGCAGGCCGAGGAATTCGAGAACGAGCGGATGCCGAATTTCCTCTTCGGCGCTGACCGCATCGCCCGGCTTGGGCTTGGCGCCCTTGGTGAGCATGGCGGCCTTGTTGCGGGAGAGGGCCGTGCGCTCGTAGAACTGGCTGTCCATCTGTCGCTGGAGTTGACGCACGGACCAACCGCCCCGCAGCGCTTCGGTATGGTAGAAGGCAAAGGCTTCGGGCGAACGGGAACGACTGATCAAAAGAACGTAGTGCGACCATGGCAGCGGGAAAGCACGGGCAAGGTCAGCGAGAGCGACGGGCGCATCGAGCGATTTGCCAGCTAGAGTCCGTCGTTTCGCAGGCGTGACAAATTGTGCAGATGGAGTCTGCACGATCTCATCACTGATCGCTTGTTCTCCAGAAAGTGCAGATGCCGTCTGCACTTTCTCGTCCGCGGTCACGGACGCCGAGCTTGGGATCGGCGAGGGACGGGGAAACGCCAGGTAGAAGGCCCGCATCAAAAACACGTTTCGACGACTAAATCCTCGCCCAAGACGGGCGGAAATATCTTGGGCTACTCGCTCGACTACAGCCTCACCATAATTGGCCCTATCTCGTCCGTCCTGCTCGAACTCGACAATTCGACGTCCGATTTCCCAATACGTTGCCGTCATGAATGCGTTGACAGCGCGCGCACTGGCCCGGCGCGAGGCTTCGATCAATTAGCTGATGCCGCCAACCAAGTCGGAATAATCTCCGGCTGTCGCGGCTGGGATGGATTTCTTCTTCTCGACGAGCTTCTTCATGAGTTCGCAGCGATTCTGCGCTGCCCAGTTGGGGGTTCAAGTCGTTCCGGGCTTTGATAGCGGTGCTGGGCCGTCTCCCGAATTTTCGGTAGGCGCTCGCAGCTGCGAGCGCGTCGGAAATCGATTCGTTTGTCGAGTAATAGCCTGCCGTCGCGGGCTGCTCAGAAATCAACAAACGAATACGCCGTGTCAAAGCGGCCCATTACACATGCACACCTCAACGCCCGAACTCCCACTGCCTGCCTCGCCCTCTGCCTTACGCCAACCGTGCACCGACCTGACCATGGAGGAACTCACCCAATTGAAACGCCAGTTGCTCCAGGCCGAGGTGCGACGGGCCCGCGCCCGGGCCGCGGTCTCGGGCGCGGAGGCCGACGTGAAAGTCTTGAACTCCCGACTCAAGGCGTTGGCCAAGTAGCGTAGCGCGACGCCGGGGATTCACCCGAGGGCTGAGTCTTCGGCGGATACGCTCGGCGCGGGAAGCTCGGACCGCTGTTGTGTCGCTCACCTGCGGAAGAAACTCCCGCACCTATGCATAGGCCGGACCGTTGCCCTTTCCCTTCAAGTGGTCGATCAAGCGTTGGAAGCCGGGACGGTAGACTTTCTCCGGCGTGAAGTGCACGTAGCCCTTGTGAAGCGCGTAGCGGATGAGATCGCCTTTGTGATGCACGCGCAGCTTCGCCATGATTGCCTTGCGGTGCGTATTGACGGTGTGCGTTGAAAGCCCAAGTCGGGCGGCGGTCTCTTCATCGTCCGCGCCTTCGCCGATGATGGACAATACCCGCTGTTCCATCGCAGTGAGCCGGACGGTTGTGTCGTCCTCAGGAGGGTTGAGCAGGGGCACGAAAGAAGGGCTCACATAGAGGTGATGATTCAGTGACTGTTCCAGCGCGGTGCCGAAATTCTCCATGCCCTCGGCCACTGTGTCGTAGAGTCCGTCATACCTGATCGCTCTTATGAGCGCGAACGAGCGCTCATCCCTGCACGAGGTCACGATCAGGACCGGAAGGTCCCGCACCATGAATGGCTCCAGATGCTCGAGCCCATCCATGTCGTCGATTCGGACACCGGCGACCAACAGGTCCGGAACCCAGGTCTGCATCGCGCGGAGCGCCTCCAGACCGTGTTGGAAGAACTTCACCTGTGGCTTCCTCCAAAGCGATCGGATACGGTCGCAGATCAATTCTCCGTAGAACCGCTCAGCCTTCAGGACCACAATATGCAGGCTGGAGGTCCGAGGGCACATGTTCAGCGATGGGCCAAGCCCAATTCGAGTTGGTTTCCATCGGGATGCGGACGCAGGGGGCCGACGCCGGCACCGCCGCAGAGCAGGTCGCGGGCAAGGGCGTTACGGATGAGCAATTCCGCCGCGTCCCGCATGGGCCGCGCGCCGAGCCGCTCGTGGTAGCCGCGCTGGATCACCACATCGGACACGGAGCCCGACGGTGCCAACGCGAAGCCCCGGCCCGCCAAGGCGACGCATTCCCGGTCGATCAGGCCGCGGGCGATGGTGCACTGCGCGTCGTAGTCCAACTTGGCGAATACCACGGTCAGGGTGATGCGGGCGAAGATCTCCGGGCGCAGTTCGCGCTGCGCGTCCTGGCGCACCAGCCGCTCCATGGTCTCGTACTTCGACTTGCGCAGTGTCATGAGGCGCGGCCCCCCGATGTTGCTGGTGAGCACGACATACCAGTCCGAGAAATCCAACACACGGTTGCGGCCCGTGGTCAGGCGGGCCGCGTCGAGGAGCTGCAGGAGCACATCAAGGACGCGCGGATGCGCCTTTTCGATCTCATCGAAGAGCAGGGTCCCGCGACCGGCGCAGGCATCGAAACCCTCCGCGACCCGGCCGGGCTCGTTCGCAGAGCCCAGCAGTAGCCCGAGCCGGTCCGCAGTCTGATACTCCGACATGTCCAGCCGCACGACCCGGTTCGGCCCAAGGAGATCGGCCGTGAATTGGAGCGTCAGCTCGGTCTTGCCGACGCCCGTTGGCCCGAGAAACAGAAAGCTAGCCTTCGGCCGACCCGGTGCGCCGAGCCCGAGTTCCCCGTGCTGAAGCCGTTCCACGACCTGATCAATCACCCGGTCCTGGCCGGTGATGATCGCCTTCAATCGCGCCGGCAGTGTTTGGAGTCGATCGCGCTGATCGTTGGTGAGTGTCATAACGCACCTCTACCATTTGACCTCCACGGCGGTGGCGCCTTCGGCGGAGGACGACGCGGGGACAGGGGAGGCGCCAGCCGGCGCTGGGTGCACGCGCTGACGCTCGGTCTCCAATTGTTGGCGTACTTTCATCACCTCGGCGCTTTGTCGCACGAGTACGGCGTACTGGGCCTGCATCTGGCGGTCGGTTTCGGCAATAGAGGTCTGGAGGGCGCGAAGCTCTGCGGTGATCGTTTTCTGAGTGGCGATCTCCGACGCCAGTTCCGTGCTCGCCGGCAGAGGCGAGTCCATGAGGGCTGGGGCCGAAGTGCGCGGTACGGTCCTCACGGACTCGTCCGGGGCTGTGGCCGGCACCCGCGTTCGGCGGTAGATCGCGTGCGGCGCGTGCCGGAAATCGGGTGCCGCCATTTCGCGATAGCCGCGCACTTCGTAACGGGTTTCGACAAACACGGTTGGTGTTACCGCCGCGACCGCCACGGGAGGGGAGGGCGTCTGGGCAGGCGATACGGCGACCGGGGCGAGTGTGGCGCACCCCGACACGAGGAGCGAAACGGATACTATCCAAGGCGAGCGCATGGTCATCCTTTCGTTGGGATGGGCAAGGGGGTTGGAGGCGAGGTGTTATCCGCGGCAGTCGGGGGCGGTTTGGCGCCAGCCAGACTGGCCTTCTTCGGATCCACCGCTTGCAGCACATAGAGATAGAACTCCTTTCCGGCCGCCACGCGCACGAAGGTGCCGTTCTCCTCGATGTCCTTGAGCGTGCGCTGCGCGTAGAGATCGAACACGTCGCCCACGCCTTCGCGCACGCCGTTAGAGACCGACCCGGTCATCGTCGTGCCGAGCGCGGTCTGGGTGCGGTCCTGCGTGCCGCGGGCGAAGCCGCTGAGGGCAGCCGAGGCGAGCATCTTCAATTCCTGCAAGTCGTCGGCGGCGAGGAGGCGGCCTTTGATCCCGGCCGAACCGTCGGTGATCCCGTAGCCGTCGGTGTCGTGTTCATACTCGCGGTCCAGGGCCACGCCGCTGAACGCCAGCTCCCGGCCGTCCTGCCAGACCAGACGCCATGTGCCGGTCGCCGTCACGCGGTCGCGTAATCGACCGGCTCTCGCCGTGCCGTGCACCAGAGTGTTGGCAGGGAGGACCAACCGACCGTTCTGCCAGATGTCTTCCAGGAGAACCGCGATGATCGGCGTCTCCAGGTTCGCGCTGTCGAGAGTGTTCACGAGTTTGCACTTCAGCAGGGTGCCAAAGGGAATGAAGCGCTCCGGTGGCGGCTCCGGTCGCTCTGGCGTCGTACTCGGCGGATCGTAACCGGCGAGGAGCGACGCGTATCGGATCTTTCGCGGCTTGGGCTCCGCCTTTGGGGCAGGCGCTGGTTTCGCGTTGGCCGAGGAGGCAGCGGCTGCAACCACGGTCGGTGCCGGTGGGCGAAACGGCACGATGCCGTTGCCGACGATCTCCTTTTCGTCCGCTGAATCTCCAGTGGGGTGCACTTGCTGGGGCACTCCGTTTTCCAGTCCCTGATTGAGCGGCAGCCGCACCTGTCCCAGCTCGACCTTCTTCTTGCTCTGCGCGGCGAGTTTTTGGGCCTCACGTTCCTCCGCCTGGTGCGCGCCGTAGACCCAGAGTCCGGAGAATAGCACGATGACGAATACGATGAAGAGTCCGAAGCGGCTTTTTAGGAAATTGCCGACGTTGCGCGGGTTCATGGCGTGGCCTCCGTTGGGGATGCGGTTGGGGCGGCGGCCGCCACCGCCGGCTCGCGGCGTGCGGTATTGACGAGAATGGTAAACGCGTTGTCGGCGCTCAGGTCGTTGCGTGTGCCGTCTGGGAGCCCGACGACCGCGAACTCGGCGTCGGCGCTTTCGCCCGGGCCCAGCGAGCGCGGGCCGTTGGCGACCGATTGCTCGAAACGTTCCTGGGCGACGCGGGCCGCAAATGTGCTGGGGGCCAGATCGAGCACGCAATCGGTGGTGTTCTTGAGTCCGAGCAAAAACACCACGGCATCCTCCCGGGGGAAGCGGTAAACCTCCTGGACGGTGATTTCGAGGTCGGGGAGCACGACCTTGCGGTTCTGCGCCCGTAGCGTGACCCCCTCGACCGCCTTCGGCAGCGAACGCGACAAAACAGGATACGCCCGCGCCCGGTCCAGCAGGCTGAGCCCGATCCGCGGCGAAAATCGCACCGGCTCCGGCGGCCCCGTCACGCGTTCGGCGGCGGGGGAGGAGGCGCGCTTAAAGATCGCGCTGGCGACCGATTCGGTGGCGACGGAGCGCAACTCGATCACGTACGCCGAGCCTTCGTGAATCGCCGTGAGGCGCCCGCAGGCGCCGGGCTGCAGGCTGCGCACGAGAAGGAAGTTCGCGCCCGGTGCGTGGGTGACGTGGAAACGCAGCGGGGTGGACTCGTCGACCTCCGTCGACTCCTTGCCGCTGTCGATCAGCATGTCCGCCCCGGCCACCGCGGTGATCGGTCCGGGGAATACCACGGTGGTGACTTCGCGCGAAACCGGCAGGTCCACCGCCTGCTGCGGGTCGAGAACGAGCTCACGGATCGTCTGAGCGCCCAGCGCAATGGCTGCGCCGAGCGATAGCACTGCATAGCGCCACATACGGCCTCCTTATGTTTTCACAGGTTCGACTTGGAATGCCGCGACGGCTGTGGGGAACCGCCCGTTTCGAGTTAAGTCGGGGTTGACCAGGAACTTGAATTTCACGCGGTAGCGCAGCACCTCCATGATCGGCGTCCCCTGGTACGCACCGACCCGGATCAGTTGCACATCCGCCGAGGTATAGAAGGCGTCGTCGCGGGTGCTGAGCACCTCGGGTACACCGACTTCAACTTTCTGATGCAGCGACTTTGCCTCGAATTCGGGCTTTGTCCTGGTGAAGACCGCCTGCGCGGTTTGCGCCGCGTCCTTCAGGAAAAGTTGTCGGAACAACTCCGGGTTATCGAGGCCCTGCGGGTTGCGTTCAAAGAGCGCTTTGCAGGCGAGCTTGGTCTGCATCGCGTGAAGGTCCTTCGCATGCTGGATGTCGACGACGGGAGAAACATAATACGTTCCGAGGCTGTCCACCAGGACCACCTCGCGTCGCCGGGTCAGCTTGTCGACCATTCGATTGTGGTCCCACGCCGCCCAGCCCCAAGCGGAGACTGCAATGAGGAACCAAAGCAGGGATTGCCGGCGCTGGCGGTCGAAGATCGCCAGGAGCGTCGACTTCGGCCGTCCGAAAGTCGGCGGACTGAGGGGAGAACGCGGAGCGGAGACGTCAGCGTTCGTTGTCATGGTGATTACCTCCGGGTTGGCGGAAGGGGTGGGGGTTGAGACGGGGTGCGGGGCCGGGGTGGAGACGGTGGAAGAACTTCGGATTCTTTCCATCCCCGCAGAAGTTCACCGAGGTTGCGGGCTATACTCTCTTCAGCGTCCGCCAACCGCTTCTTTGCACGCGCCGATTTTTCGACGGCTTCAATGTGTTGTCGGGTTTGGAATAACATGGGATTCGATTTCGAGGGCTGCCTGGTTGGGGTCATCCTCATGCGGCTGATAATCAAACCCGCTCCGGCTCTGCCGCATGCTCCGGGCGTGTTGTGCGATTTCGGAGGCGATCGTTTCTGCAGCCGCTGCTCGACGAGAGTCAGCCACTGCGCTCTGTTCTGCCGCTGCGGCGTTCCTTCGGGCAAAACTGCCCTGATAAAGTCCGGAAAGCCCAACGATGGCAGTAGTTGTCATTCGGGGAGATCCGCCTCCTCGAACGGCAGACTCACCACCAGCAGACATCGCACCTGCTGCCGTCGCTGCAACGATAGCAGGTGCCGCAGCACCTCCGGTAGCGGCTGCAACTGCCGCTCCTGTACCGCCAAGGAATGCGGCCTGCGCCACGCCTCCGACACTCTCGGCCAAGGCCATAGCCGGATTGGCGCCCATCAAGAAAACCTTCGTCGTGACCCATGGGGCCAGCACCGTGCTCACCAACATCCACGTGCCGATGAGCAGCACGGTCAATGCGGGCACCGCCAGCGGTGCCCCGACATTGAATACCGGTACCAGATTGGCGGTGGCGGCGGCCTCCAGCATCGCGTTGGTGATGACTGCGGCAATGGCCCAGCCAAAGGGCCAGCAAACCAACGCCACCAAGCCCATCAGGTATTTCTGGGCAACGCCGGCCATCGGCCGGAGCATGAAGAAGGAGAGGAAGATCGGACTCAGCGCCCACCCGACAGTGAGCAGGATCCCGCCGAGCAGCTTCACGACGTATTGCACCCCCCACGCAATCCAGCCGAAGAGCCAGAGGAACGCATAGCAGACCGCTGTACCCACCGATTCCGTACCCCAGATGATATCCCAAACGCTTGAGTTGGGATTCGCGGAGCTCTTTCCCGCGACGAATTTCACGAAGCGCTCATCGACCTGTGTCGGGTCGACTCCCATCATGGAGCTGAAGGCCGTCACGATGTCATTTAGCCGCATCAGCCACTCCCGCAGGAAGACCGTGGCCAACCCGATGAAGAACACTTTCGCTAGGAGCCAGATGAAGGAACCGGCATCCGGTCGGCTCCGCACGACCTGAACCACCAGTCCGGCCGTTACGATGGCACTTCCCAGATACGCGCATCCGCCCCAAAGCACGGACAACCCATCGAAGAACGAGGCAGGCAGGATGCTGGTGGCCAGTATAGCCATGATGGCAAATCGGTTCAGATTTTGGGTGACGATTCGACGGAGACGCGTTCGGGTCTCTTTTGCGGTTCATTCATTGTGAAGTCGTCCGGAGTCTGAAACGCACTGGGCAGCGCGTTCATCGCCTTGCGGTCGGCGTTGGCTCGGGCTTTGGCTTGCGTCTCCGCGCTCTCCTTGCGGGTCTTCGCTTCTCGATCCGCCCAACCGGAGACCAGTAACACCGCGAGTGATATCCCAATCACCAAAGGCTCTTTCATGGCAGCTCCTTTGACTCGGGCATCTGATATTCGTTACGGCTACGGAGACAAGCGCCGCTCCGAAACATATTGGAGCAGGCATTCGTACGTGGGCTTGAAGGTCGACGTGACCTTGCCCGCCTCTTGCTGGGCCAACTTCTGGCGCGCTTCGGTCTCGGCCTCGTTGTGCGCGGTCTTCATCGCCTTCGCCTCGGTTTCCTTCACCTGAACCTCGGCCGAGCTCAGCACCACCTCATCGTCGACGGCGGCGAGTTGTCCGTATTCAGCGGCCAACACCGCGGCGAGTTTCTTCTGTTCCGCCTCGGTTTCGGCGGCCTGCAACGCGTCGCTGGTGCGCCCGATGGCCTGCTTCAACTCCTCGCGTCGCTGGTAGGCATCACCCTGGACGGTCTTAAACCCATCGACTGCGGCGACGAGGTCGTGGGCCGGCTTGTAGGTCTGAGCATCACGGTCGATCCTGCTGCCGTCGAAGTCAGGGAAGCTCACCGTGATTTCCGGGAAGATACCGCTTCGGGTATCCCCAAAGAGTCCGCGTCCGTCGACCCGGGCCAAGTTGTCCTTCCACGACTTGATCTGCGTCGGCAGCGCCAGATCCGCTTTGAATTCGGAAAACCCCGCGAGGTTCTTCACGGCGGCCATGTCTCCCATGCGCTTGAGCTCCGTTTCAAACTGCCGGATCTGTTGGACTTGGTTGCTGATCTGTGTCGCCTGCCGCGAGAGCTGTTCAACCATCGCGGCATAATTGGTGATGTTCTGCTGGAGGGCGGCCATATCGAGCACCGCCCATTGGGCGAAGCCGGATGAGGCGCCCAGGAGCGCCCAGGCGCTCATGATGATGGGCGGGAATAGTTTCATTGTCCCTCCTTGGGTAGGACCACTCGGATGACCCGCGTGGTCGGTTCGCGATGCACGCCCGCGCGATCGCTCGGGGGCACCGGGATTTCGTAATACGACTCCTCGTAACCGTCGTCGGATTTTGGTCGCTGGTTGTCGCGCGCAATCCAGTACTGCTGTTTCACAGCGTCGGACTGGCCCTTCTCGTATCCCGAGGTGAACGCGTCCCGCTGTGCCTTGTTGTTGAAATAGTTCACGGCCTCGCCGGCGACAAAGCCGACGGCGGCGCCGAGGGCCGCCTTGTGGGCCTTGCCGTCACCTTCCTTGGCTCCGATGTAGGCACCGCCGGCAGTCGTCACCGCCGTCGTGGCGAAGTCGCGTGTGCGGCCGGCGGAGCCGGCATTCGCCGTCGTACAGCCGGGCATGAGCAAAACAACGAGTACCAGCGGCAATAAGCCGACCAGGTACGGCAGTTCAAAATTCAGCGTATTCGCGATCCGTTGCATAGATGACCTCCGGTTCAAGGTTCGCCGATGGAAAGGGTGTGCCGGGCCGCCAGGCCCTCGAGCTGCGCTTCGCGGGGCCCTTCGCGGTGGCACTGCCGCGCGATGGTGCGGGCGATCAGATCGTTGGCCTCCAGTCGCCCGTCCAGAAACGCGCCGATCTCGGCCCTCATGCGCAGTTGGTTGGAGGGCGAGAGCTGATCGGTTTCCAGGATCGCTTCCACTTCCGCGGCAGCCTCGCCCGCGTCGGACTCGGCGCTGGGCGCATCACGATCGGCATACGGCGCGAGGCGATCCGCCAGTCGTTCCTCCTCGGCCAATTCATAGCCGGCCCGGAGCACGTCAAAAACGGAGTCTCCGATCATCACGACTGTCGGTGCGTCGGCGGACGGGAGATCGCCAGCGCGCGGCGCCTCCCGCTCGACCAACCGATAGAAAACCGCGTCGCCCCGCATCACGACATCGATGGAGCGCTCCTCGTGAACCAGAGCCGATGCTTGCGGCAATCGCGTGAGTTCGAGAGCCACGGCGGCGACGGCAACGCGCCCTTCGCCATGACGATGCTCCTCCCTGTACTGCTGGCCAAGAACGGTCAGTTGGCGGGCTTCGACCTGGATTTCATGGAGTGTTTTCATGATGGATCAGGCATTGGCAATGATGGCGGCGACGACGTCGGCGTGCCCCCGCAGCGCCTTCTGGCGTTCGTCGAAGTGCGTGCCCGAACTCGACGCGCAGTAGAGCATCTCCCGGGAGGCGATGTTGCGCATGGTCACGATGAGCGGCCTGCGCTCATCGGTGTGATAGTAGGTGAACTGTGAATATTTCTGGCCGACCAGTTTCTCCGGCTCGGGATGGCTCATCACGGCGTCCTTCACCGCTTCGGGCAGCGGGAAGTCGTGGCTGAGATCATCGATGTCGGAGCGGTCGCTTTGCCGCAGGAGAAAAAGGACGCGGCTGTTGCCCAGCACCGCCCCGCGGATGTCCGACACTTTGAACTGCTCGTAGTTTTGGACCGTCGCGACGTTCCAGACGTTGTACTTGCGTAGTTGCTGGTAGGACTCGCGCAGCACCTTCTTGCCGGACGGCACGAGCGAAAAGCGCGCGACCTCCTCAAAGATGTTCCGTTTCCGTAGTGCCCTCGGCAGCCGCATCATGTGCGAGCGGGTATAGTTCGCGATGAGGAAGGCGGCGGCGGCCTTCAGCTCCTCCGCGGACTCCGGAATGTAACCAAGTTCGAAGTGCGCGATCTTGCCGGTGAGGTTCACGTTCGAGACGCCGTCAAACAGCTCGCCGTAGCTGCCGCCCGCCGCCCACGGCTCAAGAAGAGTGGCCAGGTAGCGCATTTCCTCGGCGTGCGCCCCGGAAGCCTCCGCCGCGAGCAACTCCTGTAGGTGGCCGTGCTGGGGCTGCTCGGCTGGCGTGAGGCGCGAGAAGATCAGATCGCGCACCTGCTGGGCGCCGGCAGTGGATTTGGAGAAGCGGACGACCTCGCCCTCGCCGGGACGCGCAAGCAGGCCTGCGGCTTCTTCGGCGTGCGCCTGTTCGAACTCGCCGAACTCGAGGAAGGCGTCGAGTTCCGTCGCTTGCGGGCCCATACGCTCTCGCCGGTACGCATCCAGGGCGCAGGCCCGGCGCGACAGCACTGCGCTCTCGTCGGGATGCTGGTTGAGGTACCACCGCCCGAAGTCTTCGTAGAGCCGGCCGATGGCGTTGGCCAGCAGCGCCTGCCGCAGCTTGTTGCGATCCTCGTCCTTGGACTGCCCGACCATGAGCAGGGGTAACGCTGCCGCCGCGCTTAGATGCAGGCCGGAGAGCGGCAGGCCATGCGTATCGAGGTAGTTCATCGTCAATTTGCCGTTGGCCTGCACGAGAATCGGCTCGGTCGTCGGATCGACCGTGCGGGCGTAGGTCGTGTACGACTCGCCCTCCTCGACGATCATCGTGTAATGATAAAACGGTTCCGTCTGGGTGAGCAGGTCGATCAGGTTGACGCTCTTGCCCGAACCGGTCGTGCCGATCACGACTGCGTTTTGCGGCGTCTGACTGCTGCCTTCGCCAACGAAAGTCCGGCCGCCCACCAGATTGCCGTTGGGTCCTTCGTAGAGGAACTCCGCCGCGTCGAGATAGCCGACGGGCGTTGAAGAGAAGGGAAGCAGGTCGGCGACGAGCACGTCGTCGTAGTCATGCCAGAGCGAATCGTAGGGGCTAAACGACCAGCCCGGCCACGTGCTGTAGAAGAAGTTTCGCGCCGAGGGCTCCAGCGCCGGCTCGTAGGCCTGTGCGCGCTCCATGCTCGCCACCGCGGCTTTCAGCGCGGTCAACTTCGCGCGCAATTCATCTCGGCTGCGGTCCCAGGCCCGAATGATGTATTGGAGACGGTACGGCGAGCTGTCGCCGTTGGAGTAGCGCGCGATCTTGGCGGCCTTCACGCGCATGGCGGCCAGGAGCTTCACCTTCTTGAGGCTCTCGTAGTCGCCCTCGACGCGGTTGAGCTCCTTTTGCTCCCGCTCGATCAAGCGCTCCACGTCCATCGCTTCGACGTTCACCGTGATCGCATAGTCGCGGAAGCCGAGCTTGGTCAGCACATACGCCATGCTCGGCCGTGTCCGCTTCGGGAGTGCTTTGAGAACGAGCATCCCGTGGAAATAGCCGTCGAGGTGAAAACCGGTGTCGGGCTTCTCCAGCGGCCGGCCTTCGCCGAGCCAGCAGTTTTCCTGCAACGACTTCTCCGGATCGAAGAATTCCAGCGGATCGGGGACCCGCTGTTCAGGGAGCGATGGATTCAGGAACTCCAAGTAATGAAGAAAATGGTCCGCGTCGGTCATCGCTCTCACCTGCCCGCCGCTGCCGGCGAAGAGCGCCTGGAGGAACTGGCCGGTCTGCTTGAACTGCTCCGCGTAGGCCCCCAGCAACGCCTCCTTGGTCCAGCGACCGGGCTTCTGGCCGACGAGCTCCGCATCCACCGGCACGGTGAAGTACAGGCGAAGCCGCTCGCGGCGCAGCGCCCCTTCTGCCATGAGGCGCGAATACCGCACGAAGCGCTCATTGCGTTGGCGCGTGCTCCACGCGTTCGTCGAAAAGCGAGCCGTGTCGTCTCGGTAACGGTTGAGCGCCTGCCGGTAGTCGGAGTCCGTCGTCCACTGCACCTGCATCCGCCACTGGGGCTTGAGGACGGAGAGCAACGCGACCAGGTCCGATTCAAAGGCGTTGTGATGGACTGGATCGGCGTGCTCCAGATCCGGCGCGATCACCTCAAAACCACGGGCGATGTAGCCGCCGCGATGCAGGCCCTCGAAGACGATCATGTCCTCACCAAGAAATCCATCGACGGGTTCAACACGCATGGTTCATCCCTCCCCGCGCTCTGCGAGCGCGTCATCCAGCATTTCCTCGGCGGCTACCAGTTGCTCCTGGAGTCGGTCGTATTCCCGCCGCGTGACCATTGGCTCCGTCTGCTCCGCGCGCGCCGCGTCGGGCGTCGCCCGCTTCGCGTCGGGCAGCGGAGCCGCTGCACTGACCGGCGCCGCAACGGCCTGCGGGCTCATCGCTTCGGCGCGAGCCGGGCCGGCGGCCGCGGCGGGCCGGGATTCCCGCCGCCGCGCCACTGTGCCTTCAGCGAGGGCTGCGGGGGTGGCGGCGGCGAAATCCCCGAATGGATTCGCCGGCCGCCGACTCCGAGGCCCGAACACAAACGCTAGCACCCCGGCCTCCACCAACGCGGCTTCGAAGAAGTCGGTGTCGTAGTGGGCGGGCCGGTTGTTCTTCAGCGTGAACACGTACGCAACCGACAGGATGCCGAGACTGATGCCCACGAACAGGCACAACAGCAACGACACGCCAAGCATGCCCCACAGCAGGACCACCATCAGGATCGTCGCCCCGCCCGAGCCGAGCAGATACCAACCCGAGTTGCCGGTCATCCCGAGGAATTCCCCGGACGACTCCGCGCCCTGGTTGGCATCGTGCTCGTTGAGGTGGGTCGGGCTCATGGCGAAAACGCACCCGGAATGGTTGGGCCACTGTGTTCAGAACGTGCCAACGTTGGAGGCTTCCAGGCCCATGCTGGTCCACATCGTGCGGACGATGGCAAAGGCCAGTCCGCAGACCATGGCGCCGACGAAGGCCCACTTGGCGATGGATTGGCGGCCCATCATCATCGCGATGCCGGCGGCGACGATGCCGACCGCCGCGAAAGTGCCGCACAAATACATGATGATCGCGTTGCCGGCCTCGGTCGCTGCCCGCAGATCGACGGCCTGTTGGGCAAGGGCGAGCGGGGGAAGAACCAGTAGGCCGACAAAGAAGAGCGCCATTTTGTGCCGTCTTTCTTCCGCGGTGGTTGTCGGGAGGTGAAGGCGTAGCGCCCGAGCCAGGAACGTCACACCGAGAACGAACGCCACGTAGGGTGCGATCAGAATCAGGGTTGTCATGAGAACTCCCATTTTTGGGTCGGCTTTCCGGGGGAGCCGTTTCCCCGCGCCACCGTTTCCATCGTTCTCGCTGCGACGGCCGGTCGCGCTGGGGCAGCAAGATGGGCGGGCGCTTCCGGACGGCAAGGACGGGCACCTACCGAAAATTCGGTAGGCGGAATTGCACACGACTGGTCCCAAACTTGCAGGCACGGCGTGCGCCCAAACCGGATCTGTCGCACCCCGTCGATTACTCCCCCAGGTCGATCTCCAGCTGGCCGTGGCGTCGCCGCACCGGCGCGACCTCCGGCTTCGAAAACCGGATCCTGGTAACGAAGGTATCCGGCAGGTGCTCGGCGATCCCCTCCAGTTCGGGTCGGGCGCGCACCCGCAACAGCGTCTGCCCCTCGATGGCCGCGAAGAGCGGGTCTAGGTTGTGTCCGTGGATTTCCACCTGCCAGGCGCCAATCACCACAAGGATGACCTCAGGATTGGCGTATTCCCAGCGCGCCTCGACAAAGTCCCCCCACGGAAGGTTGCGGCGCAGGACCTGGCCATCGTCGAAGGTCACGTGGCTCAGGCCGGCACCCACGTCGAAGTGCATCACGGGCCTGCGCAGTGTCCGTTGTTCCGTCATGCGGCGTGCCTCTCCGAATACCCATGGCGGATGCGTTGCAGTTGCGCGACGGTCTGCCGCCACGCGGCCTGCACCCGGGCGCGCAGCCGGCGCTCGGCGCGTTCTATGAGTACTTCGCGCTCAGCGATGCGCTGCCGTGCCATGAATTCGCTGGCGAGCTCGCGCCCCGGGTCCGGCAGCGCCAGCCGCACCATGATGTCGGCTTTGCGGGAGACGTAGATCGCATGGGCCCCGCAGTAGCGCGTATTGGCCACGTAGAACTGCCGGCGGGTGAGCGCGCGTGCCGCGACAGCACCCAGCACGAGGATCGACTCCTCCGCGGTGCTGCCCTGCGCCCGATAGGCGGTGAGCGCGTGGCCGTAGGTCCAGGCGGCGAAGTCGGAGGGAAGTTCGCGACCGTCGGTGAATACGATCCGGTTGCCGACCGGGTCGACACGGGCGACGTCACGGAAATCTCCGTTCGCAAAACCGGCCGCGTCGTTCCGGCCCAGGATGAGCAAGCGATCGCCCGTCGCCACTGGGAGGCTTTGCGCCCGGCCGACATCAAAGGTCGCGTGCTGCTGGCGCGTGATCTTCGCCTTCTGTCCATTGGACCCGAGCACACGTAGTCCGTCCGGTAGGATCTCAAGCACCTCGGCCGCCGTGCCGCGTTTGAACGAGCGCGAGTCCCGCGCGAAGAGCAACCGGTCGCCGACCCGGTACTGGTCCCAGTGCAGCTTCTGCTCTTCGGTCCAAGTGAGCGGTTGCACCGCCTCGCGCTGGACCTCCTCCTCGCCGAGGAGGCCGGCGGCGCGCAAGGACGGGCGCACATGGGCGTTGAACCGTTCGATTTCCTCCCAGAAGGGGATCACGGCGAGCGTCTCGATGCCCCTGACTCGGTTCTCCGTGTAGTGCTCGGCGGCGTGGGCGAAGAGACTGTCGTCATCCCCGTCCTCATGGATCATCCCGCGCCAGTCTGCGAAAGCGAAGGCGCGCAGGACCTCGTCGGCGGCGAGCAAGCGACTGAACTCGCGGTCGTCTTTGTTGCGCTGTCGCAGGACCTCCGCCAAGCGCACGACCGGCGTATAGGAACTTCGGATTACGTTTCGCAACGCATCGCCACGCTGCACGCTGTAATGCTGCTTGGTGTCACCGACCAGCAGCACGCGGGCGCCGACGTCATGGGCGACTTGCGTGAGGCGATCCAATTGCTGCGTGGACAACAGGCCGGCCTCGTCGACCAGGACGACACGGTCGGCCGCCTGCTCCTGCATCGCCTCGCTCACCAGGAAACGCTGCACCGTATCGGCGTCGGCAAAACCACTCTCCGCCAAGGCATCGCGGGCCCGGGTCGTCGGCGCGAGTGGCACGAAGGGATGTCCGCCGTGGGCCCGGTGCGCGCCTTCGATGGCGCGGAGCACGGTCGTCTTGCCCGTGCCGGCGTCGCCTACCAGCAGGCTCAGAAAATCCGTGCTCTCCAGCAGGGCCGCTGCGGCGATGCGCTGACCGGGGGTGAGCGTCTCCGGCAAATCCTCGGCCTTGCCGAGACGAAGATGCTGGCCCCGCCCAGTGCGCATGCGCTCCAAGGTCGCGTGTTCCTCGACACGGATTTGGCTCAGGGTCATTTCGCCGTGCTTCCGGATGACATCGGGATGCGCTTCGAGGGCCTCGCGCAGTTCGCGCCAGCGATAGAAGTCGGGATGGAATTCCAGCGCGGAGCTGAGCACCTCGCCTTCGCGCACCACGCTGCGGCGTTCGAATACATGGCGCATCGCCGCCTCAAGGATGAGCTGCGTCTGGCCGTGCGACAATTGCTGCCGCGGCGCCTCCCCTCGCGCGGCGCGGACGAGTTCGGCGAGTCGAAGAGCTTCGTCGGGGCTCAGCTCCGAGCGCTGCCGGGCGCGCACATCCGGTGTGCTGATTTCCGTAAGCTTGTTCTGGCGCGATTCGCGCGTGAGGACTTCGACCTCGCGCTTGGTCGCTTTGCGTCCGTGCGCTTCGGCGAATTCTGCCGCCAGTTGCTGGATATGCCGGGCGCGTTTAGAAAAACGCTCGCGCAGATGCTCGACGCCACGAACCGAGAAACCCGTGGAAGTCATCTCGTACGGCTCGTACCCGAGCGCGTGCAGCCGACCGGCGAGCTCGCGGTAGAGAACCTGCCGCAGATACGGCGAGGCGCGCATCATCTCGTTTTGCTTCAGGGCCAGCCACTCCTCGCGTTCGTCGCTCCAGGTGGCGTTGGCCAACACGGCATGCGCGTGCAACTGCGGGTCGAGATCTCGGCTGGTGTCGTGAAAGAACAACGCGCCGACGAAGTTTCCCGTCAGGCGGTACTCCTCGCTTGCGGCGGCTTCGCCGCGACGTTCGCGCACGGCGGCATAACGTTCCATCTCCGTGAGCGCGATCTTCACGGACTCCGCAAAGGCGTCGCGAATGCGGCTGTCGCCGCCGACGGCTGCGAGGACGCTGACGTCTTTAGGTGCTGAAAACTGAATGTCGAAGAAGACGATCCGATTGGCGGTATCGCGCGCTGTCAGCGGCTCTCCGGTGAGCGGATGCCGATTCTGACGCAGCAGCTCGAAGGGCTTCTCCGTCACCGGGCCGGTGAGGCCGAGGGCTTCCGCGCCCTGGCCGATCCACTCGCCGATCACGGCCTTCTCGCCCTCCGCCCAATAATCGTTCTTTCGCAGATGCTGCGAAAGGTAGGTGCGGCCGTTGCGAATCATGCCCACTGTGATCACGCCCCAAACGGAATCCAAACGCCGGCGGGTTCAACTGATCGGGCCTCCCGAAAACAGGGTAGGGCGCCTACCGCGAATTCGGTAGGCGGCTACGGTTGCGGGGAACGGTGGTTCGGCACCGGAAGCTTCGACCGAGCCCCTGGTCGATCCGTGTCCGCCGTCCTGTGGGGAAACAGACGCAAGGCCCTAAGAAGATTCTTCGGGGCGAATGTCGGAAGAAATCGGACACGTGCCAGAGTCCGCCGCCTACCGAATTTTCGGTAGGCGCAGGTCCTCGCGGGACGGCGGAGATGCCGTTCACTACTGCACACCAAGAACGCGATGAAAGCATTGCCCGCACCCGACCTTTTGCTCCGCCAGTGGCTTCAAAATCCGCACGCCGCCACGGTCGCGGCCTTCGTGTTTGCCGCCCTTCTTCTCGGCGTCGCCGCGTGGTTTGTGCTGCGAAATCGTCGCCACAACGAGCCCGGTTTGCGCGCTCCCGCGGCTTTCCTGCTCGCCCTTGGCCTCGCCGGGACCGGTCTGTTTGGCGCGAGTCGGCTGCCATCGCCATGGGGGCTGATCGTTGGCGGCGGCGTATGCGTGCTCGCCGGGCTGCTGTTTCTATTCGCGGATCATCGCCGCTTCGTGCGCGATCCGGCCGGGCGCATCGTGGCCGATCGGTGGCGGATTGTGCTGCGTTTCGCGGGGTTTTCGTGGACGGGCGACAAGGCCAATCGGCACTTCCTCTTCTCGGGCGACACCGGTTCCGGCAAGACCTCCGGGATGAATGTCCTCCTCGCTGATCTCCTCCGGCGCAATCCCACGCTGGGAGGCGTGCTCCTGGCGAACAAGGGCGACGAGTGGTTTTATCTCGAATGGCTGGCAAAGAAGTGCGGGCGGGAGGCCGACCTCATTCATCTTCGCCCGCGCCAGATCGGGGAAACCGGACGGTTTCCACATCGGTTCAACGTGGTGGGCGACCCAAGCCTGCCGTACACCTCGCGGGCCCGCATGCTCGTGGATACGGCCTCCGCCCTGAATCCAAAGGACGAGAAGAGCTTCTTCAAATCCAAGGGCGCGGCGCACATCGGGCGGGTGTTCGAACTGCTGGACACGCTCGAAAGACCGGTCACGGCCACGAGGGCCTACGAACTGCTTTGCTCGGCGTCGGCGATGGCGGAGGCGATCGACAAGATGAGGACCATGGACTATTCCGAGCGTCGCGTCCGCCTGGTGGCGGCTCTGGAACAGACTTTCCTCCTCCATGAGGCCAAGGAGCAGCGCGCCGGCGAAATCGGCACGGCGCAGAACTACCTCGAATACCTCGGCACCCCGGAAATCGCCGAGGTCTTCAGTTCCGACGAGCCCGATACCTGCGCCATCGCCAACGTGGATCAGGGCAAAATCCTCTGCATCGATGTGCCTCAGGACTTCACCACGGAGCGGCAATACGTGTTCACCGTCATCAAGCTTCTGCTCTACCGCCACGCTCTGCGGCGCTATGCGCTGCCACTCTGGCAGAAATCCGCCCTCAACCAACTCGTCTTCGTGGGCGACGAATTTCAGAACGCGATCACGGCGAGCTATGACGGCACGAGCGATTTTAACGTCATCGATCGACTGCGCGATTGCCTGCTCATGCTCATTGTTTCCGCTCAGGCTTTCGAGTCGATCATTCCGCCCCAGACAAAGGAACAGGCCGAGGTGCTCGCGCTCAACCTGAAGAATCTGGTCATGTACCGGGCCGCTTCGGAGGCGGATGCCCTGCGGTGCGCCAACGCCCTGGGCAAGCATTGGGTCGAGCGGGCATCGCGGGCGGTGTCGTCGGAACAGACTACGCACACGTATCAGCGCACGGAGGAATTCCGGATCAAGCCCCATGAATTCCGCAGCCTTCCCGATCACACGGCGGTCGTGCGGCACTGCACCAATGGCTTTCGCAAGGTCTCCCTCCGGCCGGTCTGATCCGGCTCAACTGTCGCCAATAACCAATCAAGATGAACCCAAATCAGACACCTGGAATCGATCTACCGACCATGCTCGCCCTACGCAAAGAACAAGGCATCGAGGCGCTGAAGACCATCACCGACCGGCTGCGCGTGCAGGACATGGGCCCGGCCGACCACATCTACACCAAGCACGAAGTGAAGGCGTTTCTGGAAACCGGCGACGTCAAGGCCGCCGAGGAAATCCTGAAGCGGGCCGCCGAACGGCTGACCTTCTGGGAACGCGAGTCGGTGCGGATGTCGCGGGAACGCGGCCAAAGGATGAGGTGGTGAGGGTGAAGGCAGAACGCAGATTGCAGAAGGCTGAATGGGATAGGCCACGATGGCGCAACGAGGCGACATGGCGGGTGCAGTAGCTCGACCAGTGGATAGACCGGCAGGCATTGATCGGGGCGGGTGGCGAGGGCAGGTCGGGCGAGGGGAGTCGCCGGAGCTCCGCGGGTCGGCTCCCGACCCGCAGCCACGCCCCGCGCTGCGCCGGGCCTATTTGGGGCTGCGCCCCAAGCCCTAATCTCCTCCCTTCCCTCGCGATGAGCACCCTTGAACCGGCTGCGCGTAGACGGTATGGGCCCGGCCGACCGCCTTCCGACCAAACGCGAGGTGAAAGCGGGAATTGCTGTGACGATGACCCCTTCGTGCCGAGTTTGGAGAGATCTTGATGGGAACGTTGTCGGTTTCGCGTTCACCATCTCGAACAACCGCGAGGACAGGATTGTCTGTCCGTATTGCCGCCCAAGCCGAAGTGAGGCCGTCACGCAGCAGGAGGCTTTGGGGACCGTAGGCGCTCCGCGGCGGCGAAGGCTTCCTCGACCAAGCCCCGCAGATTGTCGGGCAGGGCGCTGGTGTCCGGCCTAGCCTTGTTCCACTCCGCCCATTGGGCATCCGTAAGCTGGTAGAAACGGATACGCTTGTCCCAGGTCTTGAGGAGCACGAGGCCCTCTTTGAGTTCGGCGGTGGTTGTGCGCCCGGTGGGTGGCACGCCGTAAAGCACCGGCCTCTCGGGGCCAGAATAGAGGAGGATGTGCCGAGTGCAGGGACTGCCTTGTTGCTCTGGGCCGAAGTGCAGGATGTAGCGCTTGCCGCAGCGCTGGTTGTGAATGAGGGGCATGCGCGGCGCCCGGAAAGCGCGCGTG
>CAJCBL010000056.1 GCA_903960515.1 uncultured Verrucomicrobiota bacterium
ATGAGTCCCCTGCTCTACCACTGAGCTACTCTGGCATTTAGGACACTATCAACGACTTGTGTCACCGAACTGGCTGATTTCTACTCTCGTCTTCAACAGTGGATCGGTGAAAACGGAGAACTCCAAGCGGAAAACGGCGAGAGAAAGAACGAAAGCGCAATGTCCGCTTCGCAACCGGCAAGAGAGAATTTAGTACGGGAGCTTCACTATTCGCGGCAAGCAGAAATGGATCGGAATGGAGACGGCGCTGTAACAGGTGGCGAGGTTTCCTCGAAGGACCGCTGTTGTCTTCGAGTTCTGGTGCCGCGCGGGAGCCCCATTCCAGCCCTGGTTTCGGAGGGAAACTCCCGACTTCTACCCAGCCCACCGGGCCGTTTCTGCCTGCGTGGCTGGGCGGGGTCTCCCCGTCGCGTCCCTCTGGTCGCTGTCGTTCTGACGGTCCGCGGCCAAATCCATCCGCAGTCGTGCACCCAATTCGTCGCGCCGCTCGACGAGGTCGAGGGCCGCACCGGCGCACCCGCCGCCTCCGACGATGCCGAGGCGGCCGTTGTCGAGCGTATCCGCGGGATTGGGCGCCAGCCGCTTCAGCGCAGGCGGTGCCTCGCCACCATCGGCTGCACAGCCCCGCCCCACGATGGCGCCACCGCCGGCCCGGGGATACGGCAGCGAGGGAAGCCGGCCGTATCCGAGAGCGCTGGGCCTTGCTCAGGACCATGCGAACGCAAAACGCAGCGCGTATCGGAGGTGAAGTGCGACCGGAGCCGAGGGCGTCCTTGCGAATTGGCTGCAAATGGCGCTGAATCCGCCCGCCCCGCAGCCGATTTCCCCCTGTGCCCATGACCTCCTCCGCTCCCAAACCCGGTTTCTGCGTCGGTGAAAAAGTGTGCTGGTGGCTGATGCTGCTGGGCGCCGCGATGGTGGCGGCGCCTTTCCTCGCCCCGGACTATTTCTCCGGATGGAACGGCGGGCAGTTTGCCATGGCGCTGGTGGGCTGCCTGGTGGGCCCCTCGGCGTTCTTCTCCTCGTTTCTGTTCCGGCGCCGGCGGCTGGTGCGCGATCAGTTGTTTGACGACAAACGCCTGCTGGTGCGCTGGACCTACACGGAGGCGGAATGGCGCAGTTTCACCGGCCAAGACTACGAGCGGGAGCGCCGCGACAAGTGGCAACTGTTTCGCATCGTGGCGTTCTTCTGCGTGGTGATCGGCGGCGCCTTTGCGGTGTGCGACTGGGAGGGCGGGCGCTGGGTGCTGGCTGTGCTGCTGGGCCTGGTGGCGGTGATCGCGGGTGTGATCGTGCTGACGACGCGGGGGCAGCGCCAGCGGCGCGAAGCCTCCGGCGGCGAGGTGCGCATAGGCGAGGATGGGCTCTGGCTGGCCGGTGAGCTGCATGTATGGACGGGCTGGGGCGGCCGCTTTGAGCGGGTCCTGGTGGTCGAGGGCCAGCCGCCCTGCATCGAGTTTGTGTATTCGACTCCTGCCAAAAACCAGCGGCAGGAGCATTCGGTGCGGGTGCCGATCCCGACCGGGTACGACGCCGAGGCCGCCGGCATCGTGGCGCACTTTGTCGAGAAATCCGGCCGCGCCTGAAGGCGCTCCGGTGCGCGGTCGAGGTGCCGCGAAGTTCAACTACCCCAATTTACCCATGAAACGGATTCTCCGTCTGTACTGGATCGCTGTCGTCGTAGTGGCCGCCCTGTGGCCCGCAACTCTCCGGGCCGAGTTCAAGGTCGTTGCGGCGAGCACCGCCGTGGCGGTGGGCGAGACCGTGGAGGTGCGAGCCTCCGGCGTGCCCGAGGGGGCTGAGGTGGACTGGGCGTCGAGCTGGGAGCTGCGGCTGGTGTCGGCGCAGGGCGCCACCGCGCAGTTCTCCGCCGCAGTGCCCGGCGCGGGGTTGGTATCCGCCGCGGCAGGCGGCCAGTGGGGCACCGCGCGCCTCACGGTGACACCGCCGGCCGGAGCGGCGCGGCCGGTGATCCCGTGTGTTGGCCGGGTGGGGATAGGCGGCGAGTTTGCCACCGGCGATCTCAAGAAGATGCAGGGGTTGCTGGATAGGTACCGCGAGCAGTTGCGCGGCGCCGGGCTGCACGACGGGTTTGCCCCGCAGGATGCGGCCACCGAGGCCAGGGGCGTGACGCTGCCGGCCGAGCAGGCGGCGGAGCTGGTGAAGGTGACCGAGCGGTTCTGCCAGGAGCTGGGCGCCGCGGGTTTCGCCCTGCGCGATCTCCAGCGCTACAAGGACCGCTTCCAGGCCGCAGCCAGCGGCGGCTCGCCGCTGTTCCCGGGCGGTGCCGACTGGGGTCGCACATTTCAGGGGACAGAGCGGGCGTTGATGCTGGGGCGCGCGACGCTCGTGAAGCAGTTGTGGAAGGAGACGCTGATGGAGGTGCTGCGGGAGAACCCGCGCGCCGGTGTATTCGGGGAGCTCGACATCGGCTCCTGGGTGAAGCTTCAGTTGGGCGGGCTGGGCTTCGCGGCGGACATCGATTTCAGCTCGGTGGCGATCGACAGCGAGTCGGCGCTCAACCGCATGGTGCGCGACCGTTTCGAGGGCAAGATGCGCGCCCACACCGCCCTCGACATGATCCAGGCCGATGCGCTGCTCACCGCCCACGGCCAGGCCACGCCCGATGTGTTCATCGGCGAGTGGGGCAAGACCTTCGCCGAGCTCGACATGCTCAAGCGCTCGAAGTGGAAGCTGCTGCGCCCCAAGGTTGAAAACGGCGTAGTGGTGGATGTGATCGAGGTGGCGCGGCCCGGCACCCAGTTGTTCTGGGAGGTGGCGTTCCAGAACGGGCGCGAGGTGGAGTTTCCCAAGATGGACCTGGAGAAGGAGCCGATGCTCAGCCTGGAAATGTTGCGACACGGCATCCACGACATCGAGCACGGCCCGTACAGCCGAGGCCAGCAGCTCATCAAGATGCTCAAGTACGCCGAGCGCAGCTATTTCATGAACAAGAAGGCGGTCGCCGGCTGCCAGTGGGATCCGTACTCCGAGAACGACCCCGCCCTGGCCGCCGCGGCCGCCGAGGTGGTCAAGAACAAGGACGATCCCGCCGCCGTAGACCGCCTGCTGCGGGAGCTCAATGGAGGCGACATCACCGAGGGCAATGTGGACGCCGTCACCGAAAAGCTGATGGCCCGCGCCAAGATCGCGATGCACGACAACGCCGCCCGAGCGCTCGCCTTCCGCCTCAAGGGCATCGCAGGCATAGCCGACGACGACGCCCGCCGGGGTGCGGCCGAGAAAATGTGGCAGGACCTGGATACCGAGCTGAAGGTCTTCGAACACGGTGTGGACAAGCCGAAGCTGATGGTCGACGCCCTCGAGCTCACCAAGGCCGTGGCCGAGGGCAAGGTCTCCCCCGAGGAGCTCGACGCGAAGTCCTCCGCCCTTGAGTCCCTGCTCAACGAGAGCTTCAAGCTCTCCACCGATACGATACAGCGCACATGGGTGGGGGACAGCTACGCGAAGGTGCGCGCCTACCTCACCAAGAAGATGCGCTGGAAGGACCAGCAGGTGAACGACTTCATCCTCGCCGCGCGCAAGAAGTTCCCCAACGGGGCGAAGGTCCACGACGGCATCATGCGCTTCAACGAGAGCATGGCCCGCACCGTGCCGGGGCAGGGCCTGCTCGACGCCGTGGATTTCGCCGACAACGCCTTCTCCATTTACGAGGCGTATCTTTCCAGCGCCGACGCCGGCGAGGCGCTCTGGAACGCCTCGCTCGCCATGGGCCGCATAGGCCTGCAGCGCAATTTCCCCAGCCTCGGGATACCGCTGGCCCTCTACGACTCGGTGAAGGAGGGCAGCCCCAAGCCGCTGGGCATGGCGGTGACCTTCATGTACTTCCCCTGGATCGGGCAGGGCTACATGGTAGGCACCCAGCTTCAGCGCCTCGACAGCACGATGCGGGATGGCGAGTTCTACGCCGCGCTGGACAAGATGATGGAGGTGACGGATTTCGACCGGGACACCGGGCGCATCGTGCGCTTCCGCCTGATGAACAAGCTCACCGTATTCAACAACGGGAAGCCAACCGAGATCGACAGCGCCGACGTGGCGCAGGGCGACCGCGGCGCGATCGTGGCGCTGTTTTCGGCCAACGAGAGCCCGTTCTACGCCTCACCAAACTTCCGCTACTTCGCCTCGCTGGTGCCCAAGAGGGACGACCGTTTCGGGTTGTACGACACCAAGCTCCAGAACCTGCGCCGCTTCTTCCCGTACAGCGAGGACGTGCGCTACATGACGCTCATGCTGGAGAATTTCCGCGCCACTCCTCCCAAGAATCTCAACGACGGCGAGGAGGCCCGCCGCACCGCCATCCTCGACAAGATGGAGGACGACCTGCAGAAGGCCGTGTGGGTGGCGATGGCCGACGCGCTCGAATCGGCGTATCGGGAGACCAAGCGCCCCGAGCTCGACGACATGATCAAGAAGCTCGAGGACGACTTCTCCCTAGGCGACGACACTCTGGGCAAAGGCAAGGGCTTGCGGGCGATGGTCGCCTGGGAGATCCGCCAGAACAGCAGCGTGCTCAAGGGGGAGAACGTCTATGTGGTCACCCTGATCTACGACAAGTACCAGAAGGCCTACGACCGCATCGCGGCCATCCGCGACGCGATCGTCACCGAGCTTTGGTACAAGCAGTTCGGCACCGACGGTGTGGCGGCGCAGCAGCGGCCGCTGAAGGTGTTTTTCCAGGGCAGCGACTTCGGGGCGCCGCGCTTGACGGGCGTGCCGGAGAAGGATCTGGAGCTGGCCGAGGCCACGCTCGCCGCCCACAAGAAGCGCGCCGGGCAGGTGCTCGAGGAGCTCGCCAAGGCGCTGGGCCGTGAGGTCGACCCGGCCAAGGACAAGGACCATTTGCGCGCACTCGGCCAATACGCCTTCGAGTGGGAACACCTCATCGACGCCGCGCCCAAGCGCTCGGCTGGCGAGGCCGACGCGGAGCTGCAGACGGCGATCATCGCCCGGGGCAAGGCCTACAACGAGTACCTCAAGAAGCTCGGCGACACCGGCGCGCTCACCCTGGCAATCGAGGGCCCGGCGGAAGCCCGGGAGGGCGAGCCGGTGAGTTTGACTGCCCGCATCGGCGGTGCCTCGGAGCTGCGGGCCAAGGCGCTCGAGGTGCGCTGGTTCGACGGTACCAACTCCACGCCTACTCCGCTCGGCACGGGGCTCAACCTGGGCATCAAGGCGCCGCATCCCGGCACGCTGCCGGTGATCGCCCACCTCTACGAGAAGGCGGGCAGCGACTTCACTTTCGTGGTGCAGGCCAGTCATGCGCTGGCCGTCGCGCCCTCCTCTCTTGGCAAGATCAGCGTGGAAGGGCCGAGCGTGGTGGCGGTGGGCGGTTCTGCGAACCTGACCGCCCGGGCCGAGGCGCCTGCGATGAACGGCGCCTATCTGCAATATGTCTGGAGCGACGGGCTTGGTGAGGGCGCATGGGTTACGGTGCCCACGGGCAAGCCGGCGGTGCTGGAACTCACGGTGAAGGCGCTCGCGGTGAGCGGCGGGCGCAGTGTTGTGGTGGCCGAGGGGCGACACCGTATCGTCGTAGCCGACAACCGGCTTGTCCTTCCGGAAGCGGTCAACGCGACCGATTTCTTCACGGTCAGCGTGAAGGTGCCGGCGGAGCTAGCCGGCCGCGTGGCCGGCTACCAGTGGAGCGGGGCGGCCGTGCTCGACGAGGCCACGGGGCAGTGGACCAACTGGGGCTACACTTCGAAGTCCCCGACTGCGAAGATGCAGTTTAGTTTCCGTCCTCCTTCAGCGGATCCGGCGGAGAAGCTTTTGCCCTCAAGCATTGAGGTGACTCTGGTCGATGCGGCGGGGAAGTCGCTGCTGGCGTTCCATGGCGAACTGCTGGTGCGGCCCGTGACCTTCGGCGGCGCGGCTTCCGACGCATGGAAGGGCGGTGCGCGGGCCGATGGAGTGAGCCTTGAGCATAAGGGGATACGCGGCGGGGCCGGTCAGGGAGAAGTGGGTGCGTTCGGCCCACCTTCAGCGTGGGCGAAGCTCAACGTGGGCGTGACCAGCGCGAACGAGCTCCAGAAGCCCGGGGCGGTCCAGGCGGCGCTGCAGTCGAAAGCCGACGAATGGAAATCGCCAATCACCGGGTTCTCCATCGGCGAGTTCGCCGGGTTCCTGGTGGAGTATCCAGCGGGCAGTTACTATGCGGGGTTCGCCAATGCCAACGGCTACCAGTCGTCCGGCGCCGGGCGCCAGGCCTTCGGCATCGTCGTCAAGGGGAGCTGCGCACTCGCGGTCAGCATCGAATCGGGAACGTCTGGAGCTCCCGGGTACAACACCGACTCCGGCGAGCGCGTCGATCGCGACCGCGCCTGGCAGTTGGCCAAGGTCGACCAGCTTCTGGGAGAAATGAAGGGAATCGCGGCCGGGCTCAAACTGGCCGCCGATGCCAAGTTTGTGAAGACGCCCTACAAGGGCCCGGCGCTCGACGGCTCCGACGAGGCCCAGCCGCTGGCTGTGGCGCTCGCCGGCCCCGCCACTGTGCGCTTCGGGCAGTCGGGCGAGGTGGCGGCCAAGGTCACCGGCGGTCGCGCGCCGTTCAAGTATGAGTGGTCTGGCGACCATGCTGGCGACGGGGCGAAGGTTACCGTGCTGCCGACCAAGGCCGGCGCGCAGAAGCTGCTGCTGCTCGTAACCAGCGCCGATGGGCAAAAGGCTTCCGCGACCTTCAAGTACACCGTGGAGAATGTCTCCGCCACGATCTCAGGGCTCGAGGGCTCGGTGGTCTACGGCACCGAGCGGAAGATCTCGGTGAAGTCCAACGTCGATCCCACCGCCCTCAAGGTGATCTGGCAGGCCGAGCCGAATGTCACCTTCAACCCGCCGGTGAGCACCGACGGCACTGCCACTGTGCGCATCGACCGAATGCCGCCGCAGGGAATCAAAATCTGGGCACAACTGGCCGACGCCAAGGGCGGCGGCACGATAGGCGAGGCCCAGCAGGTGCTGGTGAACGTTGTGGCGCCGAATTTGGCTATCACCTACGAGCCGGCCGCGGCGAAGATCGGGCAGGAGGTGAAGGCTCGCATCACAGTGACCCCGGAGCCGGTGGACCCGGCGCTCCTCACGTTTCAGTGGTCGGAGCCGGCGTCGGCCGCCCGGCGCGAGCTCGATTCCTCCGGCCGGCAGATCGCCTTCACACCGCGCGACACGAAGGCGGTGGCGCTTCTGGCTCGGGCCATCGTGCCTACGGTGGCCGAGCGGGTGGGCGAGGTGAGCGGCCAGTTCATTGCCACCGGATACAAGCTCTCGGCCAAGGTTGTGGAGCCCGGTACCAGACCCATGATTTGGAAGGAGGGCGTGGGGCTGGTGCCCGTGGCCAAGGGCAGCTACGCCGGCGACGAGCAGGTGACGGTGGAGGCGAAGTTCGAGGGCGAGCAACCGGCGGGCGAGGTGAAGTGGGGCTGGAGCGCCAACGAAGGCACCTCAGTCTCGAATCCAGTTTCCCGTGCTCCCCAGCTCTCGCGCCACGAGACCGGCACCGCCACCGCTACGGTCACGGCCCGCGACAAGAACGACCTGCTGCTCGGCTCGGCGTCGGTGAGTTTCACTGTCAGCGTAACGGCCGACGCGGTGAAACAGGCCCTGGAGCCCAAGGTCACGCTGCGGGCCGACAAGGCGGCTCCGCAAACAGGTGACACCCTGGCGCTCACCGCCGAGGTGCGGGGCGGCAAAGCCCCCTACACCTATGCGTGGCGGGGCGTGCCCTCCGCTGCGGGCGGCCCGAGCGTGAGCCTCAAGCCCACCGTCGCCAGCCGCCTGGCCATCTTCGTGACCGTGACCGACGCCGCCGGCAAGACGGCGGCCGCTACGCTTGAGCTCGACGTGAAGCTTTCGGCCCGCGACAAGGCGAAGCAGGATGCCGAGCGCGCGGTTGCCCGTGCCCGAGAATTGGCGACGGGTGGCGATTTCGACGGGGCCTGCCGGTTGATCGAGGAGGCTCGCAGGGCCGACCCCGCGATAGCCGGCCCGGCGGCTAGGGAGATTGCTGCGGCGGCGAAGGCCCGTGCGGGCGAAGCGGAGCAGCGTCGCGATTTCGCGGCGTCGGGCCGGTTGTTCACCGCTGCGGTGAAGCTCGATCCCCAAGATGTGGAGGCGGCGCGAGGCAAGAACAACGCGCCCGTTTACCAGCAGCGCCTGCAACAGGTGAAAAGCGGCCAGGTTGCCGTAGACCAGTCGCTAAACTCCGGGGACTTCGCCCGCGCCGGCGACCGCCTTAAGGAGGTGACCAGCGCCGAGGACTCGCTGCCGGGCCAGCGCAGCGCGGAGACGGCGGTACTGGTGCGGCGCTACGATGTGCTGCTGGCGGCGTATCGCACCGACATCGCGACCTTCAAGAAGAGCGTGGCCGCGCAGTGCTCCGACGGCCGGCTGGCCGAGGCGCGTACGAGGGTCGAGGAGCGGCGGCGGCAGCCGCTGCTGCCGGAGGACGAGACGTGGGCTCAGGCCGTGCTCCAGATGATCGCCGACAAGGAGGCGCGCGCCTCGGCTGCTGCCTCAGCGGCGGCGGCTGCGAACAACAAAGTTCCAGTGAGCGGCGACACCCGGCCCAGCACCGCCGCAGGCCAGGCCCGGGCGAATCCGGCGAGCGGCGACACCAGGAACGGCCCGGCGCCGGTGGGCGGCTCGCCTGCGGCGCTGGCCGGCACTTGGAAGGTGAATTTCAACACAAGCAAGGGGACGCTGGTGTTCACCGCCAAGTGGGCCACCCTCGACCTGGGTGAGGGGGCCGAGACGTTGACGAATGTGCGCTTCGATCCCGCCACCGGTGCTGTATCCTTTATCCGGCATCTGGTGAGATTTGGCGCGGGCGACCGGCAGGTCTACACGGGCCGGCTTACCCGCGATGGCTTTGCCGAGGGGACTTTCGACTGCACGGTCAGCGGGGAGGGTTTCAAGTGGTCGATCACGCGCACCAGTGGCGACGCGTCCGGGCCCAAAGCCGATGCGCCCAGTCCCGGAGTCAAAGCCGAGGGCTCGGCGCCGCCTGCGGCAGCACCCGCGCCTGCTCCAGCACCAGCGCCCGCGCCCGCACCGAAACCGCAGGTGATCTTTAGCAACTGGAACACCGGCGGAGTGGGCTCGGGCCCGGCGGAGGCCACGACCTTCAAAATCGACCGGCCGGCGCGGGTCGCCTACCTCAACAGTTACCACTACAACTACAGCCGCGGAACGCGGGCCGGCACGCTGGCCCTGCGGCATAGCGACGGCACTACCTACGGCCCCTGGCAGGTGCGCGGCTCTACCGCCTCCGGTGCGCCCAACGGAATGTGGGAGGTCGAGCCCGACGTGGTCCTCAAACCCGGCGTCTACACCGTGGTCGACAGCGAGCCGGCGACCTGGTCGTGCAATGGCAGTTCGGGCAACAGCGGTTTTGCCGAGGTGCGAGGCGCCTGGGCCGGTGCGCGCGAAGTGGCACCAGTTGTTGGCGACCCGGAGTCCGAGCCTTGGGTACGGGAGTGGACGGTTACGGCGACTTCGGGCGATCTGGCCAATGGCGGGCATGTAGGGTTCTACCGCAGCGGGGCCCGTGGCGACGCGAACCCGCCGGCCGGCCGCACCGGAATGCTCTATCTGCATCCGCCTTCCCCTGGCGTGCCCGCCGTTCTGGAGCGGAGGGTGCGGTTGGGCCGCTCGCCGGTGCTGCACCTGAGTGTGGCGGGCAACTCGCCCAACGGCGGGGTGCGCGGCGACTGGCAGTTGACGGTCAAACTCGACGGCCGGCCGGTGGGCGCTCCCAAGCTCATCGATGGCGGCGAGGGCTGGCGAGATCTCGACTACGATCTCGCCGGGGGCGCCGGTCGCGAAGTTCTTGTCACCCTGGAGGCGGCGCCCACCGGGTGGTCGTTTGAATATGTGTTCATTGATTCGATAACATTGACCTCGGCCGGTGCCAGCGTGGCGCCGGTGGGCAATGCAGCGCCTGCGCCCAAGAGAGCGCCTCAATCAACGCTGCCGGCACAGCATGTTGCGGCCCCCGCCGCAGTTACGACCAAGCCGGCCCCCGGCCCGGCGCCGGTGGTGGTCAAGCCGGCGCCAGCGCGCTCTGCGGTGATGGTGGATGTAGTGTTTGAGAACCGGGGATCCCAGAATGTCCATGTCTTCGTAGACGGGCGCGACAGCTTCGGTCCGCAGAACCGCCTCACTCCCGGCCAGAAGCGCACGGCGAGCGTGGAGCTGGGCGCCGATGGGCGTTTGAAGTTCGTCGCCGGGCGCAACGGCCAGGTGCTGGCCCGCGGCACGTGGAACGGCGATCCGGACGACCTTTCGAGGTATCCGGT
Source organism: uncultured Verrucomicrobiota bacterium (assembly GCA_903960515.1). Lineage (GTDB taxonomy): Bacteria > Verrucomicrobiota > Verrucomicrobiia > Opitutales > Opitutaceae > CAJCBL01. Next base: position 10,314 of record CAJCBL010000056.1, read on the forward strand.
GGTTCGGTTCACCGAGGATGGTGGCGCCGCCCTCCTCGTGACCACCGGGCTGAAGTAGCGCTGCGGTGACGGATTCGCCCGGTGTCAGGCCACGATCTTCAGGCGGCGGGCGATAGTGGCGGCGTCGAGTTGGTAGAGTGCGTCCAGCAAGTGGAGTTGGAGCGAGCCCGGGCCGGGGCTCCGCTCGGCGGCGATCTCGCCGGCGATGGCGAGGAAGGAGAGGCCGGCGGCGACGGCGGCCAGGCGGTCGGGCTCCACGGCGAGTGCGGCACCGACGAGGGCGGTGGCCGTGCAGCCCAAGCCGGTGACCTTGGCCATGAGAGGATGGCCGTTGGCCAGCGCGAGGGTGCGGGAGCCGGCGGTCACGTAGTCGATGGCGCCTGTCACCGCCACGATCGAGCCGGTGGTCAGCGCGAGCTGGCGCGCCGGGGCGAGGGCGTCGGCGGAGCTGCGGGTGGAATCCACGCCCTTGGTCTTCTCCGCAGTGGCTCCAGCGAGTACCAGGATTTCGGAGGCGTTGCCGCGGATGCAGGCCGGGCGGAGGTGGGCGAGATCGGCGGCGGTGCCGGTGCGCAGCGCGGTGGCGCCGGCGCCCACGGGATCGAGCACCCAGGGAATGCCGCGGGCGTTGGCGGCCACGGCGGCCTTGTCCATCGAGCGAATCCAAGGAGTGGAGAGAGTGCCGATGTTGATGACGAGCGACTGCGAGAGTGAGACGAACTCCTCGACCTCCTCAGCGGCGTGGACCATCGCCGGGGAGGCGCCCAGGGCGAGCAGGGCGTTGGCGGTGCTGTTCATCACCACGTAGTTGGTGATGTTGTGCACCAGGGGGGCGCGGGTGCGGATAGCGGCAAGGATGGCGGAGCAGCGATCGGCGGAGAACATGGCGCTGTTGGTAGCGTTGCACCCCGGCTGGGCGCGAGGCGGAAAAGGGGGCGCGGGGAGGGTGGTGGCCGAAGAATCCAACCACAGTGGCATTGGCGTTGCCTGGGCCCGAATCCCGTGGGGGGCGCGGCGAATAGGGTAAATTACCCTCCTATCGGACCGATACCAGGTACCTCCGCCGGTTCCGCCCCGGGCTACCTGCGATTCCTTTCCCCAAATGAGGACAGTGACTTTCGAGCTGTTCCGCGATCTGCGGGCGATAAACGCCTGCTGGGGATGCCGTGCGCTTGCGCTGGCGGGAGATTGGCAGGGACTTCTGGATGCGGAGGGGATGTGGTGAGCACCTCACCACGCTGGTTGGTGGCGGGTTTGGCCGTTGCGCTGATGGCCGTGGCTGGCGGCGGCAGTTGGTTTGTCCGGGGCCAAGAGCGGCAGGTTCGGCAAGGAGTGGAGGAGGGACTGCTCAGCATCGCCGATTCGAAGGTGAAGCAGCTCGCCCAATGGCGGGCGGAGCGCCAGTGCGATGCGGCCATGCTCCAGGAGGATCCGGTTTTCCACTCCGAGTTGTCGCGCTGGATGGCAGAGCAGGGCGCGGAGGTTCGTGGCTTGATTCTGGCGCGGTTCCGCTCTTTGCAGAAGAACTACAGGTTCACCGATGTGGCGCTGGTCGATCCCCAGGGGCAGGTGCGTATGAGCCTTTCTGGATGCGAGGCGGCGCAGCCCGGTGCGGCCGAGGGGAATTCCCGGGCGGCCTGGGAGTCTCGGGAGCCCAAATTCACCGATCTGCATATCGCCCCTGGCGGGGGTACGCCCCAGGTCGACCTCGTAGTGCCCTTTTTCGCCGGAGCGGATGGCTCCGGGGAGCCTCTGGCCCTGGTGGTGTTTGAGATCGATGCGCGGCAATTTCTATACCAGGTGACCCAGTCGTGGCCCACCCCGAGCGCGACCGCGGAAACGCTCTTTGTGCGGCGTGATGGAGACGCAGTGCTCTATCTCAATGAGCTGCGTTTCCTCTCCGGGGCCGCGCTCAAGCTGCGCATAGGTCTCGACCGGGTGGATGTGCCCGCGGTCATGGCCGTTTTGGGACGTGAAGGAGTGGTGGACGGGCTGGACTACCGGGGGGTGCTGGTGATCGCGGCCCTGCGGGCAATCCCGGACTCGCCGTGGTTCATGGCGGCAAAGATGGATGCCCAGGAGGCGTTTTCGGAATGGCGCCTACATGTGACCCTCATCGTGGCTGTGTTGGGGTTGCTCTGGTTGGCGTTGGCAGGGGCCCTGGTGATGGTGTGGCAGCAATGGGCCCGCTACCAGGCGCTGGCCAACTCGGCCGCGGCGCTGCGTGAGCGGCAGGGGCGGCTCAACGACGCGCTCGGGCTCAATGAGAAACTGCTCGGCGCCGCCACCGTGGGTATCCTGACCTACGATGCCTGCGGCCACTGCGTGCTGGCCAACGAGGCGGCGGCCCGGGCGGTAGGTGACACGCTTGCGGCGCTGCTCGCGCAAAACCTGCGGGAGGTAGCCGCCTGGGAACGCTCGGGACTGCTTCAAGCCGGCGAACAAGTGCTGGCAACCGGCGAGTTGCAGCGGCGCGAGTTCGCCCTCGTCACCAAACTTCAAAGCAACTGTGTGCTCGACTGCACTCTGGTCCGCTTTGAATCCGGCGGGCGCCCACACCTGCTGCTGATCGTGGACGACATCACCGAGCGCAAACGGGCGCTGGAGGCGCTGGCCTTGAGCCAGCAGAGACTCCACTTGGCTGTCGAAACCGCTGGGATCGGCATCTGGGATTGGGATATCCGCCGCGATACAATCACCTGGGATGCGCAGATGTACCGCTTCTACGGGATGCAACCGGGGGCCGACCTGCACATCGCCTTCCAGCAATGGGCCGATGTGGTCCACCCGGCGGATCTGCCCGAGCAGTTGCGCATCCTCCATGCCCTTGCGTGCAACGGAGGGCGCAGCGAGCGTGAATTCAGGATCCGGAGATTGGGCGACTTGGAAACCCGGCATATCCAGGCGGCGGAGATCTGTGTGGCCGATGCCGCAGGCCGCCCGGTGCGGGTGGTGGGCGTCAATATCGACATTACCCAGAGCAAACTCATGGAGGCGCGGCAGCGCCGGCTGCTCGACGAGCTGTCGCGTTCCAATACCGATCTGGAGCAGTTCGCCTACGTGGCCTCGCACGACCTCAAGTCGCCGCTGCGCGCGATCAACAGCCTGGCGGGCTGGCTGCAGGAGGACCTCGAATCGGTGCTCACTGGCGACAGCCGCAAGCACCTCGAGCTGTTGCGCCAGCGCACGCATCGCATGGAGCGCCTGCTCGACGACCTGCTGGCCTACTCCCGCGCCGGCCGAGTGCCCGCCGATATCGTGGGCGTCGACGTGGCCCGGCTTGTCGCGGAGATCGTGGAGATGGTCAACCCGCCCGCAGGCTTCACCGTGCGCCTGGAGCCGCCGTCACCGGTATTTGAAACGGCGGTGACGCCCCTGCGCCAGGTGCTCACCAACCTGATAGCCAACGCGATCAAGCACCACGACCGCCCGGCCGGCGTGGTCGAGGTGGTGGTGCGCGAAGCCGGCGAGTGGTGGGAGTTCACCGTGGCCGACGACGGGCCGGGCATAGCCCCGGAATTCCACGAGCGCATCTTTGGCATGTTCCAGACGTTGCGCCCTCGCGACGAGGTAGAGGGTAGCGGCATCGGCCTGGCTCTGGTGCGCCGCATTGTTGCGCGCTACGGCGGCGCGGCGACGGTGGCTTGCCGGGAGCCTCGCGGCTCCGTATTCCGGTTCAAGTGGCCCCAAATAATGCTTACGGATGAATCCTTCCCCGCATAAACGCCCTGTTACGGTGCTGGTGGTCGAGGACGATGAGGTCGATCTGATGTCGATTCAGCGTGGCTTCCGGCAGCACAAGGTCGCCAACGACCTCGTCTGCGCCAAGGACGGTGTGGAGGCCCTCGAGATTCTGCGCGGGGAGGGTGGGCGAGCGGCGTTGCCCGCGCCCTACATCATCCTGCTCGACCTGAATATGCCGCGGATGAACGGCTTCGAGTTCCTGCACTCGCTCCGGCAGGACGCCGCACTGCGGACCGCCGTGGTGTTTGTGCTCACCACCTCGAAGTCCGACGAGGATCGAGCCAAGGCCTACTCGGCCAATGTCGCCGGCTTCATCGTGAAGTCCGATGCCGGGCGCGGGTTTCTCGGGGCGGTGGAGATGCTCGACCATTATTGGAGGATCGTGGAACTGCCGTGAGCGCATCACCTCCAGTCCCCAGTGCAGCGGCCGGCAACACCTTGCCGGTGCTTCGCGTGCTTGTCATCGACGACGACGAAGTGGACCGGTTGCGCCTCGCCCGGCTGCTGCGGCAGGTGCCGGGCTGGAGGATTGTGATCGAGGAGGCGGTGGACAAGGCGACGGGGCGCGGGGCACTGCAGTCCGGGCGCTATGATTGCGTGCTGCTGGATTTCCGGCTGCCGGACGGCGACGGCATGGAGCTGCTCAAGGAGGTGGAGGCGGGCAAGGGCGAGTGCCCGCCCATAATTGTCAATACCGTGCTGGACGACCCCGTGGTAGGAGAGGCGCTGGTGGCCCACGGCGCACAGGACTATCTGGTGAAGGGGCGCTTCGATTCCGCGCTGCTCTTCCGCACGATCCGCCACGCGATCCAGCGCCATGCGCTCGTAAGGGAACACGTGATGCTCCTAGCCGAGTTGGAGGCCGCCAAGAGCGTGGCCGAGCGGGCGAATGCGGCCAAGAGCCTCTTCATCGCCACCATGAGCCACGAGATCCGCACTCCGATGAATGGAGTGATCGGCATGACGGAGATCCTGTTGAGCTCATCGCTCACGGCGGAGCAGGCCCACTGGGCGCGCACCATCCAGTCGAGTGGCGAGGCGCTCTTGTCGGTGATCAACGACGTGCTCGACTACTCAAAGATCGAGGGCGGGCGCATCGAGCTGGAGGCCAGTCCCTTCGAGCTGAGGCGCTGTGTCGAGGAGGTCATGGACATGTTCGCCATCAAGGCGCACGAGAAGAGGCTGGAGTTGGCCTATGCAATCGAGCCCGAGGTGCCGGCCCTGCTCGTGGGTGATTTCGCCCGACTGCGCCAGATCCTGGTCAACCTCGTGGGCAACTCGCTCAAGTTCACCGAGCAGGGAGAGGTGGTCGTGCGCGCCGGCTCGCGAGAGTTGGGCGGGGGGCGGCACGAGCTGCGGGTCGCAATAGCGGATACCGGAATCGGCATCCCTCCCGAGCGCATGGACCGGCTCTTCAAGGTATTCTCCCAGGTGGATGCCTCCACAAACCGGAGGTTCGGCGGCACCGGGCTGGGGCTGGCGATCACCAAGCGCTTCGTGGAGCTGATGGGCGGCCGGGTGTGGGTGGAAAGCACTCCTGGGCGGGGCAGCGTATTTGCCTTCACCTTCATCGCCGAGGGGCGACCCCCGACGGCCGAAGCGGAGGAGTGCCCGCCTCCGCCCGGCCTGCGTGGCCGCTCGATTCTTGTGGTCGAGGACAACGAGACGGTGCGCCGTATCATCGTCGACCAGGCTGGAGCCTGGGGCGTGCAGGCCCGAGGCGTGGGCAGCGCGGCGGAGGCGTTGGCCCTGCTGGATGCCGGCGAGACGTTCCACGCCGCCATCATCGACCGCCACATGCCCGGAATGGACGGCCTGCGATTGGCCACCGAGATCCGGCGACGCCGTCGGGGCGCTACGCTGCCGCTCTTGCTTCTGGCCGGTCCTGGTGAGACGGCCGACCCCGCGCTGTTTTCGGCCGTGGTGCCCAAGCCGCTGAAACTCGGCCTGCTTTTCAAGCGAGTGGATGCCGCCCTCGCACGGAAAGCGGAACAGCCCGCGCCGGTAGCGGCTGGGCAGCCTGCGCTGCAGGTCTTCGACACCCGTTTCGCGCAGGAGCATCCCCTGAGCATCCTCGTCGCCGACGACAGCGTGGTGAACCAGAGCGTAGCGCGGCTGCAGTTGGGGAAACTCGGTTACTCGGTCACCACCGCCGGGGATGGGTTCGCGGCCATCGAGGTGTTTGGCTCCCTACGGCCCGATGTGATCCTGATGGATGTGCAGATGCCCGGGCTCGACGGCCTGGAGGCCTGCCGGCGGATACGAGCGGCGGCGGGCGCGGCCCAGCCCCCATGGATCATCGCCCTGACGGCCGACGCCATGGCCGGCGACCGCGACCGGGTGATGGCCGCCGGGATGAACGACTATCTCACCAAGCCGTTGCGTGTCCAGGAACTGGTGGCTGCGCTGGGCCGGGCCCATGCCGGGCTGCATCCGCCCGAGGCGGGCGACGGGCTGCCCGGAGTGCAGGCCTAGGAGGTCCCTCCTCGGGTGGCCAAATGGTGGTCCGGTGCGCCGGTGGCGGGAGGCCCGGCCACAACCCTGCACTTGAGGCGGTTTTCACTCTTGTGAGGGAAACGGCTTGCCCGTCGCAGGAGCGTGCGTGCACGCGACCTGCGCTCGGAATCGCGTGCAAGCACGCTCCTACGAAAGAATGGTTACGACTTGGCCGTGACGATGCAGGCTGATCGCATTATCACTCTGCTCTGTTTTCCATCGAAGGTGTAGGGTCGTCGCGCCCGCATTCTTCGCAGCGAAGGACGCTGGCGCGACGCACCGCCTGTGATCGTTCCGGTACAAGGTTCTACCCTACAATCGGACTGCATTGGCCCGACTGAGCGCACCGAGGAGGTATCCGTAGAGGGCCATCTTGCCGCGCATCGTCTGGCGGGGCGTGAACTCGCCGTTGGCCCACGAATAGCGGCAGTTGAAATGCGCCTCCTGGTGGGGCCAGCCGCCGGCATCCCATTGCGGGTATCCGCGATCTGAAAACCAGCGGGGATTCGAACCGTTGGCGTCGCCGCCCCATGGATCCATGTTGTTGTAGGGGGTGTGGCCGGGGTGCAGGCCGGGGGTGCCGTCGTTGCGGCCGGAGGTGTAGCAGTTGGCGATGCAGCGGCTGCCCAGTCCGGTCATCTCGACCATGTTGGAGGGGTTGCGCCCCAGGCCCCAGTCGGCCTCGAGGATCATCGCGCGTTCGCAACGCGCCTTCTCCGCAGGGTCGGTGGCGAAGGCGTGGGCCAGCAGTACGAGGTGGAGGTTCTCGGCGGTTTGCCAGTGGTTGTTGTTGGAGGAGCGGCGCGAGGGGCGCAGGTCCATGAAGCGGAGGTTGTTGTCGGCGGCCTGCTGGCGGATGGCCGAAACCATGCCCGCGGCGAGCCGGGGGTAGTGCCGTTTGTGGGGCGAGAGCAGGTAGGCGGCCGTGCCCCAGGTCTGCACCCACTCCCCGGCGCTCTCGATGGCGGCCGGGCCGTCGCGCACGACGCTGTCGCGGGCCATCGCATCCTCCCAGGCGCGCTCGCCGGTGAGGTTGTAGAGGAAGGCCGCCGCCATCATGCGGAAGTCCCTACCTCGCATGAACGCATCGCCGATCTCCTGGCGGTCGTCGAGTTGCTGGACCTGCTGGCGGCTGGCGAAGCGGTAGGCGGTGCGCGCTTCGTCGCGGTAGCGCGCCATGAGTTTGCGGTGACCGGAGAGGCGGAAGCACTCGGCGAGCATGGCGCAGTTGGCCGCGTTGGCCCAGGCGGCCATCGTTGTGGTGTCGGCCTGGAACATCACGGTCCGCTCGCTGGAGGGATTGGTGAGGCCGTGGGCGTAGGCGGGGCCGTGGCGGAGGCTCAGCCAGAAGTCGACCTCGTTGCGCGCCTCGTCGATGAGGTCGGGGATGCCGTTGCCGCTCTCGGCAATGTCGAGGTTGTCGTCGCCCAGGCGGCCGGCGGTGAGCAGGTAGGGCAGCAGGAGGTCGTAGATGTCGGATACGTGCGCCAGATGGCGGTCCCAGTCGAGGGCGTCGGAGTGCCCGCCCACGGCGCGCGGATTGGTGGGGTTGCCGGGCAGGCGGTGCTGCCAGAAGAGCGAATCGGCGGCGGGTTTGAAGTGCGGCTCGTCCCAGGTGTCGCCCTGGCGCGCCTTCCACACGGCGTCGAAGGGGTCGAGGTCGGTGAGGTAGATGGTGAATCCCGCCGGATCTATGCCGGGCAGGAAACGGGGCTGGCGCGGCGCCGGGGTGAGGGCGCCGCGGGGTTCGCCGATGCGCATGTAGTAGTATCCGCGGAGCGAAGTCTTGAACGGCTCGAACCACACATCCTCGCGGATCGCGAACTCTGCGCTGCAGCCCACGCCGGCCACCACGAGCCGGTAGGTGCCCGGTCGGGTGAACGCGGAGAAGTCGGCGGTCCACACGTCGGAACCGGTGAGGTTGCGCCCGCCGGCGTCCTCCTTGGTGCTCTTCTTCCAGAAGGCGACCGTGCCGGCGGGGTGGTCCTCTCCCGTCTTCACATCGTGCAGCCATACGCTCCGGCCCTCGAAGGAGGAGTAGTCCCTGGCCCCGCCGTCTCCGAGCCACAGGTACAGGTCGGCGGCCTTCACTGGGCTGTGCGGCGCATAGCCGATGAGGTTCACGTGGATCGCCTCCGAGCGGGAGGAGGCGAGGTCGAAGGCGAAGTCGGCCGCGGTGGAGTCGGCTGCGGTGCGCGGATCGATCCGCAGCGTGTAATGGGCGCCAGGTTGCAGGGGGTGGGGCAGGCGCAGGAAGAGCCAGTGATCGAGTTTGAAGTGCCAGAAGTTGTCGGTGTTGTTGGCCTTGGTCTTGCGGTTCACGGCGAGAGGTGGGAGGCCGTCGGGGCCGTAGCGGGAGTCGTCGGACGAGGCGAGTGTCCAAGCGGCCGTGGCTGCGGCTGCGGCCACATCCAGCGGTTCACCGTAGGCGACGAGGCGGTCGTCGCCCGGCGCGTAGTCGTGGCCGGAGGAGGCGCTGGTGCCGGTGCCATCGTCGCGGTAGAGGACTTCGCCGTCCTTGAGGTAGACCATGAGGACCTGCTCATCTACGGGGCTTACCTCGATGAGCTTGGCAGCGAATACAGAGGCGTGGAGTGCCACGGCGGCACCGAGGGCGAGAAGGCGGGGGAGCGGGATCATGAGATCATGAGGCGAGCCGGGGTGGAGGGAGGTCCGCAGAAGGATGGAGAGGTGGGAGGCTGCGCACACCAATCGGCGCGGCGGGGCGCCGGCGCAGTGGAAACTGGCCAGGCTGGCTAGCCAGGAGGGAAGGGCGCTGGGGCTTGGCGCGGTTCGGGGGCGCGCTGAGCCGTACCCACGCCACCGCTCTGCGCTCGCACAGCGCCCGAACTTCGGAGTCCGTCGTAGGGGCGCGCTTGCACGCGCTTCGCGCTCGAAGTGCGAGCACGCTCCTGCAACGGCAAGGGTGCGCCGGAGTCCTAGGGCGGAGGGAAGTTCCAGGTCCTCACACTCCTTCACCTTGAGCGAGACCGGTGCCGAGGCTGGGTCCGTGCTTTGGCAGCGGGGCGGGTTCCCGCGCTCGTTTGGTACCAGCGAGAGGTATGGGCGGCCCAGCGGGCTCGAGGACGACACGGACTGAAGCATCGCGGCGGGCGAGAGGGGGCGGTAACGCAGTGGAGACAGCGTCGATCGCGGTCGTGGCCTCCAGTGTCAGCCGATAGCGCGAGGATCGATCAGGCCGCGGGTTGGGCCGGGACCGCAGGGGCGGTCTCGGAGTCTCCTTCCAGCAGGCTGCTGCGGCGACTGCAGGCGACCGGACCGGGAAATGCCATTACCGCCCGGGAAAGCGTGTCAGCCAGCGCAGCGGATCGGTGCGGGTGGGTACGATAAAGCAATGTGTCGCCGGTCCAACCGTACAGCACGAAGAAGGGGAACGCCTCCAGGTTGCGGCGACGAAACTCCGCAACCACCATCGAACCGGTGTTGACGAAATGCCCGGCTGTGCCGGGCGCGGCACTGATGGAGGTGATGGCCTCGTCGATCTCCTGGCGGAACCTCTGGGCGAGTCCGGCGGAGATTTCCGCATAATCCGCTTCGTAGCGCCGCTGGTCGCGAGGGAACTCCGGGTGGAAGACCACCTTCATCGGGTAGTCCGACCTTCAATCCAAGGCGGCCCGATACTGCTCCTCGGTCAGGCCCGCAATGCGGCCTGTGGAGACCGCTTCGATGCGGCGAATGCCTTCCCCCATCGCGTCGTTGAGCGGGATTGGCACCGCCACGCTCTCGATCAACCGGCGGGCGAGTTCGAGGCGCTCAGCAGGAGGCAACTCCAGGGCGCTGTGCGAGAGATCACGATCGATCATGGCCGGGAGGATGCGCGGCCACATATCCTTTGCAAGCATGCCAGCCCCTCGCACTCATTCCACTTTCAAACGCGAACAAGACGCTCGCCGCGCCTACGAGCCTGTGTAGGAATTCCTCCGACGCTTTCGCTGAGCGGAAACCGCCCAACACCTACCGAGTTGAAGAAAGGGACGTTCAAGAAGATGGCGCTCTTCACTCCGCCGTAGGCGCTGATGGGCTGCTTCGCTGATTGCGATCGGCCAATGTTCCAGAGCATCGAGAATCTCCAGCGCCAGAACGCCAAGTTCACGCGCACCCGCGACCGGCTGTTGCCGCGGTTGATCTCCGGGAAGTTGTCCGGGGAAAACTTGGACATGTCCTTTCCTCCGAGATGGCGGCGGGCGGAAAGGCTCGAGTCGGGGGCGTTGTAGCCGGGCTCGTTGACCCGGCAGCCGGCCTCACTGCGGCCGTCTGCATGCTGAGAACGCGACCCGCTGGCCGACGAACCTGCGCGACTTACGCAAGCGAAGGCCGATTTTGGCTGGATCGTGGATTTCGCAAGCCATTGCTGACCAATATCGATTAGGCTCAGGATGGCCTATCCATGAAAACCCGGAGCTGGGCTCAGTATTATATTGGGTAGTGGGTTTAGGGGGGATTTAACCACGTATTTCTAAAGCTTTACTTTCGAAATGCTTGGATAAAACAAGCCCATGCTGGAACGTCCCGATCGACTCTCCGCCATCGACTTCGCCTACACGGTGCATTCGGCAGTTTCGCTTTCCGGCCCCCGCCAATGTGGCAAGACCACGCTGGCCCGCCTTATTGCCCGCCGCGAGGCGAAGGTCACAATCTTCGATCTCGAGAAGGCGGCGGATCGTCGCAAGCTGCGGGAACCGGAGCAGGCCATGGAGTCGCTGACGGGGTTGGTTGTAATTGACGAAATCCAACGGCAACCGGCGCTCTACGAAACATTGCGGGTATTGCTGGATCGCCCCGAGCACCCGGCCCGCTTCCTTTTGCTGGGCAGTGCGGCACCCGGGTTGATGCGCGACGTATCCGAATCGCTGGCGGGTCGCGTTGCAACCATCGACCTAGGCGGGTTTACCTTGCGCGAGACGGGTGCCGATGCGTGGCCTGTGCTTTGGCAGCGGGGCGGGTTCCCCCGAGCGTATCTCGCCTCCTCGGAGGCTGGATCCGTCGCCTGGCGGCAGCACTTCGCGCGCAGTTTTATGGAGCGCGATATTCCGCAATTCGGGATCGCGATTCCGGCGGAGACGCTGCGCCGGTTTTGGACCATGATCGCGCATTACCACGGGCAGATCTGGAATGGCGCGGAGTTCGCCCGCTCGCTTGGCACCAGCGAGCCCACGGCGCGCCGTTACCTTGGTGTACTCGTTGGCGTATACATGGTGCGGTTGTTGCCGCCGTGGTACGAGAACCTCGGCAAGCGGCAGGTGAAAGCGCCCAAGGTTTACGTGCGCGACACCGGCCTGCTGCACAGCCTTCTCTTGGTTCGCAACCGGGACGCACTTCTTGGCCACCCCAAGCTGGGCGCTTCGTGGGAAGGCTTTGTGGTCGAACAGCTCATCACGATGCTCGATACCCGCGATGCCTATTTCTGGGCCACGCAGAACGGCGCCGAACTCGATCTTATGATCAACTACGATGGGCGTCGCTACGGCTTCGAAGTGAAGTTCGCTGACGCACCTGGCACCACGAAGTCGATGCACACGGCTATCGCCGACCTCGGACTGGAGCACCTCTGGGTGATCTATCCGGGGAAGGATCGCTATGCTCTCACCGAGAAGATTACCGCTGTGCCGGCTGGAGAGATCGTGGCGCTCGTGTCCGCGCTGAAGGCGGGAAAGTCTCTATGAAACAATACAAGAAGTTCGGAAGCTGGCTCAAAGATGTTCGCCACGAGCTAGCCAAACCCGGCAAGGCGGCCCCGTATCCTCCGATTATGACGTTGATGGGCGGGCTCAATGGTCTCTTTGCGCAACTGGTGGCGGAGCCGGAGAGCATGGCGCAACTGCTTGAGGTGGGCCGTGCGCTGCGAGCGCAAAGCGGCCCCGGGCTGATAGTTGCCGAGGAGTGTTTCTGGGGCGCCGTCGTGAGCCTGGCGCGGAAGAACGCTGCGATCGTGCGCGGGGATGATGAGATGTGCGGTGACGAGGCCGCTGACGATGAACTGGCGTTGGAGGGCGAGGATGATGAGGGCGAGGAGGCGTTGGCGGATTCCTCGAACGACGAGAGTGGAGCCAAGAGCGCCCTCAAGCAGCGAGCGGGCGCGGCGTTGCAGGTGTTGTGCGACGAGGCTGTGCGGTGTCACAGCTTTAGTCGTGTGCGCGACGGGTTTGGGGTGCGGCGGCGGGCGGCGTGTTTCGATGTGTGGGCCCAGGCGATCACCGTCGTGGATTCGCCCGAGGTATTTGCGCTGGCGAGGCAGGCGGCGTGCAGCGCGAAGGGGGAGGAGGCGACCTCGGCGGTGGCCTTTCTCGACGCCCTCTATCGTGCCCACGATGTGGGGCCGGATGTGGAGACCGAACGCAACCTCAAGGCGCTGATGAAGAGGGCCACCTCGGCGCGCACTGTGTGCGCGGTATTGGATTTGTTGGTTGAGGCCGGGTTGATGTCCGAGTGGAAGGCCAGCGATGCCATGAAGCTGTGGGAGGCGAAGAGGTATGGGCGGCCCAGCAGGCGCGAGGACGACACGGACTGAAGCATCGCGGCGGGCGGGAGGGGTGCCGAAACCCGTGGGAGCGGCACGGACACAGGGTCCGGCCCGGCGCGGCGGTAGGAGCGCCGCGCCACCGCATTCCACGACCGAAGCCCGGTCTCAGATCAGGCCGAGCTTCATCTTTCCCTCTTCGGAGATCATCGCCTGATTCCAGCAGGGCTCCCAGACGATGCGCACATCGGCCTCGTCGACGCCGGGCACCTGCATGAGCTTGGACTTCGCGTCCTCGGCGATGGCCG
>CAJCBL010000057.1 GCA_903960515.1 uncultured Verrucomicrobiota bacterium
ATGAATACGGGTTCATGGGGTGATGCGGGCATGGATGATGGAATGATATAATTCTGACATTATCTATGTCGGCCCAATCGGGCCCGGCTCAAGTGCCACCCGCATCAACACACCGTAAAAGCATATAGGGGAGAACCACCACTTGAGGCGTAGGGGGTTTCCGGTGCTGCGGCCGAAAGGCCCCGGCGGATTTGCTTTGCCGAGCCGGCGCCGGGGCCCCTATCTCGCCACCTCTTTATGAAAATCGTCCTCGCTTACTCGGGCGGCCTCGACACGTCCGTCATCGTCAAGTGGCTCAAGGAAACCTACGACGCCGAGATCGTCACCTTTGCCGCCGACATCGGCCAAGAGGAGGAGCTCAAGGGCCTCCCGCAGAAGGCCAAGAAGACCGGCGCCTCCAAACACTACACCCTCGATCTCATCGAGGAGTTCGCCACCGATTTCATCTACCCGATGATCCGCGCCAACGCGCAGTACGAGAGCCAGTACTATCTGGGCACCTCGATCGCGCGCCCGCTCATCGCGAAGGCCCAGGTCGAGATCGCCCGGAAGGAAAAAGCCGATACTGTGGCCCACGGCGCCACCGGCAAGGGCAACGACCAGTGCCGTTTCGAGCTCACCTATATGGCGCTCGCCCCCGACCTGGAGATCCTGGCCCCGTGGAAGATCGAGGCGTTCCGCGACGAATTCCCCGGCCGCGCCGAGATGATCGCCTACTGCCAGGCGCACAAGATCCCGATCGAGGCCTCGCTCAAGAAGCCGTATTCGATGGATCGCAACCTCCTGCACATCTCCTACGAGGCCGGCATCTTGGAGGACCCGTGGTTCGACCCGACCACCCCGGAGAACAAGGAGATGTTCAAGCTCTCCGTCTCCCCCGAGGACGCCCCGGACAAGGCTGAATACGTAGACCTCGACTTCGTGAAGGGCGACTGCGTGGCCGTGAACGGCAAGAAGCTCACCCCCGCCGGCGTGCTCAAGGCGCTCAACAAGCTCGGCGGGAAGCACGGCGTGGGCCGCGTAGACCTCGTGGAAAACCGCTTCGTGGGCATGAAGAGCCGCGGCGTGTACGAGACCCCTGGTGGCACCATCCTCATGCAGGCCCACCGCCAGATCGAGACGCTCACGATGGACCGCGAGGTCATGCATCTGCGCGACTCGCTCGTGCCCAAGTATGCGGAGCTCATTTACAACGGTTTCTGGTACGCCCCCGAGCGCGAGGTGCTGCAGGCCCTCATCGACGAGAGCCAGAAATCGGTTACCGGCACCGTTCGGCTCAAGCTCTACAAGGGCAACATCATCACCTGCGGCCGCAAGTCGCAGTTCTCGCTGTACGATCCGCATGTAGCCTCGATGGAGGGCGTGAAGAGCTGGTACAACCAGAGCGACGCCACCGGCTTCATCCGCCTCAACGGTCTGCGCCTGCGCGCTCGCAAGCTTGCCCAGGGCGGGCCGAAGGTCTGAGTCCTCGCTTCCGGCGGGTCGCGATCTCGGTCGCGGTGCTCCGGCCGGCGGATATCGCATCCTGTTTTTCCTGATCAAGGGTCGGCGCACCAGCGCCGGCCTTTTTTGCGATCGGAGGATGGCAGGGCCGAACGCCGCCGCCACCACGTGGGACTTACGCTTGTTCGCAGGGCCGGTCTGCGACTGGCATGCATCCCGGTCGGTTTCCGGTCCCACCTTACTCGCTCACCCCGACGGAGAGTTGCGCCACTCCGCAGGCAGCAGCGAGGCGATACCGTGCGCGGTCATCTGGTAGTAAAGCCAGAATACCAGCGCCCCCAGCCCAATCAGGAAGAGGACCTCACCCAGGCCTCCCGCACCGCTCTTGCTGGTGCGGTGGAGCATCTGCACCAGTTTCTCGAGCGCGGGAGTGAGGAGAAAAGCCACTACAGTGCCGCCACAGAGCACCAGCACCATGACCGCCGAGGTGCGCAGGAAGGGGTCGTCGACCAGGCCCGCCTTGTAGCTCACAACATTGTTCACCAGGTTGAGCAGCAACAGCAGGCACGGCAGGATGTAGTAGTTCTTTACGACTGCGGCTTTCTTCATCGGCGACCAGCGTGGGCAACGCCTGTACGGGTTTCAACTCTGGGGAGCAGCCAGTTCCTGCCTGTGGGCCACAGCAGCAGCGGAGGCGGGCCATCGGAAATGACGTGCGCGGCGGCCTCTTCTCCTAGCGCCTTGCCCCGGCTCCCGGGATCCAGTTTGCTGCTTCGCCTCAACCCATGAAAACGATCCGCGAGTTCGCCGACGCCAAAGCCGAGGGGCGTAAAATCGTCATGGTTACCGCCTACGACGCCTGGTCCGCGCGGTTGCTGGCCGACTCACCCGTCGACTGCCTGCTTGTGGGCGACAGCGTAATGATGACTCTCTACGGCGAGCGCGACACCCTCGGCGCCACCACCGAGATCATGGCGACGCACACCCGCCTCGTCGCCCGCCAGGCGCCGGAGAAACTCATCGTTGCCGACATGCCCTTTCTCTCCGTGCGCAAGGGCACAGCCTATGCCCTCGACTGCGCCGCCGCACTCCTGCGAGCCGGGGCCCATGCGGTGAAAGCCGAGGGAGTGCGCGGCCATGCCGATGTGCTGCACCACCTCGTCGAGTCCGGTATCCCGGTTATGGGCCACCTGGGACTCACCCCGCAGTCGGTGAATACGCTAGGCGGCTACAAGGTGCAGGCTCGGGAAGCCGCAGAGGCCGCGCAACTCCGCACCGACGCCGAAGCGCTCGAGGCGGCCGGATGTTTTTCGGTTGTGCTGGAGTGCGTGCCGGCGGCGCTGGCAAAGTCCGTCACCGAGTCGCTCAAGATGGCCACCATCGGCATCGGGGCGGGCGTTGATTGCGACGGCCAAGTATTGGTTTTCCAGGACATGCTGGGCATGAACCCCGACTTCAAGCCGAAGTTTGTGCGCCGCTTCGCAAACACCGATACTGTGATGAAGGGCGGCATCGCCGCCTATGCCGAAGCCGTGCAAAAAGGCACCTTCCCCGACGTGAAGGAAAGTTTCCGGTGATATAAACTTGATAACACGCCACAGAGAATACCGAGAGAAGAGGAGGACACAGAGCTGAGCGCTGAGAGTCTTGTTCAACCAGAACCGGCACACTGCTTCCGCAGCACGAATCGCCATCATCGGCCTGCGGGGCTCCACCATTTTCCACCGCCTTCCGTGTCCTTAGTGACTGGCTCCGAATATCCACGCTGACTACCCCGCCATGGCCTCGAAAAATATCCTCTTCTTCCTCACCGGCTCCATCGCCTGTGCAAAGGCTACCACCACAATCTCGCGACTCGCCCAGGCCGGCGTCACGGTGCAGACCGTCGTCACTCCGGCGGCATTGCACTTCATCGGCAAGTCCACGCTCGAAGGGCTCACCGGGCGTCGCGCATACGACGACATGTGGACCGATGGCGCCGCGCTCGACCACATCGACTTCGCCCGCAACGCCGACCTTGCGATCGTTTGTCCTGCCACGGCCAATTCAATCAACCGTCTCGCCGCCGGCATCGCCGACGACCTGCTCGGCACGCTCTTCCTCGCCTGGGAACTCGACAAGAAGCCGTGGCTGGTGGTGCCCGCCATGAACCACCGCATGTGGCAGCATCCCGCCACCCAAGCCGGTGCCGGGCAGCTTCGCAGCTGGGGCGTACGCATTATTGAGCCCGCCGAAGGCATGCATGCCTGCGGCGAAGGAGGCCCCGGTCGCCTGCCCGAGCCGGAGTCGATCGCCGCCGATGTGCTCAAGGCGCTGGGATAGTATTGTTTGAACCCTCACGGTCTTCGCCCATGAGAATCCTTGTCACCGCCGGCGCAACACGCGAGCCACTCGATGAAGTCCGCTTCGTCTCCAACGTGAGCTCGGGCGCGACCGGAGCCTCTCTGGCCGACGCGCTGCACGGCTTCGGGCACGACGTGGTGCTGCTGCGTGGCGAAGGCGCCGTAAAATCGAAGCGGGTACACGACGGCGAATTATTTTCCTCCTGCGCCGATCTGCTGGCCAAGCTCCAGCGCTGGCTCGCCTCAGGCAGCTTCGACGTCGTGGTGATGACGGCCGCCGTTGCCGATTATCGGCCGGAGATGTCGCTTTCCGGCAAGATCCGCTCCGATGCCGACGAACTCATCGTGCGCCTTGTGCGCAATCCGAAGATACTGCCGCAGCTCAAAGAGCTGTCGCCCCGCCCGCTGCAGGTGATCGGTTTCAAGTTCACCGTAGGGGCCGATGCCGCTGCGCGTCGCGCTGCCGTGGTTGCGCAGTTTTGCGGAGGCGGGGTGGATGCCACGGTGCACAACGACCTGCATGAGATCCGCAGTGCGGCTGTGCATCCGTTCTATCTCTGGCGGAACCTGGAAGATGCACCCCAGCCACTCGCCGGAGTGCCCGCCCTCGCCTCGGCGTTGCACCACGGGTGGACGAAGGCGTAGGTGCCTGCGCGTGGTGTGCGGAATGATCAAGCGCGGCCGAACTCAGTGCTCGGCCAGCGAGTGAGCCCCACCGTCGCTACGAACCTGTCCCTATCGAGCGTCGCCCGCGTTTCCTAGGCCTCAGCGGACCTCTACTTCCCATCGGACCTATTCTTTCCCTCTCCACTCACTCGAAGCGAGCGGCTTGCCCGGTGGCGGAGCGCACGGCTCGCCATTCGGGACCGGCGGGATCGACACACTTGGTCTGCGTGGCGAGCAGCTCGATGGGCACATGGATATACTCATCGTGCAGCAGCCCGATCACCAGGCCTGTCTTGCCGGCCATCGCGGCATGCACGGCATGGCGAGCAAACTGGTCGCAGAGGATGGCGTCCTCGGAATCTGCGGGCACGCTGCGCACGAGGTAACTCGGGTCGATGTAGCGCAGGGTCGCCTCGATCTTCTCGGCCTTGAAGTAGGCGGCGATCTGGTCGCGTAGGAAGATACCTATGTCTGCGAGCTTCGCGTTGCCCGAGGCGTCCCGGCCTCCGGTGGCGGCGAGCAGGTCCTGCCCGGCACCCTCGGCGACAACTATCAGGGCGTGGTTGCGCGCCAGTACCCGTTTCTTGAGGGCGGAGAGCAACCCGCCGGGGCCCTCCAGCCGGAACGGGATTTCCGGGATGAGGCAGAAGTTCACGTCCTGGCTGGCGAGCGCCGCTCCCACTGCGATGAACCCGGCGCTGCGCCCCATGAGCTTCACCACTGCGATGCCGTTGCGCACGCTGTGCGCCTCTGTGTGGGCGCAGGAGAGCGCATGCGCGGCCTGTTCCACTGCGGTCAGATAGCCAAAGCTTCGCGACACGAACGCGACATCGTTGTCGATGGTCTTGGGGATACCGACAACAGCGAGCGGGTGGCCGCGGCGGCGCGCCTCCTGGAAGAGCTCGTTGCCGCCGCGCTGGGTGCCGTCGCCGCCTATCGTGAAGAGCATGTTCACCCCGAGGCGGATCAGGTTGTCGACGGCGATGACCGTATCCACCGGTCCACGCGATGTGCCAAGGATGGTTCCCCCCTCCTGGTGGATCTTGTCGACGGTGTCGACGGTGAGGCGTACCGGAGGGCGGCCACGCGCAGGGTCGAGCCCATGATACCCGTCGCGGAAACCGAGCACCTCCGGCACACCGTATCCATGGTGGAGTTCGAGGAAAAGCGAGCGGATCACGTTGTTGAGCCCCGGGCACAGGCCGCCGCAGGTGACGATACCGGCGCGCACCCCGGCCGGGTCGAAGAAGAGCTTCGGGCGCGGACCGGCCAACTCGAAGCCGTCGGTGGGCACTGCCGGAGCCATAGGATCGACGACGAGTGCAGCCGGGATTCGGAGATCGTCACGGACGTACTGGAGCAGCGGGGATTCGAAGCGTGGATCGCCGAGGGTGGTGATGGTCATTGGGGGAATGCGGATTGCAGAAGTCAGAACGAAGGAGCCGCAATGGCGGCCCCCGGCACTCGGATAAGTTGTGGCCCTCTGGTCGCTGGAGTTCGAGCACAACCTGACGATGGCTGCCTTCCCAAGGTTGTGGTGGCGCGGCGGCGTCGGGTTCTTATGGTCGCCGGCGATGCGAGAGCTCCTCCTCAACATTGGAAACTCCACCCTCCTTGGCGGGTTGGTAGACTTTGGGCAGTTGCGCTCGCGCTTCCGGGTGCCGGTGTGCGAGGTGGCGACGAAGACCGGACTGCAACGCATGCTCAAGGCCAAGGTACGCGGCAAGATCGACCGCGTGGCGCTGTGCTCGGTGGTGCCGGAATTGACAGCGCCGGTGTGCGCCGGGGTGAATCTTGCGCTGGGCGTGGAGCCCCTGGTGTTGCGCGCGGAGTCGGCCCACGGGCTGACCATCGGATACAAGCGGCCGCGCGAACTCGGCGCCGACCGGGTGGCGGCCGCGCTCGGTGCTCATTCGACCTATCCCGGGCGAGACCTGATCGTGGTCGATTTCGGTACCGCTACTACGGTGACAGCTGTGACCGCTGGTGGTGAAGTCGCCGGCGGCGCAATACTGCCGGGCTACGGGCTTTGGGCGGAGATGCTGGCGACGCGCACTGCCCAGTTGCCCAGGGTGAACGGCACCGCTCCGCTGCACGCGCTGGGGCGCACCACCCGCGAGGGGATCGCAGCCGGGCTGCATTTCGGGCACGCCGGGGCAGTTCGCGAGCTGGTGGAGAGAATTTCCAGAGAGGTTTACGGCCCAAAACAGCCGCTGGTGCTGGCCACCGGCGGCAATGCCGCCCGTTTTGAGCGTGAGAATGTCTTTGCCGAGCACGTCCCCGACCTGATTCTTCTCGGGCTTCACGCCTTTGCCTATGCTTAGGACTTTTCTCCGCGCCAAACTCCACCGTGCCGCTGTCACCTCGGCCGATCCCGACTACGAGGGTTCGATTTCCATCGACCGTGCACTCTGCCGTGAGGCCGGGTTGCTCGAGTTCGAGCAGGTAGACATCTACGACATCAACAACGGTGCGCGTTTCACGACCTACGTGATCTACGGCGTGCCCGGGCAGATCCAGATCAACGGCGCTGCGGCGCGGTTGGTCAACGTGGGCGACCGCGTGATCATCTGCGCCTACATCGCGCTGGAGGTGGGCGAGATCGCCGGCCACACCGCGCGTATCGTACAGGTGGGGGCATCCAACCAGGTGGTTTCGGTCCACACCAACGCTGTGCATCAGCCGTAGCCGGCCCGGAACAAGCGGCGCGCAACCGGGGCGCCCTAGCCGCCAGGGGGCAGGGCTAGTCGCGCCCGGCACCCCTACAGATGGATACAGCTACGGCGAGGTTACGACCCGCACACGGAGGAAACGGCGCGCAGGGCCGGCAGGGCCCATCGGCTCCGTATCCTCCGCGATGATCGGAGTGGTGGACCCCGGAGCGTAGGTGCGCACAGTGCTCCAGGCATGGAGATCCCCGCTGCCCTCTACGATGTAGCTGAGGCCCGTGCCGGTGGCGCGGCGGCCGAAGGAGATGGTGAGAAACTTCCGCCCGCCGGCTT
The DNA here is from genome assembly GCA_903960515.1 of uncultured Verrucomicrobiota bacterium. Lineage (GTDB taxonomy): Bacteria > Verrucomicrobiota > Verrucomicrobiia > Opitutales > Opitutaceae > CAJCBL01. Next base: position 7,454 of record CAJCBL010000057.1, read on the forward strand.
CGCTCGAGCCGAGAGTCGTGGGGGCGGCCACCCGGCCCCGGGCGGCAAGGCCGAAGGCGTAGCGTTGAAGGTTGGTGACACCGGCTGCGTCGGGATCTGCGTCGGGGCCGGAGACACTGTCGTTGGCGAGGGCGGAGCCGGCGAACGACACGGCGCGCCAAGCGGCGTAGGTCGCAGGCTCCGGAGCGAAGACCGCCGCGAGGTTCATGGCGCAGGTTACGTTGGGCAGCGCGAGGGGGTTGGCCGTAGCCCGCCCGCCGGGCAGGCCGCTCCAGTAAGCAAAAGTGTATCCGGCGTCGGGAACGGCGGTGACGGGGGTGCCAACTGCTCCGAAGGCGATGGTTTGCCGGGGCGCCCCAGTCACGGTGCCTCCGCTGCCGGCACCTACTGCGACCGCAGCGGCACCGGGGGCGGCGGCCATGTTGCCCAGAGTCTGGTTGAAAAGCACGATCTGGGTACTGGTCAGGTGGAGGTCCGCGGCGAGAGTGCCCGGAGCGCTGGTGCGAACGAGTTCGCCCAGCCCCTCGGCGGTGGCAAAGGCGGTGACGTTCTGGGAGACGATGCCGGCATGCAGGCAGGCGGCGCGGGTCTTCTCGGTGCTGGAGCCGGAGAGCTTCGTGAGGTCGGAAACGTAGATGAAGATTGCGGGTACTGAGGCGTAGCCGAAAGAGCCGCGGAGGTCTGCGGAGGAGATCTGGTCGAGGTGGTGCGCAGCACCGGTGCCGGGGCGGTAGAGGTAGACCCCGCTAGCCAGGGCCAGGTAGAGGTCGATGTCTTGGGTGCCGGCGACCAGGGGGGAGGTGAGCTCGCCTGTCGTCGGGTTGTTGATGCCCAGGCCCGACCAAACAAGGTCGGCAAGGATCTGGTTGGCATCGGCCGTTGTCTGCGTCGTGAAAGGGGTGTCGCCGAAGCTGCGGGTGGAGCGGCGGCGCTTGAGTATCCTGAGCGCGGGGGCGTCGTTGACTGCGGCCGGGGTGAGGGCCCCGGCGGCCACCGCCCAGACGGGCTCCGGAGCGGTGGCCCCGTCCGGGTAGCCGAGAGTTTGCAGGAGCCGGATGTTGTGGCCGGCGTCCAGTGCAAGTGCGGTAGTGAGAGCCGGCGGGATACCGGCGCTGAGATGGGCGCCGAGGCCGCGATCGGCGCAGGCCACGCCGATGTTTTCCGCCACAAAGCCGGTGTGGATCGAGCCGTAGAAGTCGTCGATCTTCGTGGAGTTGGTGGCGAGCACGAGGGTGAGGGGCGCGGCCGAAGCGGGAGCGCCAAGCGTGGCGCGGATATCGACGGAGGAGCGCAGGGTGAGTTGGTGCTCAAGCTGCTCGTACACAAAGACGCCCTCAGCGCAGAGGAGGTAGATCTCGGTGTCGCGGCTGGTCCAGGAGTAGTTGGCGGTGCGGTTGCCGGTGGCAGGGCGGTTCACTCCGCAGGCGGCCCAGAGCACATCGGATACGGCCTGTGCGGAGAGGCCGGCCGGGGAAAAGGCGGCGGTTTCGCGCCGGGCTGCGAGGATGCGGGTGATGGCCAGATCGGCGCCGCGGGGTGCGGGCAGGGCGATGTCCGCAGCGGCGAGCGGGCCGGCGAGCAGGAGCAGGGTGGCTGCGAGGAGCGGAAGGGCGGCAGGGCGGGGTGAAGGCGTATTCATCGTTGTTGGCCGCCGCCGGAGCGGCGCCGAAGCCATGACGGAGGGGGCCCGGCCGTCCCGCAACCGAATAGTCGGATACCGATTGGCAGGGAACAAAACTTACACGCGCTTCACGTTTGCCCGAGGTGCTTCCCCTGCGGCGCCAGCCCGGGCCCCGATGCCGCAGGGGCCAGCGGAGGGTCTCCGACGATGGCGAGAAAGCCCCGCGCGCCTGCGGAAACGCCCTTGATGCAACGCTCCCCTGGCGGCATCAGGGAGGCTGCTTCCGGCACTCTCCCCATGCGCAAATCTTCCATCGGTCTTCTGCTCGCTCTGTTGTCGCCCATGCTCGCGCTGGCGCAGCCGACCGTGATTCCTCTCTGGCAGGCCGGAGCCCCCGGCTTCGAGAACCGCAAGAACGAACCGGAACAGGCGAAGGACTGGTGGGTGCGCAACATCCACAACCCCTCGCTCACCGTATTCACCCCTCCCGCAGGCAAGGCCAACGGTTGCGCAGTGATCGTGGCCCCCGGCGGCGGCATGAGCGAACTGGTCTTCGAGCCGGAGGGCAGGCAGGCCGCCAACTTCCTCACCCCCCTGGGGGTTACCGTGTTCGTATTGAAATATCGCCTGCCCAACGAGGCGAACTCCCCCTACACGATGGCGAACGTGCGCCAGGACGCCTACCGCGCCATGCGCCTGGTGCGCAGCCGGGCCGCAGAGTTCCAAGTCGACCCCAAACGCGTCGGCATGCTCGGCTTTTCCGCCGGTGGCGAAGTGGTGATGATGGTGGCCTTTCCCAAGGGCGAAGGCGACCCGAAGGCCGCCGACCCGATCGACCGCGCCAACGGTCGCCCGGATTTCCAACTGATGGTGTATCCAGGCGGCAGGCCGCCAGAAACCATCGGCGCCGACGCCCCTCCCGCCTTCCTTGTCTGCGCCAACGACGACGAGTACGCCTGCGAGAAGGTGACGCTCGAGCTGCTCCGCAAATTCCTCGCGGCGCAGGTGCCGGTCGAGGCCCACTTCCTGGCCCGGGGCAAACACGCCTTCAACATGGGCGACCGCTCGCCGTACCTGGCGGTCAAGCACTGGCCCCAGCGCATGGCCGAGTGGCTCGAAGATAGCGGATACTTGGCAGCGGCAGTGCCGGCACCCGTCACCACCAAGTAGGGCCGGCGTGGGCGCTGATGCCCCAGGAGCGCGAGGCGCCGCTTCAGTGCTGTATTCCGGCCGCGCGAGCCGCCGCCAGCCAGGGAAGGTGCCGCCGGCCGCGAGCCGCGCCAGCGGCTGGTCGGAGGCGGCAGACGGCGTGCCCAGCCCTGGCTGTTCAGTCCGTTAACCAGTCCCGTTTAGCCCGTGGACGGAGCATCTCGTCAGTTCGTTCTTGTCTGCTGGGCGGGGGCGGCGAATGCATCAGGTATCAGCGGCCTTCCGCGAGCTATATGCCTGAGACTCACCACCGCCAGACACCTGCCGTCGGTCGAAGCCTTGATCAGTTCCCTCCATGGGTCCTTGTCTTGGGCGTGGCGGTACTCGGAGGTTTCCTCTTCGGGGTGCAGATGTTCATCGCCGATGCGGTTTCCGGCTATCAGGTCTCATGGGGACAGGCGTTCTTCCGGTCCTTTGGCGGGTGGTTTGTGTGGGCGTTGCTCGCGCCGGTGGTCTTCTGGCTGTGTCGCAAGTTTCCGTTCACGCGACGCCGATGGGTCGGCTCGGCCTTGGCCTTTCTGGTCGGCGGCGTGGCGTTGGTCTTCCTTCATATGCTGGTGTGCGCTCTGGGGACGATGATCCCGTTCTCTCCGGTCATGGCGCTGATGCCTGCCTGGGGATTTCGCGAGCATCTCAAACACCTCGTCTATTATTGGTCGGCCTTTGATCTCACAGCGGTGGGGCTGATCGCCTGTGCGTGGCATGTTTGGCAGTACCAGCGACGGGTGCGGGAGCGGGAGCGCGAGCTGGCCGGTCTCGGGCAGCAGTTGGTGGAGGCTCAGTTATCCGCGTTGCGGATGCAGCTCAACCCGCACTTCCTGTTCAACACCCTCAACACGATCTCATCGCTGATGCTCACCGATGTGCGCGCCGCCAATCAGGTCGTGTCGCGCTTGGGCGCGCTGTTGCGCGAGGCGCTGGAGGGCGGCGGGCAGCAGGAGATCGCGCTCGAACGCGAGATCGGGATCGCGTTGCGCTATCTGGAGATCGAGCAGGTGCGGTTCAGCGACCGGCTAATGGTCGCCGTGAATGTGATGCCGGAAACCTTCGCGGTGGCGGTGCCGGCCTTCCTGCTACAACCGCTGGTGGAGAACGCCGTGCGCCACGGGACCGCCCAGCGCGTGGCCGGTGGGCGCATCGTGCTGCGGGCGGAGCGGTGCGGCGAGAGGCTGCGCATCGAGATTGAGGACAACGGCCCGGGGCGGCCGGTCCAATGGCCGCCTACCGGTGGGGTGCGCGCCGGGGCCATCGGCCTGCACAACACCCGCCAGCGGTTGGCGGCGCTGTATGGCGAGCGCCAGTCGCTGGTGCTCGCCGCCAACGAGCTCGGCGGTATCACCGTCACGATCATTTTGCCGTTCCGCCTGCTGCCTCCCTCGCCATGACCGCGCCCAACCGTATCCGAACCTTGATTGTCGATGATGAACCGCCTGCGCAGGAACTCATCGCCCGGCTGCTGGCGGCCGAGCCCGATGTGGAGGTGCTGGCACGTTGCGGCTCCGGGCGTGAGGCGGTGGCGGCGATTGAGCGGCTGGGGCCGGATCTCGTATTTCTCGATGTGCAGATGCCCGAGCTCGACGGCTTCGGCGTGCTCGCCAACGCGCGCCCGGCCGTTGCGCCCATCATCGTCTTTGTTACGGCGTTTGACCGCCACGCGGTGCGGGCCTTCGAGGTGTCCGCCTTCGACTACATCCTCAAACCGTTCGAGTTCGACCGGGTGCGGCAGGCTTTGGAGCGGGTGCGCGAGCGTCTCCGTGAGCGGGCGAGTGCCGACATGCCCACGCGAATCGCGGCGTTGCTGGAGAGCGCGCCCGCAAGGGCTGGCGGCTGGGATCGGATCGCGGTGTACGACCAGAAGCGCACGGTGTTCGTGAAGCCCGCCGAGATCGATTGGGTGGCTTCGGAGGGCAACTATGTGCGCCTGCATTGCGGCAAGGCGTCGCACCTACATCGCGAGACGCTCGCCGCGATGGAGGAGCGGCTGGCGGCGCAGGGTTTTGTGCGCGTGAGTCGCTCGGCGATCGTGCGGCTGGAGCGCATTTGCGAGCGACGTCCCCTGTTCCATGGCGATTCGCTTCTCATTCTCGAAGGCGGCATGGAGATCGCGGCCAGTCGAAACTATCGCGAGCAACTCGACCGCTTGCTGGGTGGCGGGAGCCAGTAGGGCGACCGACCGGCAGGGCGTTGGCGGCAGTTCATCCCATCGTGAGCCCATTCGGGTGCGTGGTGGATCCGCTCAGTCACAACGGGTTTGTTGACGCGGAACCGGTCGTTATCGCCGGGGGTGCACTCGCTGCGTCTCCTGGGCCAGGCTCTATAAGTCGGACCGAGGTGCCGCGATCGAGGCCTACTATTTCATCCACCACGTCTATGGCACCTGCTCTTCGGATTATCCGGTCCTTCTCCTTGCTCCGGCCCAAGTGGCCCGCACTGGCTGCGCTGCTGGCTTTTGCCGGACTCGCCGGCTCGTTGCAGGCAGTGTCGTTGGCCGCCTGGGCGGCGCAGCCCGGGGTGCCGACCAACCAGCGTGGAGCTATGGACATGCCCGCCGGCGACGGGGTGACCAACCTGTTGAAATATGCCTTGGGCGCGACGCCGCTGCAGAATGCCGCCGGCCGTCTGCCTCGGCCGCAACTCGTCCCCCAAGGCGACGGCACCCGGGCGCTCGCCCTCCTGTTTACGATGAACCCGGAGGCACAGGTCCGGTATGCGCTGGAGGTCTCGGAGGATTTGGCGACATGGACAGAGGTCCCCGGTGCAATGGAGCCGCAGAGCACCAGGCCTGATGGCACGGTGTGGATGCGACTGCGGGAGCTCGCCCCCCTGACGGCGCAACGGCGTTTTGGCCGTTTGAAGGTGGAGTATCTGCAGGGCGAGGTCCGTTTCCCGATGTCCATGTTTACGGTGGGCGACACTCTGGATGAGGACCCTTATGCGTTGCCGCTGCATACCGTGACAGTGGGGGCCTTTTACATCGCGAAGACGCACACGACCTGGGAAGAGTGGCAGGCGGTGCGCACCTGGGCGGTAGCTCATGGGTATACGGATCTTGCTGGCGTCGGTGCCGGCAAGGCAGCCACCCACCCGGTGCACTCGGTCAACTGGTATGACGTGGTGAAGTGGTGCAATGCCAAGAGCGAGATGCAGGGGCTCGTGCCCTGCTACTACACCGACGCCACAGGGATGACGGTCTATCGTGCCGGGGATCTGGATGTGCCGAATACCCAAGTGAAATGGACGGCCAACGGCTACCGCCTGCCCACTGAGTCGGAGTGGGAATGCGCCGCCCGCGGCGGCCTGGAGGACACGCGTTTCCCGTGGGGCGATACCATCAGCCATACTCAGGCGAATTACCGGAGTACCGGCGGCCTTGATGATGTGAGCCCCACTCGCGGCTACCATCCAACCTTTGCGGTCGGGAGTGAGCCCTATACCAGCCCGGTGGGTTCATTTCAGCCCAATCGCTATGGGCTGTATGACATGGCCGGCAATCTCGAGCAGTGGTGCTGGGATTGGTACGGAGATTACGTCAGTGGCTTTGAGGCCGAGCCTCGGGGGCCTGTTTCGGGCACGGCCCGCATAGGCCGGGGTGGCAGTTGGCGGTATGTCTCCTCAATAAATTGCACCGCTTACCGCATTTTCATCAGTCCGTGGTACCGCTACAACTCCTACGGCTTCCGCTGCGTCCGTCGCGCGGTTCAGTAGCGCGCGTAACGGGCCGGCCGCTCATCCCCGAGGGGGTCCATTCTGGCCCCGGGCTGCACCGCCCGGTCACTCCACGGTTTCCGCAGTGGGGCCAGTCGTTATCGCAGGGGCATCCACACGGCTTTTCCTGTTCGTGGTGATCGATGAAATCCGCCTCCAGCGCGAACGCTGGCGAGCCAGGCCCCTGCTTGTTCGCCATCGACAAATTCAACCTATGAAAACCACACGTCATCTCCTCGCCGCGCTCCTACTCGGCTTCGTAACCTCCCTGCTTTCGGCTGCCGCACCGGAGAACGCTGCCGCGGCGGCGCCGCCGCGCGTGCTGATCGTCACGACCAGTCACGCGGTGCTCGGCAAGACCGGCTACCCCACCGGGTTCTGGCTGCCGGAACTCACGCATCCGTATTTCGAGCTCACCCAGTCCGGCTGCCTGGTCGACATCGCCAGCGTGCAGGGCGGTCGCCCTCCGATCGACCCGTACAGCGATCCGGCCAACCCGCAGGGCATCAATCCCGACGACATCATCAGCACCGGGTTCCTGCATACCGAGAAACACAGCTCCAAGCTCAACGCCTCGCTCAAGCTCGCCGAGGTCGATCCCGCACGCTATGCGGCGGTGATTTTCGCCGGCGGCAATGGCGCGGTATTCGATCTTCGCGGCAATCCCGATGCCGAGCGGGTGATCCGTGACGTCTGGAACCGCGGCGGTATTGTGGCCGCTCTCTGCCACGGCACGGCCGCTCTGCTCGACGTGAAGCTCGAGGACGGTTCATACCTGATCGCCGGCGCGAAGGTCACGGGCTTCAGCAACGCCGAGGAGGCGATCGCGCAGAAACAGATCGGCGCCGAGTATCTGCCGTTCTACCTGCAGGACGAGATCGGCAAACGCGGCGGCCTGTTCGAGTGCGCCGCGCCGTTCACCCCTTACATCACCGAAGACCGTGGTGGGCGTCTGGTGTCCGGGCAGCAGAACTTCTCCGGCGGGTTGCTCGGCCGCCGACTCGCACAGGCGTTGCGCCACGCGCCGGGGCCGGCGTCGGCTGCGGCTCACTGACGTGCCAGGAGACCGACGCTTGCCATCGCCTCATGATCACCGAAGTCATCCGCTACAGCATTCCACCCGCCGAGGTCGGCGCTTTTCTTCAGGCGTATACCGCAGCGGTGCAAGTGCTCCAACAGTCGCCTCATTGTCTCGGCTACGAACTACTCCACGGCGAGGAAGAGCCCGACCACTGGGTGCTGCTGATCCGCTGGACCAGCACCGAAGGGCATCTCCAAGGCTTCAGGACCTCGCAGGAGTTTGCGGAGTTCTTCAGGCTCGTCCGCCCCTTCTACTCGAATATCCAGGAGATGAAACACTATGCGGGTACCGCACTCTCCTGGGCGAAGTGAATTCCAGGAACCAAGCTATGACTACACACGAAACCAAACCGTCCACACTCGCCGGCAAGCGCATCGTCGTCATCGGCGGCAGCTCAGGCATGGGCCTTGCCACCGCCCAGGCGGCAGCCGAGGCGGGCGCCAAGGTGATCATTGCAAGCCGCTCGGCTGAAAAACTCGATGAGGCCCGCAAGCAGATCCCAGGGCGCGTCGCGGTTCTCCCGCTTGACGTTACGGATGCCGCCGCGGTTCAGGAGGCTTTTGGGCAACTCGGCCCCATTGATCACCTCGTGGTCTCGGGCAGCGCCACCTCGGCGGGCGAGTTTCGCTCGCAACCGTTGCGTGACGCCCGCGCGACCTTCGAGAGCAAGTTCTGGGGCGCGTACTCCGCTGTGCGCAGTGCGCAGTTCAACGCCGGCGGCTCGGTGGTGCTGTTCTCCGGCGTATTCAGCAGGCGTCCCGCGCCTGGGTATGTGGCGATGGCCGCGGTCAACGGTGCGATCGAGTCGCTGGGGCGCGCACTTGCCGTCGAGCTTGCTCCGTTGCGCGTCAATGTGGTCTCCCCGGGCATGACCGATACGCCCGCCTACGCCGGAATGCCGCAGGCTCAACGCGAGGGGATGTTTGCCGCCGTCGCCGCCCATCTCCCGGCGCGACGCATCGGCCGGCCGGCCGATCTCGCTGCCGCGGTGCTTCATCTGCTCGGGAACGGCTACGTGACCGGTACGGTGCTCGACGTCGACGGCGGCGCGTTGCTGGTGTGAAATACCCGGACACAAATGGATTCCGCCAATCAATGCCCCATCATCGCAGTAGCCGGAACCCACGCTCGGCGTGCTGCACGGAGATGATGTTGCCAGTCTGGCTGATGCTTGCGCAGAAGCTGGGACGGTTCGACTTCGCGTTCAAAGTTGCGCGGTCCTGATCTCCCGGCATTGGGAGAGGCCGCACACGATGAACAAGAACCGACTGGAAGCGTTCAGCGACGGCGTCTTTGCGATCGCCATCACCCTGCTTGTATTGGAGATCCGGCCCGAGGTCGGCGGTACGGACGGCTGGGTGATGTTCCTGCATGTGTGGCCGAAGGTGCTGATCTTCGCGCTCAGCTTCGTGCTGGTCGGTGTGTATTGGGTGGCGCACCATAACATGCTTCATTTTGTGGAGCGCACCGACCGCGGTTTCCTCTGGCTCAACCTGCTGCTTTTGCTGGTGGTCGCCTTCATCCCGTTTCCTGCGGCGTTGCTGGGAGCCACCGGGGCGGATGCGGGCTCGATCCGGGTTTACTGCGGCACGCTTGCGGCGACGAATCTGGCAGGTGCGCTGATGTGGATGCATGCCACCCGAGGGCACCGGCTCGTGCACCCGGCGCTGCCGGTGGAGTTTGCAGCGTTTGTCACCCGCATCCTCCTCGCGCCGGTTGCCGTGTACATCGCGGCGGCCGTGCTCGCCGGGTTCTGGCGTATCGGGAGTCTGGCGCTAGTGGCGCTGGTGCCGCTGTTCTTCATCCTGCCGAACCCGTCGCTCGACCGGCTCGGGCTCATCGCGCACGCCGCCATCGCGGCGCGCCGGAACTGAGGGCGCTCCGGAGCGGACCAGGGCGTGCGCAGTGGGCAGTAGCCAGGGCGTGCGCCGGTTGATGGCACCACAGGGAGACTTGGCGCGGACCTTCGGCACCACCTATTTCCGCCCAGTCCATCGCAGGCGAAAGTAGGGTATTGAATAGTTGAGGAGCCGGAGCCGGGGGCGGCCGTGATTCAGCTCCTCTTTCATCGATTCTTTTGCCGCGGGCTTTGACCGCAGGCAGCGGCCGGCTATCAGCTTGCGCTGTCTCGCGCCGCCAACCCTCCCGCTCATGAACCTGCGTCTCGCGTGCTTACTGCTCTCCGCTCTCTGCCTCGTAGGCCGGCTGCCGGCGTTTTCCTTCGCGGAGAAACCCGTGTCCGCTTCCTTGGTGGCCGAGCACTCGGCCCTGGCGCCGGGACGCACAACCACGGTGGCTCTCCGGCTCGTGCACGAGGCGCACTGGCACACGTATTGGAGGAACCCGGGCGTCGCGGGGCTGCCGACGACAATAGCGTGGGAGCTGCCGGCCGGCTTTGCCGCCGGCCCCATCCAGTGGCCGGCCCCGGAAATCACCGACACGGGCGGGCTGCTCACGTATGGCTATGGCAGCGACCTGCTGCTGCTGGTCGACATTGCCGTGCCGGCCACCGCCGTGCCGGCGACGGCCGTGACACTGCGGGCGAAGGCCGAATGGCTCACCTGCAAGGAGAGCTGCGTACCCGGTGCGGCGAAACTCGCCCTCACCCTCCCCGTGGCGGCCGAGGCCGGTGCGGATCCGCTGTGGGCGGCGCGAATCGCCGCGGCGCGCGCCGCGGTGCCGCAGCCCACCGACAGGCTGCTTGCCCACGCGTACCGCAATGGGCGCGACATCACCATCCGGGTCGAACCGCGCGGCGGCAGCGAGGACCTGCCGAGGCTGATGACATTCTTTGCCGCCGACGGCTCGGTGGAGGCGGTTGCGTTGCAGCCGGCGCGCACGACGGGCGCGGGGCGGGAGTTCATGCTGCGCCAGGCCGAGTCGGCTGCCGCCAATCCGCCGCCGGTGCTGCCGGGCCTGCTTGTAGCAACGGAAGGCTGGTGGCCGGGCGGGCCCAAGGCGGTGGACATGCGAATACCGGTGACAGACGGGCCGGCGCCCGCGAGCAGCGGGCCTCTCCAGCCCGCGGCGGCTGCCCCGGGCCTTGCTGCTGGAGTGAGCGCCTCCCCGGGCGGTCACCCTGAAGGGGCGCCCCACGCCGGCCTGCTGGGGATCCTCGGGCTGGCGTTTCTGGGAGGGTGCATCCTCAACCTCATGCCCTGTGTGTTCCCTGTACTGGGTATCAAGATCATGGGCATTGTGCAGCAGGCCGGAGCGGTCCGGTCCAAGATGAGGGCCCACGGGCTGGCGTATGCCGCAGGGGTGCTGGTGTCGTTCTGGTCGCTGGCGGGGGTGCTGCTCGTGGCACGCTCCGGCGGGGCCCAACTGGGCTGGGGCTACCAATTGCAGGTGCCCAGTTTCGTGTTTGCGCTGGCGATCGTGATGCTGGCGTTCGCCCTCAGCCTGAGCGGGGTGTTTGAGATCGGCGGTTCGCTGATAGGGGCGGGGAGCGGGTTGCAAGCGAAGGGCGGTTACGCGGGCTCCTTCTTTTCCGGAGTGCTGGCCACGGTGGTGGCCACGCCCTGCTCGGCGCCGTTCCTGGCGCCGGCACTCGGGGCGGCACTGGTGTTGCCCGCTGCGCAGTCGATGGCGGCCTTCTCCGCGATCGCGGTCGGGCTGGCGCTGCCGTACCTCGTGCTCTCCTTCGCCCCGGGGCTGTTGAGGCTGCTGCCCAGGCCCGGTGCGTGGATGGAAGCGTTCAAGCAGTTCATGGCTTTCCCTCTCTACGCGACTACCGGCTATCTCGTGTTCGTGCTCGCCGCACAGGTGGGCGACGGGCTGCTCAACGTGGTGCTCGGGCTCACGCTGGTGGCGATGGCCGCCTGGGTGCTCGGCCGCTGGGCGACGCTGGTGCGCACGCCTCGTGTACGCTGGGCCGGGCGGCTGACGGCGCTTGCGCTGCTTGCCGCCGGAGTGGCGCTGGGCCTGCCCCAGGCAAAGGAGGGCTGGATCGAGTGGTCGCCGGAGGCGGTGGCCAGGCTGCGCGCGGCCAAGCGGATAGTGTATGTGGATTTCACCGCCCGCTGGTGCGTCACCTGCCAGGCCAACAAGGCAGTGGTATTCACCTCCTCCGAGGTGAAGGAGACCTTCCGCCGGCTCGATGTGGCGAAGGTTCGCGGAGACTGGACCAACCGCGACCCGCAGATCGCCGCCGAGCTGCAACGCTACGGGCGGGCCGCAGTGCCGGTGAACCTCGTCTATCTGCCCGGCCGGGCCGAACCGCTGCTGCTGCCCGAGGTGCTCACGCCCGGCACTGTGCTGGATGCCGTGCGACGCAAGGAATGAGGGGCCTGGAAATGTGGCGACGCATCCTATTTGCCGGTGTGCAAGGGGTTCTCTTCGTGATCGGGCTGGCCCTGTTGGTCACGCCTTGGCGCGAAGCGAAATGCGATTTCATCGTCTACTCGATCGCAGGCCTCGGGCTTTGCCTGCTCGCGGTATTTGCCCGGCAACAGCGCTGAGCGGGTGGCCAAGCGCTTGAGGCGGCCCTCACTGTTGGGCAAGTGCGTTGGTGTCCGTGCCGGAGGGTGCTTGCACCCGATCTGCGCTGGGAATCGCGTGCAGGCACGCATCTGTGGCGCTGGGGACTGGTTACGGCTGAGCAGGGCGGGCCGTTCGGCCTTTCCGCTCTATGCCGGACGGGGCCGGCCCTGTCCTGGCGAGGGAGAAAGGGGCGCCGCCGCTTGCTGTATTGCCCAGGGAGAACGGAGGGAGCACAACGGTGGTCCATGAATTTCCCCCGATGGCCGTTGCGGGTATTGCGTTGGTCGCTGGTCGGCGTGGCCGGTCTGGGCCTGCTGGGCGGAGCCTTCGTAGCGGAGGAAAACTGGCGCGGTAAACGCGCCTGGCGCGAGTATGCCGCGCGGTGCGCCGCTGCGGGCGATCCGGTGGATGTATTCCCCGCTCCGTCGTCGCTGCCGCCGGAGCGCAACTTCATGAAGACGCCGCTGCTGGACCGGCTGCTGTTTGCGAAAGAGGGAAGCGAGGAGCTCAAGGAGTTTGAGAAGACCCTGAGCAGCCCGGCGGGAGGATCTGGGGCGCTTCAGGTGTGGCGGATGGGAGGGATGATCGATCTCGCGGCCATTGGCGGGATCAAGGTGGTTGAAGGAGCGGATCTGAAGGCGTTGCGGGCGGCCTATCTTGCAGGCGCAGATGTAATAATGGCTGCGCATGGGCAAGTGGGTGTTTCCGCGATACTCGAGGAGCTCCGGCAGGCGGTGGCGGCGCGACCGGAATCCCAGGTAATGCGGCCGGTGGCGATCAATCGATCCTTGCCACTCAACATTCCAATGTCGCGGTTCACCGTGGTGCAGCGCCTGTCCATTCTACTTGCAACTGATGCCTGTGCGGGGATGGCCAATGGACATAATGACAAGGCCTGGTCCGATACGATGGTGATGGCTCGGATCGCTCGGGGCTTTTCGGATATGCCAGATGCCTGTCTGGTCGATGCGATGATCGGAGCGGTGTTGGCCAATACTTCGGTCCAGTCATGCTGGGAAGCTGGTTTGCGGCACGTCTGGAGCGACGCGCAGTGGGCGCTACTCCAGGCGGAGTTAACCAAGATAGCGCCAATGCGTTCGTTGGGGCGTAGTATGCGGGCGGAACGGGCTTTCGTGGTAAACACCCTGCAAGATGCACCAATTGAACAGATCCTTGCCCCAGGGGCAGTTTGGGATGACCCCCTGCCGTGGTGGGCGGCTTCGTTGCGTGTCGTTGCCGGTTGGGTGCAGCAAAACAAGATTTCCGCAGCTGAGAGCTTGCGCAAGCGTGCGGCCTTGCTGGATCGAAATGGAACTTCGGAGTTTCTTGCTCAGCTCCAACAGGATGGCACGCGGCGGCTTGCTGCTCGTGAACGGGTGACGCCATATGACGTGATCGCACCGCTGTCCATATCCGCCGATGACAAAATCACCGACAGCACGCTCGTCGCCGAGAACAACATTGCCCTCGCCGTCACCGCCTGCGCCCTGGAGCGCTGCCGCCTCGCGCATGGTGGCTATCCGGAGACTCTGGCCGAGCTCGTGCCGGCTTACCTCGACGCCGTGCCGCGCGATGTGATCGACGGCCAGCCGTTGCGCTACCGGCGGTTGGCCGACGGGACTTTCCAGCTCTATTCGGTCGGTCTCAACGGCACGGACGACAACGGGGCGCTATCCGAGTGGAAGACCGACGAGGGCCGCCGCACCGGCGACTGGTGCTGGCCCCAGCCGGCGAAGTAGGGGAGCGCTGGACTGCGGTAGGCTCCACTCAGGCACGGTCGCCCAAGCCACGGAGGCAGGCAGCCGTGCTTACCGTTTGGCGCCGCGCCGAAACGGCCGGGGGCTGGTAGGAGGTTCCTGAGCACCGTTTCCGGCGGAGCGCGGCGCGGTCCCTCCTGGCGGTGGGGCGGCGGCCGTGGGCCAAGCGCTGACCCATGGATTTGGAGACACATGCCAACGACGGGCATCGGAAGCGGAAGCGCTTCCGCTACGGGCCCCGGTGCACCTCCCTGAAACTCGGGTTTGCCGTGGGGCCGGCGGGCCTCTAGCCCTTGTCCATCGTGTCCTCCGCCCCGAACGCCACCGCCCCCATCATCACCGCCCTGCTCCACGGGCCCGACCGCCGCGGGCTTGTCGCACAGGTGGCCGGCTGGATCTCTCTGCGCGGGGGCAACATCCTCCACGCCGACCAGCATCGCGACGAGGAGGCCGGCGTGTTCTTCCAGCGCATGGAGTGGCGCCCCGAGGGCGACCCGGCTATCGACGTGCGCGAGTTTGCCGCCTTCGGCGACAGCCTGGGGATGAAGACCGACGTGCGCGTGTCCACCGAACGGTTGCGCATGGTGCTGTTCGTCTCGAAATTCGACCACTGCTTCCACGACCTGCTGCTGCGCTGGAAGGCGGGCGATTTCCGCGGCGACTTCGCGGCGGTAGTTTCCAACCACACCGACCTCGAGGCCGCGACCAAGGGCTACGGCCTCCCGTTCCACCACGTGCCGGTGACTGCGGCCACCAAGCAGGCCGCGGAGGCGCGCCAGGTCGAACTCTGCCGCCAGTATGGGACCGGGCTGGTGATCATGGCCCGCTACATGCAGGTGCTTTCCCCTGAGTTCCTGGCCAACGTGGGTTGCCCGGTCATCAACATCCACCACTCCTTCCTGCCCGCCTTCGCCGGCGGCAAGCCGTATCACCAGGCCCATGAGCGCGGCGTGAAACTCATCGGCGCCACCGCGCACTACGCCACCGCCGTGCTCGACGACGGCCCGATCATCCACCAGGACGTCGCCCGGGTGACGCACCGCCACGGGGTGGAGGATCTGGTGCGCAAGGGCCGCGACCTCGAGCGCCTCGTGCTCGCGCAGGCCGTACGCTGGCACCTCGACCACCGCGTGCTCGTCTACGGACGCAAGACCGTGGTGTT
The DNA here is from genome assembly GCA_903960515.1 of uncultured Verrucomicrobiota bacterium. Classification (GTDB taxonomy): domain Bacteria; phylum Verrucomicrobiota; class Verrucomicrobiia; order Opitutales; family Opitutaceae; genus CAJCBL01. The sequence continues at coordinate 22,471 of CAJCBL010000057.1, forward strand.
CGACTGAACCGGGCCGCGGACCGCTCGGCCGACAAGGATCGGTGGGCGAGGCTCCTCACGCGCTCCGGCAAAAGGAGGCCGCGAGAACAGCACTCGACGCCGAGGCCTGAAGGCGCCGGCCGCCCACTTCCGCGTACATAGGCCGGTGCTGCGCCCGAGCATGCTGGCTCGCGCCGGGCCCCGCCTCGCGTCCGCCAAATATATTGCTATCGCCCGCCTCATCCGCCCGGCTCGCTTCACCTTCCGTGGAGGTCTCCGTTTCCTCCGCGATGCGATATCGAGCCTCCTGGATTCCACCATAGGCTTGTGCCCTATTTCATCATCGCGGCGCCCCGCTAACGCAGACCCCAGACCGCCTCATGATGGACGCAGAACTAGAAAAGAGTAGTGAGTAGCGAGACTTGCATATCGATCTCGGCCGGCCGGTATCCGGACTCTGCCTTCTCCACCCTTCGTTCTTCGTTAGGTCCGCCGCTGTCACCATCTGTAACCGAGTCGTTACGGACACAAGGCCCCCCCACAATCGGACTGCAGGCGCACGGCTAAGCCATAACCATCGCCATAGGAGCGTGCATGCCCGCGATTCAGAGCGCAGACTGCGGGCAATCGCGCTCCTACGGCGGTTCGATCCAGTGATACCGGCGGGCACCGGAGTGCGTGCACTGCCAAAGCGCAAAGCGGTGCGATTGCTTGGTTCCGCCTACGCCATAACCGAGCAGTTTGCCGCGTGACACTCCATCGTTCATCGGGCAAAGACTCTCGCGCCTCCCATGATGACAACCCAAGACCTCGCCGCTTGGTTCACCCGCGTGGTTTGCGGCGTCAGGTTGTTGCCCATCGGCGCCTTGCCCTCCACCCCGGCAATCTACTTTGCGAACCATTCGAGCCACCTCGACTTCACGAGTATTTGGGCGGCGCTGCCCTCCTCGGTGCGTGCCCGGGTACGCCCAGTGGCGGGACGCGACTACTGGGCGAAGACCCCGCGGCGCTTGCGCATCGCCAAGGAGTTCTTCAACGCCGTCCTGATCGAGCGCCAGCGTGTGACTGTTGCGAGCAACCCGCTCGAACCCATGCTCGCCGCCTTGGACGCCGGCGACTCGCTGATCGTATTCCCCGAAGGCACCCGAAGTCTCGACGGCAAAATCCACGACTTCAAAGCCGGGCTATATCACCTCGCCCGCGCCCGGCCTGGGGCGCCTCTCGTGCCAATCTATTTGCAGGATTTGAACCGTATTCTACCGAAGGGCGATTTCCTGCCCGTCCCGCTCCTGGGTAGCCTCACTCTCGGCGCGCCCTTGCAACTGGCAGCCGACGAAACCAAAGCCGCGTTCCTTCTACGCGCCCAACAAGCAGTCCAACAACTCGCAAAATAGCCCCATGTTATTCGACCCTGAACTCCTCTGGCTCGCGGGTGGCATACTCAGCCTGCTGGTCCTCTCCTCGGGCATCACCTTCGCCATCAAACGGCGCTCCGGCGGAAAGCCCAACGCGGTAGTCGCCAATCTCGAAGCTCGGGTGAACGCGTGGTGGGTGATGGTCGCCGTGTTTAGCGCGGCCTTGGCCACTGGCATTATTGGCTCCGTAATCCTCTTCGGGGTCCTGTCCTTTTTCGCACTGCGGGAATTCATCACGCTCACCCCAACCCGGCCGGCCGATCACCGCACGCTATTCTGGGCATTCTTTATCGTCACCCCGCTGCAATATTACCTCGTGGGCATGCAGTGGTATGGCCTCTTCACTATTCTCATTCCAGTGTACGCATTCATTCTTGTGGCTACCCGCAGTGCGCTGGCCGGTGATAGTGAGAGCTTCCTTGAGCGCACCGCCAAGATTCAGTGGGCGCTGATGGTCTGCGTCTATTGCGTGAGCCATGTCCCCGCCCTGCTCACGCTCAAAATCCCGGGCTACGAGGGACAAAACAGCAAGCTGGTGCTCTTCTTTGTGCTGGTCGTGCAGATTAGCGACGTACTGCAATATGTATGGGGAAAGCTCTTCGGCCGGCACAAGATCGCGCCCGTGATCAGTCCAAGCAAGACGGTGGAGGGATTTTTGGGCGGCGTGCTTTCTGCCGCGGCTATCGGCACCGCCCTCTGGTGGGCCACCCCGTTCAAGTGGTGGCAGGCGGGCCTGTTGTCCTTCCTCATCACCCTTATGGGGTTCTTCGGCGGCCTGGTGATGTCGGCCATCAAACGTGACCGTGGCGTAAAAGATTACGGCAGCATGATAGAGGGGCACGGTGGGGTCATGGATCGCATCGATTCCCTCTGTTTCGCCGCCCCGGTATTCTTTCATCTCGTCCGCTACTATTTCACCTGAGCACGTCCATGCCCTCCATCTACGACATCAAACCTGCGTTTCAAAGTCTGCTGCGTCCGCTGACTCGCCGCTTGGCCTCTGCAGGAGTTACGGCAAATCAAGTGACCCTGGCCGCCGCGGTCCTCTCCGGCGCAGTGGGTGCCTGTGTTGCGATATACCCGCGCGAACGGTGGCCGCTGCTGGTGTTGCCGGGGTTTCTCTTCGTACGGATGGCACTGAATGCCATTGATGGAATGCTCGCCCGCGAGCACGGCATGAAATCCCGCCTCGGCGCAGTTCTAAATGAAATCGGAGATGTGGTCGCCGACACCGCGCTTTATCTTCCCCTCGGCCTGGTGCCGGGTTTCTCTCTTTGGCTGGTGATCACATTCACCTTGCTTTCGATCATCAGTGAAATGACCGGTGTTGTAGCGATTCAAATCGGTTCGCCCCGTCGCTACGATGGACCGATGGGCAAGAGCGACCGAGCCTTCGTTTTCGGCCTGCTCGCGCTTCTACTCGGGTTGGGCGTATCGGGTGGCGCATGGTTGTTCTATGTCCAGGTGGTACTGATCGCACTCCTCGGCCTGACAATCGTGAATCGGGCCAGGCGGGCGCTGGCAGCCACGCCCCAAGCGTCCGCCAGTGTATAGTGGTGCGGATGCCGGCAGGGCGATATAGCATGAGAAGGCGGGCTAAATGACCGGGCGGCAACAAGGGTGCCGCGTTCGCAGTTCGACGAACACGCTCCGATCGCCGGGTTCCGCGCCTCTCCTCTTTGTGAGGTGGCTGAACCGTGCAGTCCGCTTGCAGGGGCGGAACTCCCGTCCGGGCCGACGAGAGAGCCGATGGCCAAAGCCGTGAATGTTGCCGGTAAACGCTCCGAGATCCGTTGAGGCCACACTCGTGGCAACGAAGTAGTGGGTAGCGAGTACCGAGTAGGGCAAGCGAGAGTCCCGGGCCGCGCGGCGCCTCCGTCGTAGCTGAAGCGCGAAGCGATTCTGGGCAATTTCGATTTTGGATTGCCGATTTGCGATTGGTCGGAGGCCGCCGTGCTGCGCTAAGCCGTGACCATGCAATCGTACCGTTTTGCTCTCTGGCACTGCGCGAATTCCGGTGTCCGCCGTAGGAGCGTGCTTGCACGCGATTTGCGCTCTGAATCGCGTGCAAGCACGCTACAACAGAATGGTTACCGCTAAGGGTAAGTGCGGAATGAAGATTGCAGAGCTCAACCGCGCCTTCTTCCGCCTTCAGCCTTCCGCGTTCAGCATTCTGCGTTCTGCCTTCAGGTTTCAGCCTTCAGCCTTCTGCGTTCCGCCTTCAGGTTTCAGCCTTCAGCATTCTGCGTTCCGCCTTCAGGTTTCGGCCTTCAGCATTCTGCGTTCAGCCTTCTTCTTTCAGCCGTAGGCTGCCGCGACAGCCCTCCTCACCCGCCCGAGCGTTCGCGAGAGCTGCCGGGGTTGGAGCGCGTGTTCCCAGAGGTGCAGGACTCGCCCAGCGCAACGGTGTCCGGGCGCACTCATAGGTAGCTATCTAGCCGTAGCTTAAACAGCGGCAGTGCCTCTTCCCAGGGGGTTGATCGAGCAATTAGGTTGCGCACCACTCTGATGAACTGGCAGGTCAGGGTTTGCAGATGGCGC
>CAJCBL010000058.1 GCA_903960515.1 uncultured Verrucomicrobiota bacterium
GGCGAGGGCGGTGAGCTCCTCGATCTGGCGGGAGCGAGCGCCGGAGTCGGCTTGGGCGACTTTAAGCAGTGCGGTGAGTTCGTCGACCTGTTGGGCGCGCGCGAGGGCGTCGGCTTCGCGGGACTTGGCGAGAGTGGCGAGCTGTTCGACTTGGGCGAGGGCGGAGGCGATGGAACTGTCGCGGCCCTGCAAGAGTTTGGTGAGCTCGGCGATCTGCTTTTCGAAGCCGGAGGCGCGCTTGTCCGGTGCTTTGGCGAGGGCGGTGAGTTCCTCGATCTGGCGGGAGCGAGCGCCGGAGTCGGCTTGGGCGACTTTAAGCAGTGCGGTGAGTTCGTCGACCTGTTGGGCGCGCGCGAGGGCGTCGGCTTCGCGGGACTTCGCGAGGGTGGAGAGCTGCGCAACTTGGGCGAGGGCGTCGGCGATGGAGCTGTCGCGGCCTTGCAAGAGTTTGGTGAGCTCGGCGATCTGTTTTTCGAAGCCGGAGGCGCGTTTGTCGGGTGCTTTGGCGAGGGCCGTGAGCTCTTCGATCTGACGGGAACGAGATGAGGACTCGGCTTGGGCCGCCTTGAACAGGGAGGTGAGTTCGGAATTCTGCTTCTCGAAGCCGGAGACGCGCTGGTCGGAGGATTGGGCGAGGGCGGTGAGCTCCTCGATCTGGCGGGAGCGTGCTGTGGAATCGGTCTGGGCAGCCTTGAGTAGTGCGGTGAGTTCGTCGACCTGTTGGGTACGGGCGAGGGCGTCGGCTTCGCGGGATTTGGCGAGGATGGCGAGCTGCTCGACTTGAGCGAGGGCGGAGGCGATGGAGCTGTCGCGGCCCTGCAACAGTTTTGTCAGCTCGGCGATCTGCTTTTCGAAGCCCGAGGCGCGTTTGTCCGGTGCTTTGGCGAGGGCGGTGAGCTCCTCGATCTGACGGGAACGAGCGCCGGAGTCGGCTTGGGCGGTCTTGAGTAGCGCGGTAAGTTCGTCGACCTGTTGGGCGCGGGCGAGGGCGTCGGCTTCGCGGGACTTGGCGAGGGTGGCGAGCTGCGCGACCTGAGCGAGGGCGGAGGCGATGGAGCTGTCGCGGCCCTGCAACAGTTTTGTGAGCTCGGCGATCTGCTTTTCGAAACCGGAGGCGCGTTTATCGGGTGCTTTGGCAAGGGCGGTCAGCTCCTCGATCTGACGGGAACGAGCTGCGGAATCGGCTTGGGCGGCCTTGAGTAGGGCGGTGAGTTCGTCGACCTGCTGGGCGCGTACGGTGGAGTCGGACTCACGCGCTTTTGTGAGGACGATGAGTTCTTGGATCTGCTTCTGGTAGCTGGCCTCGCTGGTAGCCAAGCGATGGGCGACGTCGGTAAGTCGTTCGATTTGTTTCGCGCGGGCGGTACGATCCGCTTCGGAGAGTCGAAGCTCCGATTGGAGCTGATGCACCGACTCGCGAAGCACGCGGAGGTTGTCGGCCGCCACCGACGTGTTGTTGTCCGCAGGAGCCTTCCCATCTGTCGCCATGCGCAGCAAGGTGAGGTCTTCGTGGGTCGCGCCCTGGGCTTCAAGTAGCGCGAAAACCGATTCCTCTACGCTGATAGACCGCTCAATTTCGGATTTCGAGTACAGGTGGTTTCGTGTGGTGCAGTCAGAGAAATCGAGCCGCTTGAAGCCAAAGGTGGCGAAGCGTCGGGCAATATCCGCTCGATAGGTGTCCGAGGTGGAGAGCTGGTCGATCGAAATGGAGAAATGGGACCAGCGGAGGTTGTGGAGGAAGGCTAGGGCCCATAGTGAGAAGAAGGCGAAATAGGCCTCGCGCGGGGGAAGCGGGAGGGATTCGAAATGGGCGATCTCCGCGCGGATGTCGGCGGCATGGAATTCGCGGAAACCAATATGACCCTTGATAGCTTGAATCTCGGCCGGCGGATTGGCCGCGTTGAGGATCAGCCCGCAGGTTGCCGGGAAGTAGGGGGCGACCTGATAGCTGGCCCATTGGTCGCGCGGGTTGCGGTAGAGATAAACCTCCAGCGGGGAGAACTCGCGCAGGAGCCACCGGGGGCGGAAAAAGAAGCGACAGACTTGGAGAACGCAGCGTTTCGACGGGGCGTGAGAACGCAATACATTGAAGTACTTCACGAGTTCCGGTGCCCGCTCATCCTCACGAAGGAAAAACTGGTCGAATGGGTGCTCTTTGCGGAAAAACTGGTGGTGCCGACCCTTCAGGTCGGCGAATTCCTCGAAATAGGCGTGCTCGCTTTCGGGGTGCCGCAAGGATTTGCGCAACTTGTCGTTGGTCTCCGAACGGGTGAGCAACGGGTTTTCCTGCTGTAGGTGAATCTCGTGGCAGGGCTCCTGAAACCCGACGACTCCCGGGCGTGACCGGAACTTCTCGAAAAGGTAGCTGCTCCCAGTCCGGAACATGCAATTCAGAACCAACCCGCTGGTGGCGGCGGGAGGCGGGACTTTGCCGGCATCCGAGGAGAGGAGGCGCCATGTATCCATGACTAGAGGGTCTGAGCGACTAGCGGCAGCTGGACCATGCCGTGGAAGGGAATGGGGTCGCTCGGGTTGTGGGTGACGCGGATCGGCCCGATCCCAAGGTGTCGATCCTGCGGGAGTCCGATGCTGGGCTGGCCAGGGACCGACTCTCCGACCCCCAGGTCGAGTGTGTATTCACCGGGTTGCATGCACAGCTGAATCTTCAGGCGCACTGCGCGCTCTTCCCCAGGTTGGACCGACCCGATCGTTAATGCGGTTTGCGCAGAGCTGGATGCGAAAAGCAGATTGGAGAACCGGTCGTGGATGTGAATATTCACGTGTGGTGTGGTCACCCGTTCGACTCCGACGATCAGGTAATCGACCTCAAGGATGCACCCAACCGGGCCATCGAATGCCCCCGACAGACCGTCCAGTGCGATGGTGGCGGCCCGCAGAATGATTTCCTGCTCGCCCATGCGTGATTTTGCCAACCCCAACACATTTTGTTCGAAAAGACGTTGGCGGGTTTCGTCCGACACATTTGCGAGCGGGGCCACTTCGGTGGTGGGTTCAATCTTCTCGTCGGGCAGTGCCGAGCGAGACATGTAGAAATAGCGCGCGACCGCCTCTCCCGGCGAGCCGGCGAAATCGACCGCACCGTGGCGTAGGACGACTGCTCGGTGCGTGAGTGCGCGAATGGCGGAGACATCGTGCGAGACGAGGAGAAAGGTCGTTCCACCTTCCAAGATTTCGTTGATGCGCCGGGACGCTTTCTGTTGGAAGAAAATGTCGCCCACACTCAAGGCCTCGTCGACGACCAACACTTCGGGTTTGCTGGCGGTCGCGACGGCGAACGCCAGTCGGACCATCATGCCGCTGCTGTACGTTCGCACCGGTTGGTCGAGGAAGTCCCCGATATCGGCGAAGTCGGCGATCGAATCGAATCGCTCCTCGGTCTCGGCGCGGGTGAGCCCGAGGACGGCGGCGTTCAGGTACACATTCTCCCGGCCGGTGAACTCGGGATTGAAGCCACTGCCGAGTTCGAGCAAGGCTGCAACGCGGCCGCGGACTTGGATCGAGCCTAAAGTGGGCTGGAGTGTTCCTGCGATGATCTGGAGCAGGGTGGATTTGCCGGAGCCGTTGCGGCCGATGATACCAACACTCTCACCTTTGCGGACTTGGAAAGAAATATCTTTGAGTGCGTAAAAATCGCGGTAGTAGGACTGTGCCTTGGCCTTGAGTTTGGCTCGCGCCGGTCCGTGGGGCGGGAGACAAGCGGCCAGTCCATCGCAGAGTGGCGACTTCAGCCGGGCGGCCGGATCGTTCCAGATCCGGTAGGCCTTCGAGACGTTTTCGACGGAGATGGCGAGGTCGTCAGCCATTGGGTTCGATGTTCAACGGGATGCGCGAACTCGGAACGCCTCCGCGGAGACGGGATCCCTGTGCCCATTGGTGTTTCTGGTCCATCTCCTATCTAGGTGAGGCCTAGGGCTGAACGGACGTCAATGCGGGATTATGCGGCCATAAGCCCGCTTGTTGAGGTTTACCGGGGTGCCCGATCATCCGCCGCTGCGACGCGGCCATGATTCGGTCAGGCCCTCGCTGCTGCCGCTTCGGCGGCGGCGAGCTTCAGGTCGGAGTCGACCATGAGCTTCGCGAGGGCTTGCATGCGCGTCTGCGGTTCCCAGCCGAGCTTGGCCTTGGCTTTGGCGTAGTCGCCGATGAGCAGGTCGACCTCCGCGGGGCGGACGAAGCGCTCGTCGAACTTCACGTATTTTTGCCACTCGAGGCCGAGGGCGCCGAAGGAGGCGGCGAGGAAGTCTTTGATGGTCCAGGTCTCGTTGGTGGCGAGTACGTAGTCGTCGGGCTGATCCTGCTGGAGCATGCGCCACATGCCTTCGACGTATTCGGCGGCGTAGCCCCAGTCGCGCTTCGAATCGATGTTGCCGAGGTAGAGATCCTGTTGGAGGCCGAGCTTGATGCGGGCGGCGGCGATGGTGATCTTGCGGGTGACGAAGTTCTCTCCGCGGCGCGGGGACTCGTGGTTGAACAGGATGCCCGAACAGGCGAAGAGGTTGTACGACTCGCGGTAGTTGATCGTGAGGTAGTGGGCGTAGACCTTGGCGCAGGCGTAGGGCGAGCGCGGATAAAGCGGGGTGGTCTCTGTCTGCGGCACCTGCTGGACCTTGCCGAACATCTCGGAGGAAGAGGCCTGGTAGTAACGCACCTTTTTCCCGATACCAGATTCGATCACGGCTTCGAGGATACGCTGGGCGCCGAGACCGGTGACATCGCCGGTGTAGGTGGGGATATCGAAGCTCACGCGGACGTGGCTCTGGGCAGCAAGGTTGTAAATCTCGTCGGGCTGGAGCTGGTAGAGGAGTTTCACCAGGGCGACGGCGTCGGTGAGGTCGCCGTAGTGGAGGAAGAGGCGCTGGTTCTCACCCTGTTCGTAACTGCGCAGGTGGTCGATGCGGGTGCGGGTCACGGAACTGGAGCGGCGTACGATGCCGTGCACCTCGTACCCCTTGGCCAGGAGGAGTTCTGCGAGGTAGGAGCCGTCTTGGCCGGTGATACCGGTGATGAGTGCGCGTTTCATTGAAGATGGTAGCGAGTCGCGGGTAGTGAGTAGCGAAGCGGTCGGAAAAGGAAGTGAGGATGGAAAGATGAAGGCTGAATTCTGAAGGCTGAAGGCGAATGGCTGAATGCGGGAGGCAGAACCGCTGAAGTTGAAGAGCGGAGGCGGAGAGCCAGTTACTAACTGGCGTCCCGTAGAGGCCGGAGTTCTGCGTTCATCATTCTTCGTTTTGCTTTGGCGGAGCGTAGTGGATTGCTCAACCACACTTGGCGAGCTCGGAGTCGAAAAAGCGGGCGCCGAGTTCGGTGAACGGCGCTGTGTTTTCCCAGCCGAGAAGGCGTCGGGCCCTGGCCGGGTTGCCGCAAGGTGCGGTGGGCTCGGCGGTCATCACCAGTATCTGGTCGTGTTTCCCATAGTCGTGCCAGTCGAGGCCCGCGGTGCGGAAGGCGAGTTCGACGAACTCCCTCGCGGTGTGGAATGCCCCAGTGGTGGGGATACAGTCGGCGGCTGTGCTCGACTGGGGCATCATCCACATGCCGCGCACGTAGCCGGGAGCCACCCAGCCCTAGTCACGGCGTCCAACCAAGGCTCCGAGCACCAGATCGCGCTGGAGAAAATGGTGGGATTTGCCGCCGTCATATCATCCTGGCGACCGCGGCGGTGAGCCAAAGACTTCGCTGGAGGATGCGTAGAGGAACTTGGCCGCCTCGGGGAGATCGCGGAGGACCTCAGGCAACTGCAGAGTGCCCATGCCGATGCTGTCGACGTTGGCCTCCGGCAGTTCGGAGGGGACTGGAGTGCCGGGCGAAAAAACAAAATCCTCAGCAGGCGCAGCTTGGCGATGATGCAGCGCAGCAAGGGCCCGAAGGAGCCGTTGTGTAGGCAAATCAACCGCGCCATGAACGCGGCACTCCGGTATCGGCCCGATCCTGCCGCTCCCGCCGTTTAGACGATTCCCCGGCCCGCCTTTGTCCTCGGACAATGCCTACGCCTCAGACTGCCGGGGGCGCCACCGGCGCAACAGCAATGGCGGGGGCGATGAGCTCCTGCACCACCTTGAGCAGCTCCGCCGGCATGAACGGCTTGGAGAGCACCCGGTCGGCCCCGATCTTCTTGGCCATCGAAAGATACATGTTCTGGTCCAGCCTCCCGCCACCCGACATCGCGATGATCTTCACCGGAGTCTGGTTACGCCGGAACTCCTGGATGGTCTCGATCCCCTCCTTGTCGGGCATGATCAGATCGGTGATCAGCAGGGCCGCCGGCTTCAGTTTGAACATGCGCACGGCCTCGTTGCCATTGCGCGCTTCGGACACTTCGTAACCGGCCTTCACCAACACGCGCTTGAGCAGCATGCGGACTTGGTCGTCGTCGTCCGCCACTAAAATGTGATTCGCGTTGGTGCTCATCGTGTGGGGAAGTTCTTGGGGATAGGGGGAAGGGACTACCCTTTCATCGGGTGGACGGCGGGATAGTTAAACGAAATCAGCGCTTGGGCCAGAAACATCACGCCCCGCCCGCAGTTCGAAAAAGCGCTGCGCTGCGCTGCGGTCCAGGGTGATCTGGGCCTGCAGGGCCGCCAGATCGGCAAACTTGCGCTCGGGGCGCAGGAGTAGTCGCCACTCGACCAGCAGTTCGTCGCCCGGCCCCCAATCGCACCCGCCCAGCACATGCACCTCCAGCAGGGGCCGGCCTGCGGCCTCCACGGTGGGACGCACTCCGTAGTTGGCCACCGCTGCCCTCGCGGCCTGCGGCGGCTCCCCCGCCCCGCGCACCGTCACCGCGTAGGCGCCCAGGAGCGGAGCGCACTCGGGATTCCAGGACAGGTTGAGCGTGGGGAACCCGAGGGTACGCCCCAGTTGCCGCCCCGGCTCCACCACCCCGCAGGCAAAGTACGCGTAGCCCAGCAGGGCGTTGGCAGCTGCAAAGTCCCCCGCGCCCACATGCGCCCGGATACGGGTGCTGCTGATCGGTTCGCCGTCGAGTTTGATGCGCGGCGCGCTGAATACGTGCACGCCCTCCGCGCGCCCGGAGCGAACCAGGCTGGCCACATCGCCCTGGCGGCCGGCACCGTAGCGCCAGTTCTCACCTACGTAGACCGCGTGCAGTTGCGGCAGCGCCGCCCGCAGGCGCGGCAGGAAAGCCTCGGCCGGCACCGCGGCAAACTCCCGGGTGAAGGGCTCCTCCACCACGAAGTCCACGCCCAGCGCGGTGAGCAGGAAATGGTTCTTCGCCGCCGGCGCCATAAGCATGCGCACCGGCTGCTCCGGCCGGAAGAGCCGGCTGGGATGCGGATCGAAGGTGAGCACACCGGCCAGCCCGCCCTCGCGCCGCGCCGAGTGCAGTGCCGACTCGATCACGGCCTGGTGCCCGAGATGCACTCCGTCGAACATCCCGATGGCCAGATGCAGGGGCTGCGCGGGCAGGCGCACAGCAGCCAGCGAGGAGAAAAGGTGGGAATCGGAAAGCATGTGGTTCCGCCCCCGGCGGCCGTCTAGAGCGCGTGCGTAGGGGCCACCTGGTGCGCCGCCAGCAGGTGCTGCTGGATCTCCGACATGGGCAGCGCCATGAAGGCCTCGAGTGTGAGCGCCTTGTCCAGGCGCAGCGCTCCGCAAGCCGTGCGCCGAAGGGCACTCAAGTGCGCTCCGCAACCGAGCTTCTCACCGATGTCGTGGGCGATCGTGCGGATGTAGGTACCCTTCGAACACTGCACGCGGAAGCTCACCAACGGCAGCTCGCAACTGAGCAGCTCGATGCTGGAGACGCGAATGAAGCGGGGCTCGCGGTCGATCTCCTCGCCCTTGCGGGCCATCTTGTAGAGGGGCACCCCACCCACCTTAATCGCCGAGAACATCGGAGGAGTCTGGTACTGGTCTCCGCGGAAAGTCTGCATCACCGCCTCGATCTTGGCGCGGTCGAGGTCGGCGGGCACCGGGCGCGACTCCATCACCTCGCCCTCGGCGTCCTGGGAGTTGGTCGTGCTGCCCAAGGTGAGTGTGCCCTCATACTCCTTGTCGGAGCTGGTGAGATACTGCGAGAGGCGGGTGGCCTTGCCCACGAGCATGAGCAGCAGGCCGGTGGCCATCGGGTCCAGCGTACCAGCGTGGCCCACGCGCTTCTGCTGGAGCTTGTGTCGCACACGATTGACTACGTCGTGCGAAGTGTAGGTGGAGGGCTTGTCGATGAGCAACACGCCATCGAACTCGGTGCGGGGGACGAGATTCATGAAGAGGTTGAGGGCGACACGCGGTCCAGAGCGGAGCGCAGCATCTCGAGCAGGCGGGGCTCGACGACCGCAATGGGCTCCTTGGGATTGAGCCCGGCGGCGCAGGCATGGCCGCCGCCGCCAAACGCTGCGGCCACCCGGTCCAGGCGCAGGGCCGGGTTCTTGCCGCGCAGGCTGCCCTTGGTCATTCCGGGGCGCTCTTCGAGCAGCACGCCGATCTCCACGCCATCGATGGCGCGGGCATAGTCGACCAGGCCTTCGGTATCCTCGGGACCAGTGCCGGTCGCCTCGAAGATTCCGAGCGGCAGCACGCCCACGCACACCCGGCCCTCGCACTCCAGGCGCAGGGATGAGAGGAAATGCTGGAGCAGCTTCATGCGGCCGAACGATTCGCGCTCGTAGATGTGGTAGCCGGCCTCGACAGGCTCCGCCCCGCAGGCGATCAGGCGGCCCACGAGCTCAAATACGCGTGCCGTGGTCGAGGCATGGCGGAACTGGCCGGTGTCGGTAACGATGCCCGCATAGAGCGCCTTGGCGGTCACGGGGTCCACCGGCAGCTCCAGATCGAAGGCAATGCCGGCGATGATCTCGGCGGTGGCCGCGGCGGCATGATCCACGAGGTTCGCCTCGGCGCCGTGGTTGTTGCTGAGGTGATGGTCGATGCTGAGCAGGGGCCGCGGGAAACGCTCCGCCAGCTTCTGGCCGATGCGGGCAAGGTCGGCGCAATCGACAAGCACTGCGGTGTAGTCGCCGGCCGGCAGGGTGTCGGCAGTATAGAACACGTGCTGAGGTGCCAGGTACGCTAGGCGCCGTGGCACAGGGTCACCGTTGGCGCAGACCACCTCGATGCCGCGGGCGGCCAGCAGGCGGGCCAGCGCCACTTGAGATCCGATACAGTCGCCATCGGGCCGAGCGTGGCCGATCACCACGACGCGGCGGCCATCCAGGCGGGGCACCACCTGTGCAAAATTACTCGCGAGCTCGGGAAAGAAGCGCGACATGGCGAAAAACAGCGTGCGGCTCAGCCCTGCGGCGTGGGCGAAGGCGGGGGCGGCACGGCAGACGGGGCGGAAGGAGCAGGAGGCACCCCGCCGATGTCGTCCAGCAGCCGATGGATACGCTCGGCGCGGTCGGGGCTGTTGTCGTGCACAAACTCAAGCTTGGGCAGGTAGCGCAGTTGCACTTGGCGGCGCATGTGCTCGCTGATGAGCGAAATCTTGGTCTTGAGCCAGCGTCCTGCGGAAGCGGGGTCGGCGTCCTTCTTGAGGAGGGAAAAGTAGACCTTGGCGGTGCGCAGATCGGGGGCGATCTCGACGCCGGTGATGGTGTAGAGCACCGCCTCCTGCCCGCAGCGCATATGCAGCACGTGGCTGATTTCGCGCTGAAGCAGCTCGTTGATGCGTACGGTGCGGTTGGACATAGTCTATTTTCGATTCTGGATTTCCGATTTCCGATTGTTCATGCCGCAGCGAAGGCCGCCGGCCTCAATCGAAAATCGGCAATCGCAAATCTCAAATGATCAGAGGCTGGCGCGGATCTTCTGGATCTCGAAGCACTCGATGAGATCGCCCGGTTTGTAGTCGCTGAAGCCATCCAGGCCGATGCCGCACTCCAGGCCGGCGCGCACCTCGTTGGCATCGTCCTTGAAGCGGCGCAGAGTGCCGATCGTGCTCTCGTACATGACCTCGCGGCCGCGGCGCACGCGCGCCTTGGCATTGCGGGTGATCTTGCCGTCGGTAACCAAGCAGCCGGCGACATTGCCCTTGGCCACCGGGAATACGGCGCGCACCTCGGCGCCGCCCAGCTTGGCTTCGCGCAGGTCGGGCGGGAGTTGGTCGGCCATGAGCTCCTTCACCTTGTCGGCGACTTCGTAGATGATGTCGTAGGCGAGGATGGTGACCCCATTGTGCTTGGCCACGGCGGTGACGCCGTTTTCCAGCCGGGTATTGAAACCGATGATGACCGCACCGGCGGCGCCGGCACGGAGCACATCGTTCTTGGATACCAAGCCGACCTCGGAGGCGATGACCTCCAGGGCGACCTTGTCGCTCTTGATGCCTTCCAGGAAGTTGCGCACGGCCTCGGCCGAACCGAAGACGTCGGACTTGATGACGACCTTGAGGGTCGGCTTCTGAGTGGCGGCGATCTCGGCGAAGAGTTTCTCGATGGAGACGTCCTTGGGCGTAGCGGAAGCCTGGGTGGCCTGCTTGCGCAGGAGCTGCTCGGCCTCCTCGGCGATGGACTTGGCCTCGCGCTCGTTCTTGACGACCTTGAACAGCGCACCCGCATCGGGGGTGGAGGACCAGCCGATGATCTTCACCGGCATGGAGGGCCCAGCCTCCTTGACCTGCTCGCCCTTGTCGTTGAAGAGGGCCTTGATCTTGGTGTAGGAGGCTCCGCAGACAACCGCATCACCAACGCGCAGAGTGCCGCGCTGGACGATGACGGTGGCTGTGCTGCCACGGCCCACCTCGATCTCGGCCTCCACGACCACACCGGAGGCCGGAGCCTTCGGATTGGCCTTGAGCTCCATGACGTCGGTCTGGAGCAAAATGTATTCGAGCAGTTCGGGCACACCGTCGCCCTTCAGGCCGGACACCTTTACGGCGATGGTCTCGCCACCCCAATCCTCGGGGGAGATGCCGCGCTCCTGCATCTGCAGTTTCACGCGGTCGAAGTTGGCGCCCTTCACGTCGGCCTTGTTGATGGCCACGATGGTGGCCACCTTGGCGGCCTTGATGAACTTGAGCGCCTCGTCGGTCTGGGGCATGAAGCCGTCGTCGGCTGCGACCACCAGGATGGCGATGTCGGTGGTGTTGGCACCACGGGCACGCATCTTGTTGAAGGCGGCGTGGCCAGGGGTGTCCAGGAAGGTGATCTTACGGCCGTGGTGCTCGATCTGGTAGGAGCCGATGTGCTGGGTGATGCCACCCGCCTCGCCTGCGGCCACATTGGCCTTGCGGATGGTATCCAGCAGCGTGGTCTTGCCGTGGTCAACGTGTCCAAGGATACAAACCACCGGCGGACGCGGCTCGAGCAACTTGGACTCGTCCTCCTCCACTGGCTTGGCCTTTTCCTTGACGGCCACCACCGGGGCTACATCGCCGCGGTGCTTCACTTCGAGCATGAAACCGTGCTTCTCGGCCAGCTTGGTGGCCACGGCCTCATCTACGGCCTGGTTGAGCGAACCGAAGATGCCCATCTCCATCAACTCGGAGATGAGGCGGAAAGGTTTCACCCCGATGGCGACGGCGAAATCGCGAACGATGATCGGAGGCTTGACGTGGAGAATCTTCACGTCGCCAGCGATGGTGACGGTCGCTACCGGGCCTGCAGCGGCCGGCAGTGGTGGTGCCATAGGCGCGGCTACAGGGCCGGGCTTGGAAGGCATACCCATCGCAGGAAGAGCCGGCGGCGGTGCCAGCGGCCGAGGAGGCGCTGCGGGCGGGGGAGCCAAGGGCGCAGGCGAAGCGGCCTTGGGGGCCACAGGAGCAGGCGCTGAAACGGGAGCCGGGCGCGAGATCATCGGCGGAGCCAACGGGGCCGGAGAGGCTGGGCGCGGAGCATTGCCCTGCGGGCCAGGAGCCGGGCGCGGAGCCTGCGGACGGGAGGGAGCAGAATGCATCTGCGGGCGCTGGGGTGCCATCGGTGCACGCGTAGGCGCGGAGGGAGCACGCAGCGCAGGGGCCGGCGGCGGGGCCACCACGCGAGCTGCATGCTTGGCCTTCTCAACGTCTGCCTTCTCCTGCGCGATTTCGTTGGCGGAACGCACGAAAACGCCCTGGGGCACCTTGGTGGAAAACTGCGGGACCGGCGGCACCACCGGCTCGACCGGAGCGGGCGCTGCAATCGGGGCCGGGGGCGCTACAGGGATCGGCGCAGTAACGGGAGCCGGTGCCACTACATGCACCGGGGCCGCTACGGGCTCGACAACGGCGTGGGGGGCTGCCGGCGCGGCTACGGGCTCGACCGGAGCCGACTCCGGCTCGGGATGTGCAGGGGCGGCCACCGCAGGGGCCACAGCGGCCTCGGCGTGGTACTTACCCTTCAGCTCGCCTTCCAAAGCTTCGGCACTGATCGGATCGACCGTGCTGGAGACTGTCTTCACATCGAAGCCACGCCCCTTGAGCAAGGAGAGCAGCTCCTTGTTGTCGATGCCGATGCGCTTGGCGAGTTCGTGAATGCGGACGCTCATCTAGTGGTGTCGAAAAACAGACTGGGTTGAAGGCTTCAGGCCTGCGGCGCGGCACTGGAGCCGGCTTGGCGCACCCGATTAAGAATATCTTGGGCTTCGTCGAGAGTGAAGCCTTCGCCGATGAGGGTCTCCTCGTCAACAGTATCCAGCAGCTCTATGCTGTTGAGCCCCTTCTCGACGAGTCGCATGGCGACATCGTCGGGCAGACCCAAGGCACTGTGCAGCGATCCGGCGGCGGCCTTGACCTTGTCGCCCATGGTATTGGACACAGCGGCTACGCGGATGATGTCGATACGCCAGCCGATCAGCCGGGAGGTGAGGCGGGCGTTCTGGCCCTTGCGGCCGATGGCCACGGCCAGGTCTTCCTCGCCCACTTCCAGAGCGATGCGCTTGTTGCGCTCATCGAACTGGATGCTGCGCGGCACGGCGGGCTTGAGTGCCTCCAGTACCATCTCACGCGGGTCGGTCTTGAAAGGGATGATATCGATCTTCTCGCCGTTGAGCTCGCGCACGATGCTCTTCACCCGGGCGCCACGGGCGCCCACGCAGGCTCCCACGGGGTCGACCTTGGAGTCGGCCGATGTCACCGCAATCTTGGTGCGATAACCCGGCTCGCGGGCAAAGGCCTCGATCTTTACGGTGCCGTCGGCGATCTCGGCCACTTCGAGCTCGAAGAGGCGGCGGACAAATTTGGGGCTGGCGCGGCTCAGGACGAGCTCGGGCCCGCGGGGGCTGGAATCGATGCTCATCAACAGGCAGCGGATGCGTTCACCGGCCGCATACTCCTCGCCGGGCACCTGCTCCTTGGCGGGCATCACACCCTCGGCCTTGCCGAGATCGACAAACATATCCCCGCGCTCCTTACGGCGCACGATGCCGCTGACGACATCGCCGACCATGTCCTTGTAGTCGTCGAGGATACGGTCCTTCTCGAACTGGCGGATGCGCTGCATGATCGCCTGGCGGGCGGTCTGGGCTGCGATGCGACCGAGGTAGGCCGGGTCGATGGGTTTCTCCACGATCTCCCCCACCCCGGCGCCAAAGCGCACCGACTGGGCCTTCTCGACATGGATCTCGGTAAGCTGATCGGATACGGAGTCGACCACCTTGAGCACGGCCCACGCCTGCAACTGGCCGTTCTTGGGGTTGATCTCGATCTTGATCTCCTGACCCGCGTTCACTCCCTTGAGGGCCGCGTTCTTGATCGCCGTCACGATCGCTTGGATCATGTCGGCGCGCGGAATCCCCTTCTCTTTCTCCATGTACTCCAAGACGGAAAGAATTTCGCTGCTCATTGATCGGGTCGTGTGTTGAAGGGAAAAAAAAGGCGGGCTGGTGGGCCCACCGGATAAAGTGAGGACTGTAGGAGCGGTCACCGTAGCCCACCGCAAAAATCTATGTCAAGCCCCGCGCCCCCTCCGGCGGAAAAGAGTTGGGCGCGCCAGTGGGGCCATTCCGGGCAGATTGAGGGCTGAAGCAGGGGGAAATCACGGCCGGTACTCGCCTACTGGAGCCGTTCGCCGCCCGTGGAAGCGAAGGTGTCGGGCTGCTCCAGCCCCAAATGCAAAAGCCCCTGCACCGCCCCCTCATGCAGCGGCGCCGCGCCGCGCCCGCACACCCCGGCCAGTCGCAGCGCCACCAGTATGCCCTCCGGCGCCTCCCCCGCCCCCCCGCAAAACCAGCGCGCAAAGGCCGGGCAGCCCGTATGCGCAGCAAGCAGCGGAAGCAGGCCGTTGCCTATCAACGTATCCAATCGGGGACCGCTCAACGCCCCGCCGCACACCTGAGCGGCCACCTGTTCGCGCCAGGCCGCCAGGTGCCAGGTGCGCCGCACCCGCGCCACCGCACCCAGGTCGGCCTGCGGCACCCTAAGCTCAGCCGCCTCCGCCCACAGCCGCCAGCGCTCAGGCCAGTCCGGCACCGCCCCCACCCAGGCGCGGTACTGCTCCAGGCGCCGCCGCGGATCGTTGGCCGGGCGCACTCCCTGCTGCCGCCAGCCCTCGCCGCCCGCCTCCCATAGCAGCGCATCGCCCGCGCCACCACCGCGCCAGCTCACCAGTGGATACCGCGCCGCCACCGCCAGCATCGGGGCGCGATTGAAACGATATCCGAGAATCTCCAACGCGGTGTGGTGGCAGGCCTCCTCCCAGCCCAGCCGCGCCAGCCGCACCTCGGCGAAATGCACCTTCTGCTTCCAGCGCTTCTCGGCAGCGGCGCGCAACCGCTCAAGCCGCTCCTCCGGGACCAGCGCCAGCAGCTCCTCGGCCAGCCGGCTCGTGTGCTGGTGGGTGAGAGCCTCCACCGCATCGTCGGAGGCGAATTCCTCCAAGCTGCAATGCAACCACGGCAGCAACACCAGTTGGGCCACCTCGCGGCCATCGGCCGTGCGCGGTGCAGGCGCGGCCCGCCGCGGCTCGAAGAGCACCACGTGCAGAACCACGTCGTTGTAGGCCGGATCCCGGTCGTGCCCGTGGCGCTGCCAGTCGGCCGCGTTGAAATGCACCTCCACGTCGCCAGTCACCTCGCGCCCTCCTATGAGCAGCCGAGCTCCGCGGAAATCCGGACCGCCGAGCAGATTCCAACGCCCCGGGGCGAGCACATCGAGCACCGCGCCATCGGTGAGTAGCGCCCCTCGCGTCTCAAACAACCCGAGCAGCCAGACCTTCTGGAGCAGCTTCTCAGAAAACGCATACGGCCCATACAGGCCTTGCAGCTCGGCCACCTGTCCGCCCACCGCGTTGTTGTATCGGTGCGTCATGGATCGATTTCAACTCCGCCCGCGCTTCCACTGCGACGCGGTGCGCTTGGTATGTTCCTCGACCGCCACCGACTGCGCCCGCCCCACCCGCTCGATCCACTCGGCCAGTTGCTCCGGGGTAACCACCTGCACCCCGCCGGCTTCCACGGTGTCGCGCTCCGACTGGTCGGCGGTGGCCACAAAGACGTCAGCGGGCTTTGGCGACTGCACGGCCAACTGCTCGATGAGGTCGTCGGCCGTCATCCCGCCCGGGGTGTAGAGCACCGAGAAGGTCGCGTGAGGCGTAGGCCGCTCGATGGCGATGTCGGCCCCCCGCCCGTCGAACACCACGCTCACCCGCATGCGCTCGAAATCGTGGAGCACGCGGACCCGCTCGACAAGCTGGGCGCGGGCGACATCGCGGCCCTCCGTCATTAGGATACGGCGCAGCTCGGGCCAAGCATGGGCTATGTTGTAGCCATCCACGAGTAGGTGTTTTTCGAACTCCACGCGGCGCGTAGAATGCCCGCCTGCAGGCCCAAAGCAATACCCGGCGCGGAGAAACGCCGGGTACTACATTTTCACTGCCGTGGCGCAGGCGGCGTGACCTGCCCCCGGGGCGAAGCGTCCCCGCGGAGCCGCGGCTTGGCGGGGGCGCCTCGCTCTACTCCGGAATCCTACTTCACCTCGATCCGAGTGCTCCCCGAGTGGCTGTTGAACTCGGGGGCATACATGCACTGGATCTCGGCGATGCCCGTCTGGTACTCGCCCTTGAGCTGCACGCGTGTCGAGTATTCGAACACGTAGGCGCCCTTCGGCAGGTAATCGATGAAGAAGTGGGAGGCGGTGTCGCGAGTGCTCTCGTAGTAGGCAAGGCCGTCCTGGTACTTGTACCGGCTCAGCACATTCACCGGCTCAGTGCCGCTGCCGCGCTGGTCCTTCAGGTGCACGTATTCCATGTCCCGATCCGTGCGCAGCTCGATGCGCACGACCAACTCGTCACCTACGGCCACGGGGCCGGCGACCGCCACCAACTCCTGTCCCTTCGCGGTCGTCCGCTTCACCCAAAGCGTCTTCTTGAGCACGAGCGGAGTGCCCTCGTGCGGCGTGACCTTCGCCATATCCTCGAGGTACTGCCAGTGCACGCTGCCCCAGCTCACGCCGTCGTCGGTCTTCGTCACCGTGATCGCGCCCATCGCGGGCTTGATCTCGTCGCGCACAAACTTCTGTTCGTAGAAACCGGTGCCGGCCTCCACTTTCTCCGGACGGATCGTCTGGCCGCCGAGCGAAACTTCGACCAGCGCATCGCTCGACAACAGGTTCGTGCCGCGCACGAGCAGGCCGTAGATGGCGTCGGCGGTGGCCTTGGTCGTCTTCCAGTCCTGCGTCTGCTTCTGCTTCAAGAGCCAGACCTTGCAGTCCTCGACGGCAGCGGCGTCGTCCGCGACCTCGGCGAACGCCTCAATCATGAGCGCCTGCGTCTCGATCGGCGCACGGTACCACCACCAGCTCAGCTCCGTATCGCGCCAGAACATCCCCAGCTCCTCGTTGCTCATACTGCGTTCCTTTAGCGACTTCACGATCGCCAGCGCCGTCGTCTTGTCACCGAAACGCTGAAACGCGAGCGCCAGTTGCGCCTGGCTCTGCCGCGAATCCACGCTGAGCCAGTGCTTGCGCGACTGCTGCAGGAAGAAGTCCACCGCCGCCCGGTGCTCCACGGCTACGGGCCGGTCCTTGAGGAAGAAGCTGCGGCCATAGAGGTACAGCGCGTCGGTGTAACTCGGCACATAGCTCTCGGGCGACGGCAACCGGAGGATCTCGCGATACTCGCGGTCCATCCACGCATCGAGGCCGGCGAAGGCTTTGATCGCAGGCGCCGCATCGAACTGCGCGCCGAGGTGGCGCAACCGGCCGAAGCCGGTGGCGATGTAGAGGCTGATGTATTCGCTCGGCCTGCCTCCAGGAAACCACGACCAAAGGCCGTCGCCCTGCTGGCGATCGGCAA
Source organism: uncultured Verrucomicrobiota bacterium (assembly GCA_903960515.1). GTDB lineage: Bacteria > Verrucomicrobiota > Verrucomicrobiia > Opitutales > Opitutaceae > CAJCBL01. The sequence continues at coordinate 17,184 of CAJCBL010000058.1, forward strand.
GCTGGGCGAGCGAGCGGGCGGATTCCTCGTCGAGGCGGTCGGCGTCGAATAGAATGCCTACGTTGCGCCGCGCCTGGCTCTCCGATTGCGCCTGCCGCAGCCACGGGGTTTCCTCCAACATCACCGACTTCAGATCTTGGTTCTTCGTGAGCGGACTATCGAGCACAGGCGTGTTCTTCCAGAGATCGAAGATCCGCCGGATCTTCGGATCGGAGGCGGCGATGTGCCGGGCGAGCGCATTGGCATAAAATCGGTTGAAGAGCTGCTCGCTGCACTCGTACGGGTATTCCATCAGGTACGGCAGCGCCATCACCGCGTACCACGCCGGCTGCGAGACCATCTGCACTGTGAGCGACTGGCTACGGAGCGTGTCCGATTTCCCAGACGCCAGGAGCTTCGTGAACTCGAACTGCTTCGTCGCCTTGCCGCGGATCGGCAGCGGCAGCGACTCGGTCACCAGGATTCGGCGACTAAGCACCGGCAGGTATCCTTCCTCGCCATCGCTAAACTGCGCGGTGGCGCCCACGGCCTTGTACGTGAGAAAGCCCATCCCGTCCGGCACGGCGATGCGCCACGAGTAACTGCGTGATTGCTTCGCGGGCACGTCGAACGCCTGCTCGGTGGCGCGGAGCCCCAGCGCGGCGTCCACCGACTTCAGCGAGGCGGCGTCGGCGAAGGTGAGCTCCACCGAACCCTTTTGCGTACGGTCGGTCTGGTTGCTCACCTTGACGGTGAACTCGATCGCGTCGCCCTCGCGCACAAAGCGCGGCGGGTTCGGCTCCACCATAAGATCCTTCGCGGTGACCGCCGTGCCGGAGAGCAACCCCGAGCGCAACTGCGCGTCGTGAGCGAAGCCGAGGAACTTCCACTCAGTGAGCGCCTCGGGCACCGTGAACGTCATGCGCACCGTGCCGTCCTCGCCCGCGATCAGGTGAGGGAAGAAGAAGGCGGTTTCGTTGAGGTTCTTGCGCGCCGCGACCTTGGAAAGGTCGGGCTTGGGTCCCTCGCCCGCAGTGACGGCAGACCCGACATCCTTGAGCTCGGTCCGCAGGCGGACACCGGCCAAGGTGGCCGTGGCCCCATATCCCTCATCGGGCGCGGCGTTCACGCAGAAGGGGGACAATACGACTATTTCCCCATCCGAACTCTCCGCCGCTGCCGGCGCGGACGGCATCGCCATCATCGCTTGGCCATACTGCCAGCCCCAGAAATCGGACACGACTTCCGACGGGAAGGTCCGGTAGCACCAGTCCACCTCGCGGTTCGGCATCTCCCAACAGCCCTGCAAGTACTGGAAAGTTCGTTCCGAGTTCTGAAACTCGGACTGGCGCAGGTTGGATTCGTGCCGGAACACATTGAAACCCGCCGGCCAGGAGTGCGGCGCGTACTGGTCGAGGGAGGCGTCGTACAGCGTGGCGACCATCTCGGCGGCGGTGCGCTTGGCGTCGGGCCCAGTGACGACAGCCGTCCACGTTTCCTTCTGCCCGGGCAGGAGCTTCGAGCGGAAGCTCTCCCACTTCACCGCAAGCTGTTTGCTCGACCACGGCACATCCACCACGCGCTCATTGAAATAGGCGCGATTCTCGCGGACACAGCTCACCCGCACCGTGAAACCGCCGCGCATCTCCTCGGTCACCGCCTGCTCGACGAGCTCCTGCGTGCGGTTGGCTTTCGTCCAGTAGCTCTTCAACGCCTTGCCGTTGCACTCCAGCTCGACGAACGCCCGGCCCGAGTCGTACCCCGTGCCCCAGAGCGCGGAGAACGTCTCGCCCGGCTCGACCGACCACTTCGGCGCGGCGAACAGATTCGGAATCTTCACGCCAAACTCGCGTGCCCGAGTATCCACCACCTGCACCGTGCGCCTCGCGGTCACCTTCTTTCCGAAACGATCCTTCGTCTCCAGCGAGGCGCGATAGATTCCGGCTTTCAGCGACGCAGCGACCTTGGTCGCACCGGTGGCGTCGGTCGTGAAGGTTCTCTCAGCTACAGCCGCGCCGGGTTCCCAGGAATCTGGATTCGTCGGATCGGCCTTCGGCTCCCCGGCGCCCCACCACCAATTGTTCTGGCGCTGCAGCGACGCTCGCTCGACAGCGACCGGCTGCTGGAGCGCGCGAATCGTCATTCTGCCGTTGGCCGCCTGGGGCACACCATCGAGCGAAGTCGTCGCGACCGACAGCTCGACCGGCCGCTCTGCCGTCTGCCAGTCACCAGCATCCACCGACGCCGCCAGCGCGGTGTAGCCCGCGCGGACGGTACGATCCACGGAACGCGTTTCGCCACTCGTATCGGTCACATCGGCATGGATCGAATAGTTGAACACGGGCTCGTTTTTCGCCTGCACCGAGCGATCCGGCTCGGCGGTGAATGTCACTTTGAAAGTGCCGTCGGGCTCGGAGACGGCGGTGCCGTGCGCGATCGCCTTGGACGCTGGTGGCTGCAACCACCAGCACCAGTACGGGCACTGCACAGCGCGCTCTACACGCCACTGCACCTTCGCCCCGCCGATCGCGGCGCCGGTGTACGCCGTTGCCTTGCCGATGACGGTGACCCGAGTATCGAGTTTCGCGGCCTCGGCGGGCGCCTCAAGCGCGACCTGGAACTTCGGGCGCTTGTACTCCTCGACGTTGAAGGAGGTCATGCTCGGCCGATCAAGAACGCGGATGGACATCGTACCCATCACGCGGTCACGCGGCGCGGTGAACACGCCGTCGAACGAGCCGTAGTCGTTGGTGCGGTGCTCGGTGCGGGCGATCTCCTTGCCGTTGGGATCGTTGAACACGACCGTGAGCGCGAGGCCGGCGAAGGCGGAGTACTTGCCCGCAGCTTGGTCGTAGCGGATGGATACACCCTTGTAGCTGATCGTCTGGCCGGGTCGGTAGATGGCGCGGTCGGTGAAGAACACCGTCTGGGAGTCGTCGTGGCCTGGATCGGAATGGCCGTAGGATTGCACCTCGCGCGTGCTCGCGACGGCATGACCCTCGTGCTCGGCCAGCACGAGAACCGAACGGTCCTTGGCGGAGAACTCAAACCGGCCGTTCGCATCGGTCGTCTTCGGGGCAATCGGCTTGAACCAACCTTCACGGTCGCGTTGCCAGAGGCGCAGCGTGGCACCGGCGACCGGCTCGCCACCGTTTGCGCGAAGGACGAAGCCGGTCTGCGTCTCGCTGTCGTAACGGGTCCTCAACACCAGCGCGAGGTCGCTGACCCAGACCGTGGCGAGGCTGATCTGATTGTTGGTCTCGCCGAACGAGGGATCGTGGCTGGCGAAGATGGCGTAGAAGCCCGGTTTGAGCGTGGTCGGCGCGGGCAACTTCTCCGTACGCTGCTTGAAGTCGCTCGTCGGCGGCAGGTCGGCATCCCAGGCCAGGACCGGCTTGGCGGCGAGCCACGCCTTGGTCCGCTCCCGCTCGAAACCGCCGAAGTTCCAACGCGCGTGCTCGACATAGTCGGCGAAGTCGACCGGCACGGCGCGCAGGTAAATCTTGGTGACGTTGCGATAGGTGATGTCGAGCGTGGGCCACGGGGCGTTCCAGACTCCCTCGGTTTCAAGGGCGGCCGAGCGCGCCTCGATCTGCTGGATGAGGTTGAAGCACTGCGCCGCGCCGACGCTTTCCGGGAACGCCGAAAGCCCGCGCTGGGCCAGCTCACGGGCCTGGGTCGGCTCGCCGGCGGAGTAGCGGCACGCCGCAAGAAGGTGAAGCGCGCGGGCGTAGATCTCGTGCTTCTTCGTCGCGGCTACGAAGCGCCGGAGCCCCGCATCGTAGCGCTCGTCCTTGGCCTCGCCGACGGCGACATTGTATCCGTAGTTCAGGCGCCCTATGTCGGCATCGAGGAAGGCGGAGCGGTCGGCATCGTCCCGGTGGAATTGCATCAGCGCCTGGTAGAGCGCGATCACCTTCCACTTCGGTGATACGATGTCGGTTGTTTCAGGACGCCATTTCTGAAACTCGGAGGCGTCGCCGAAGATCGCGCTGCCGGTGTCGACCTCGAACGCATCCTCCGCCGCAACCGCGCCGAATTCGCCGGCCTGGTAGAACGAGAGCGCATCGTACGCGAGGAAGTCGAAGAGCGTGGGGCGGTAGCTATCCGGCACGTTGCCTTTGTCGATCAGCGCATCGAAGGCCGCGATCGGGGTGGACTGGAGCGAAGCCGAGTCGGCTAGCGCGGCGTCGAAGTGGCTGCCGATCTCGGTGAGGATGCGGGAGAGGTCCCACGATTGAATATCCAGCCCAGGCGCCTCAGCGGTCTGAGTACGCTGGTCGATCCGCCCGCGAGTTTGCAGGAAGTAGTCCCAGTACCAATGCGCCAGCAACGCCTCCATCACCGGCTTCATCGCGGCGGGCGCCTTGTCGATCTCGGCCTGCAGGCGCACGATCTTTTCCTCGGGCTTGTTGCCTTCGACCGTGCCCTCGAGGGCTATCCTGCGGCCGATCGCGCGGATGGCCTCGGGGTACGCCCGGTCGGCCAGCGCACCGGCTACGATGGGCTCCAGCCGCTCAATCGCTGTCTTCGGCAGACCCTGGCGGGCCGCCGCGTCGACCTGCTTCCACTCTTCGTCCCGGGGGCCGGAAAGGAGATTTGCGGTGATCGCGAGGAGGGCGAGAGCGCCCGCGAGAAAACGGATATTCATAACGATTTGGGTGAGTCGAGGTTGGGTGTCGATCGGGCGGGGCGGCAATCCGCCCCTGGGTAATCGTTCTCAGCCTACACCATGCGCCGGGTGAAGTTGTCAGGTGGGCGTAAAGGTTTGTCAGCCATTTGTCAGGGGAATCCCCGCGGGCCGTTCGGCATCACCCACTTTGGCGGTACAGCCGTACCCATAAGAGTGAACCGCTGGCGCAAGCCAAACCCGGCCCCCGGCCCTAGGAGCCTGTCGGACTGAGAAATCAGCCCTGCCGTCGGTGCGACCCATATTTTCACGGTTATTGGCCTAAAACCGTTTTCCGAGGAACCGAAACCGATTGCGTCCTCGCATCGGGCGCGTTGTCGCTGCTATTTA
>CAJCBL010000059.1 GCA_903960515.1 uncultured Verrucomicrobiota bacterium
CCCGATGCGAGGACGCAATCGGTTTCGGTTCCTCGGAAAACGGTTTTAGGCCAATAACCGTGAAAATATGGGTCGCACCGACGGCAGGGCTGATTTCTCAGTCCGACAGGCTCCTAGGAAGGCCGGTTCGGGACGCAGCAAGAGACGTCGGCGACGGGGACTCGGGGCAGGGGGAAGGCAGAATAATGAATGCATAAGGCTCGGAAAAAGGGGGGCGGATCGGCAAATAGGGTGCCTCCCTAAGCCGTAACCAGTCATCTGTAGGAGCGTGCTTGCACGCGATTCAGAGCGCAGATCGCGTGCTTGCACGCTCCTACGGCGGACAAGTTCGTGTACTGCCAGAGCGCAAAGCGGTGCGATTGCATGGTTACGGCTAAGGGTGCCAGAACTGACCTGTCCCCAATCCGCCCTCGAAAACATTGCCTTTCCCAGTATCGCTTTACATCTTGGAAAGGGCATCAATGCGCTTCTGAGCTTGCTTTCTGATCCAGTCGCTAGAGTCGGTTTGAACGATCGTACGCAACGTAATCATATCAGTCAGGCTTTCAATACATTCTTCCCGCACGGTCGGATTCGGATGCTGCCAAAGCGGCTGCCGGAGCATGGTGATATTAAACGCGGCTAAATAGAAACAATAGAAAGCAAACGGGATCAAGACCACCTGAAAGCTCGTGCCCGCGATAAGGGCATAGGCATCGCTTCCGCCTGAGATCATCGCGGCACCGCTTGCCCGTCGATACACGGTATTGCCAACGGTACGCGACGATTCCACGGTTGAAGAAAAATCATTGAGATTCTCGTTCCCAAAAATGGCGTGCTGGATCCAGCAGACGGCCGCTACCGAAACAAGGGCAGTTGAAAATACAAGTATGACTTTTCTCTTTGCTGAAGCGCATTCATATAGTTCGTCATATTTCGCATCAAGGCACAATATGCCCACATACCATGCAATGCCGGGTGAGAAAATGGCAGATAGTATTACCGGAAACGAAAGATCGAAATGCGCTCCGGAATACCGCGCTTGCCCAAAACAGTAACACATAACACAATAGCCGCTGACAAGAAAAACCCAGAGCCATTTTGGCATGCGTTCTAACACACCGCCGATTGATCTTCCCAGCGGATCACGCAACTCACCTGTCTGCATCATGACCTCCGATTTCTTTACTGATAGGAAGCCCGATTCGGGACGCAGGACGAGACGTTGTTGACGGGCGCGGGGGGAAGGGGAAAGGCAGAATGCTGAACGCGGAAGGCGGAAGTATTGAAGATGGATTATGCACGAGCGGGAAGGCGGAATGGCTGAAAGCGGAACGCTGAAGCACTGAAGTTGGAGAAGACACAGAGGGCTGAAGGCGGAAGTCCTGATATCGGGAAAAACGGATGGCGGCGGATTTGCGAGTTTGGATTGCCGTTTTCCAACTAGGGCGGCCTTCTGAATCGCAGAGTGCGGCGCGGGGCGGAGGGCAGCGGGGGAAGTGAGAATGTTGATTTGAGCGAGGTCGGAGCTTATGTCCGCCATAGCGCTCAACCCGAGGAAAACCGGATCGCGCTCCTCTCCGCAATGCCAAAATCGGTGTGGCGCGAGGAGGGGATTGGCGCATTCACCCCAGGGGACCCGGAATTCACCTATCCATGCTCGGCCCCTGGGATCGGCCCTCGAGGGCGTTGTGTACCTCTTTTCGCTGATGTGGCCAAAGTTGTTCGAAATCCGCGTGACTTAATATACGGGAATCGAGTACTCCGTTGTTGAAGGAGAGCACCTCGTCGATCGTTTTATTGACTCTAGATCCCTTCCGTGTTCCAACTTCTGTTCCATTCTCGAAAGATCCCTCGATACGAATACTCCCCCGGTCGGGGCACCAGTTTAGAAACGGACCGTGTTCAATGTCTTCTCGAGAATTCAACCTTCCCAGCCCCATTGAAATTCTAGGGGCAACCGTCTTGCTTTCCGTCCTTCCAGAGCTCGACTCCTATACGCGCGCCTTTATGGTTGGGCGTTATATCAGCTCCAGACACATGCCGATTGAGATATGGCACCCTGCGTCGAATCACTCCGTCTGGGTACCGAGTTATCAGCAGGCCGTTGAGAGGTGTGTGGCTTGATATTTCAAATGCTTTTCTAGCGCTGCTGCAAATTTCGCCGGATTCGCAGGTCCGATTTCCGATCGAATTGTGTCCATGCGATATAGACGCAAGCTGAAAGAAGACTAGCGCCACAAACCGGGGATTGTTTACATTGCATTAGCTCCTATTCACCAACAACGGACTATTCTTTACGCGTCCCTTTCGAGTCCCGCAGTCCAAGTCGACAGCACATCGGCTCTGCCCCGAAACACTTCGGCCTACCGCCGCGCCATTGGGACCGGTTCCCCCGATTTGCCAGAACCAGACGGCCGCGCCGCTGCATGAGTGGAAGGCAATGCCGTCGCGCCCTCAGATTTTGGGGCCGCATGCGCCTCAAGCCCGGCGAGCTGATTGAGCTCCTCGACGGCGGAAACCAGTTCCGAGGCCTGTTGGAAGAGTTCTTGGGCGGAAGCCGCGGTCTCCTCTGCACTGGCGGCGTTGCCCTGGGTAACCTTGTCCATCGCCGAGACGGCGGTGTTGAGCTGGCCCAGGCCGGTGCTCTGCTCGCCGCTGGCAGTGGCGATCTCGTTGATCAGTTCATCTGTCCTACGGATACGGCCAACGATCTCTTCGAGGGCCGAGCCTACCTTGTTGCTGATACGCACACCATCGCTGGTGCGGTGCACGGCGTCCTCGATCTTGGCGGCGGTCTCGCGGGCGGCTACGGCGCTGCGCTGGGCGAGGTTGCGTACCTCTTCGGCCACGACGGCGAAACCGGCTCCGGCCTCGCCAGCGCGGGCGGCCTCTACGGCGGCGTTGAGGGCTAGGATGTTTGTTTGGAAAGCGATTTCGTCGATCGTCTTGATGATCGAGGCGATCTGATCCGAGGAGGTCTTGATCGCGGCAACAGCGGCGGACATCTGCTGCATGTCGCTATGGCCGCTGTCGGCGGCGGCACGCGTCTCTCGAACGAGCTGCCGGGCATGGCCCGCGTTCTCGGCGTTGCGCCGGGTCATGCTGGAGATCTCCTCCAACGTGGCACTGGTTTCCTCAAGCGTGGAGGCCTGTTTGTTGGCGCCGTCGGCCAGCTGCTGGCTGGTGCCGCCGAGCTCGCCGAGTGTCTCCTCCAACCGGTTACTCATGCGACCGAGCGCCTCGGCGGTATCGGCGAGGCGGTGCGCGATGCGCCGCCGCAACGCCCAACCGAAGACCACCAGTGCGACGACGGCCACCACCGCGACGACGGCAATCGCCAAGTTGGCCCTACGATGGGCGGCGGCCGCAAGTTCGAGCCGCTGGTCCAGGACCTTCTGTTTCGCCTGCAAATTGGCTTCCATCGCCAGCTCAAGGTCGGAGGTGGCGGGCGCCACCTCCTGCATCATCAATTCGGAGGCGCGCCCGTTGTCCCCCTGCAACACAGCCTCGGTGGCCCGCGTTTCCAGCACCCCGAGTCTCCGCCACGCCGCGGTGACGGTGGGATCGGACATGGCGTCCAGCGATTTGGTCACCGCCTGATCTGCGGTCTTCACCTTCGCGAGCAACTGCTCGATCTCGTCGGGGTCGCGGGATCGCGCCAGCGTCTCCACCTGGGCACGACCGACGGTGAGCGCAGCGCGCACCGCGTTGAAATCCTGGAAACTGGAGATGACCTCCTGCATGAGCCGCTCCTGCTGCGCCTGTTGGTTGCGGGCAGTGGAGTACAGCAGAGCGGTGGTTCCGAAGGCGACGACCGCAAAGCCGATCACCAGCAGATCGATCAAACGGGGCAGGCTGCGCGTGGTTGCCATGAAGAACGCTCGTTGGGCGGATGGCGGTCCCGCGCACTCAGTTCTTCATCTTCGTGAGGCTCAGGCCGACGACGAGCGAACCGATCGGCTTCCCGCCATCGAGCACTGGCACGGCAATCTGCACCTGTTGCAGACCGGTCGACTCGTCGACCTCGACCTCGCCCTGCCAATTCTTGCCCAACATGGGCTGGTCGTGCTTGGGCTTGCCCTTGTGGGACCAGTTCGAGGGCTTGGCGAGGAAGGCTACCTTGACGCCATCGGCGCCGGAGAGGAATCCTTCGGTGATATACACCGATTTTTTCGCCTTCAGCACCTCGCCGCTGGGGTTCTTGGAAAAGGAGCGCACGAACGGGTCGAGCAACGTCAGCGTTTTCCATTTCTCTTGGGTCATCGCCTGCGCCTCGGCGGAGATGCCGGCGTTGTGGGCCTTGACGGCTGCGACCACCGTAGGATCAGCCGCCAGGCTCGTTGCGGCGACGATCTCGGCGTCGATCTTCGTCTGGATGGCGGGCTCAACTGCGGCATTGAGCGACGGTATGAGGCAGGCAGTGGCGAAGGCAGCGAGGAGAACGATGAGCTTGGTTTTCATAGAGATTGGGAAGGAAGATGCGAGGACATCGGCCGCCTGAGCGGAAAATTGAGGAGAAGTCCCCGGCTAACACTTTCGCCCCATCCCTACCAGCGGCTCGACGAGCAGGTGCAACGGGCAGGCGGACTGCGGGGGGGCCAGAACTGACCTGTCCCTAATCGGACCCCAGAACTGACCCTAATCCGACCCTGTCCCTAATCCGACCCCAGGGCTCCTGACAGATCGAAGTCCGCAGAGATCTGGCGCTAGACGTGTTGCTGATGCTATTGCTGCCCCTTCCGCCTATTCTTTACCCCCGTTGGAGCCCCCTGTGAACTGATCTTTTTAGACTGAAGACAGCAGTTGGATTTACAGAAGTTAACGAAGTGCCCGCCGTAGGAGC
>CAJCBL010000060.1 GCA_903960515.1 uncultured Verrucomicrobiota bacterium
CCAGATGGCGAAACGCTGCTTGAGCAGTTTCATGAAATTGGAGACATCGCCCATGAGCGCCAGTTGGCGCCGCCGCCATGCCTGGCCCTCGGGACCGCCGGTCACCAACTGCGCCTCGATTACCTCGATGCGCGCTTGCTGGTACTTGGTCGGCTTGGGATGGAGCAGCCGGTAGCGACGCAGCAGCTCTGTATCCGAAGGCGAGCTCTTCTGCGGCACGCGCACCAAGATGTGGAAGTGGTTGCTGAGGATGGCGTAGGTGAGGATTTCGACACCACAGAACTCCGCCACCAGCCAAAGCTGACGTCGCAGGATTTCCTTGGCGGGGTCGTCGATGAGGCGCTCCCCCGCCACCACCCGTGTCATGCAGTGGTAAGCTGCCGGCCCCAGTTCAGGCGAAACCTTTATACGCCCCAGCCTCATAACGCCGACAGTTTAGTCACTACGGTCCTTACGTCTAATGTTTCCGACCTGTCCCCTCTCTAAAATGTCCCCTCTCTAAAAGTAGGGGAGTGGCGTCGTCGTCCAGATGGCGTTCGTGAAAGACGACGTGGGAAGGGGGGGCTCGGAGGAGCAGGCTGCAACTTCCATGGCGGGTGTGGGTTGGAGGGGGGCGGCGGGCAAGCTGCGGCGCGGACGTCGTGGCACGATGCGAAAGCCACTCACATCTTGTCCACAAACCGCGAGGCAACTCGCTGGCTCTCGCGGTGCAGCGACGTACGCCGAGGACGTCGGGTGAGCGCGGGTGTCGGAATGCCCCGTCGTTCGCAAGGCAGCCCAGTCCTGCCGTAACTAGGATGGCTTGTCAGGGCGAAGCACGGGCGCGTACCGGTTCCTAGCGGGCTGCTCCGCTTTTGGATCCGGAGTCAGGGCACGGCCGGCTTGCGGAGCACACCGAGCTTGCTGGCGCGGATTTCGAACGGGAGGCCCTGCGCTCGGGCGAACTCCTCCAGGGCCTGGCGCGAGCCGTCGTAGACGTGGTTGGCCTGGCAGTCGTCGACCACGAGCAGGCCGCCGGGACTCAGCCGGGACCAAAGCAGATTCAACGCGGCGACGCTGGGGGCGTAAAGGTCGACATCGACGAGACCGAAGCAGAAACGACGTGCGGGTGGCAGGGCGACGGTGGCGACATCGCCCGCGACTATATCCACACGGTGGATGCCGTTGAGCTGCATGGTGGCTTCGAAGACGCGGCGGGAATTTACGGTGAACTTGCGGAATGCGCGGTCGTCGGCGCGTTTGCCGCGGGCGGTCACCTCGGCGTTTACGCTGGCTGGGGTGAAGCCGCCGAAAGTGTCGATCACGAGGTAGCGGCGGTCGGGGCAGACCTCGTCGAGATGGCGGTTGAGGAAGGCGGTGGTGTAGCCGCGGTAGCAGCCGACCTCGGCAAAATCGCCGGGGGCCCGGCGGGCTTCGTCGACGAGGGCGATCAGCGCGCCGAGCTGCGTGGGTGAGAACGCGTACCGGTAGCGGTAGAGCGAGAAATGTCGCAGCGGGGAATAGAAGAGGGCCGTCCGCGCGAGTCGGTCGAGGAAGGTGGCGAATGCGGAGTCGGTGGCCATCGAGGACGCGAGCGAAGCGGGGGAAATGGCGACTGGCAAGACCGGGGGCGCTGGGGCGCGAGTGGTGCCTTGCCGGGTGGAACGAAACCCTTGACGAGTTTCGCTATGGTTGGAGGCGAGGGGCGGGGCGACGCTGCGCGTTAGGGCGTTCGCCGAGAACGCCGGGCGGGTTGGGGTGCTTACGTGGCGGAGCGTCTTGCGTACCGGGCGACAGGCAAGGCCTGCCGCTACGCCGGATCGCCGATCGGGTGCAGGGCGGCTTCTCCGATACCGCCGGGACTAGGGTCCGCGTATGGCGCGCATCCAAACGAAAGCGACGCCAAGGGCGGACGTGGACGTTTCGGAGAAACGTCCCAACCTGCCGGAGGCGTGCTCGGTGCTTGCGGACGATAGACCGTCCCCGCCTCAGCCGTAACCATTCAGCCGTAGGAGTGTGCGTGCACGCGATCCAGCGCGCAGATCGCGTGCACGCACGCTCCTACGGTGAAGGCGGCGCATGGGGATCGCGTGCAAGCACGCTTCTGCTCAGGCGTGGCGGCTCGGCAATATATGGAGGCAAAGAGGCCGGAGCTCAGGGCTCCGGCCTCGGTGGCTTGGCAATATACAGGGAAAATAACGGGTCAGTGTGTGGCGAAGATCAGGGCCTGCCGGAACATCTCGGGCGAGGGGATGCGAGGCCAAGGCTCGAGGCGCTGCCCGAAGGCGTCCACGCAGGGGCCGCGGGTGGGGAAGGTGGGATCGATGGCGCAGACGGCTTGCCAGACGGTGTTGATATGCCCGTAGGGCATGATCGTGAGATTGTATACATCGTCCCAAGTTTCGTCGCTGGGATATTCGTAGTAGGCGAGGAGCCGGTTGCGTTGTTCGAGCGTGAGCTCTCCAAAGCAGGTGCGGGCCATTTCGAGTTCGATGTCGATGCTTTGTTGCATGGGGTAAAGTTGGTTGTCTCTCGTATCGGTGCGCTGCACGGGAGATTTAGCTTATCGGCCCAAAATGAGGTAAACCTCCCGGTTGCTGCCGGGCGGATCTTGAGGGCGGGAAAAGCGAAGGCCGTCCCCGCTGGGGGGACGGCCTTCTGGTGAGAGTCTCTCGGGCCAACTTATTATCGGGAGGGCAGGCTGGCTGGAAGTTTGATCGAGCGGTTGTCTCCGGGAGCCATAGGAGTGGCCCTCTTGGTGTGGTGTTTAATGGAGCCGCTGTCTGTTTTCCTTTCAGGTCTGTCGCCGATTTCCTGATCCTGATTTCCGGGAGGCATCTCCCTGCCCCGGAATATCGGCCGCTGTGGGCGAAAGTAAAATGCGCCGACGAAAATTTATCAGCGCGCAGGCTTGGGTGCGACGGAGCGGGCAGGGTGTTCACCCTGGGGCAGGGCGAGCAGATCGTAGTCGCGCACTCCGGTGATCGTCACCTCGGCAAATTCGCCCACCGGCAGGGCTCGGGCCACATAGACGCGGCCGTCGATGTCGGGGGCGTCGCCCATCGCTCGGGCGATGCCCGGCTCCTCTACCAGCACGCGCAGGGTGCGCCCCAGCTTGGACTGGCCGAGCTGGAGGGCGATCTCCTGCTGCAGTGTCATGGCAGCGTGGAAACGCTGCTCCTTCACCTTGTCGGAGAGCTGGTCGGGGCTCTTGGCCGCCCGGGTGCCCTCCTCCTGTGAATACCTGAAAACTCCCAGGCGCTCGAAGCGCGCCGTGCGGATGAACTCCAGCAGTTCGGCGAAGTCGGCCTCGGTCTCGCCGGGGAAGCCCACGATGAAGGCGGTGCGCAGGGTGATGCCCGGGATGCCGGCGCGGATGGACTGCACCAGGTCGCGGATGTGCTGGGAGGAGGTTTCGCGCTGCATCTTGCCGAGCATGGGGTCGGAGATGTGCTGCAGCGGCATATCCACATAACGGGCCACCTTCGGGCACTCCGCGATCGTGCGGATGAGCTCGTCGCTCCAATGGGCCGGATGCGTATAGAGAAGCCGGATCCAGAAGTCGCCCTCGATGGCGTTGAGCTCGCGCAGCAGCAGGGCGAGGGTGTCGCCGCGGGCTGAGTCGAGCTTGGCCCGCGGGCCGGCGTGCTCGCTCCAGCGGTCCATGCCGAAGTAGGTCGTATCCTGGGAGATGAGATTGAGCTCCCTGACCCCCTCGGCCACCAGCTGGCGTGCCTCGCGTACTACCGATTCGATGGTGCGGCTGCGGTGGCGGCCGCGGATCTGCGGGATGATGCAGAAGGTGCAGGGATGGTTGCAGCCCTCGGCGATCTTGACGTAGGCGAAATGCTTCGGGGTGAGGCGGAAGCGCGGCGTATCGAAATCGGGGATGAAGGTGGAGCGTCGGTTGATTTCGGTGACGGGGGCCTCGCCCGCTGCCCGCTTGTGGGCGCAGAGGCGCTCGATGAGCGGCGCGATCTTGGTCACTTGGTCTAGACCGATGAAGGCGTCGACCTCGGGCATCTCACCGGGCAGTTCCTTGGCGAAGCGTTGTGCCATGCAGCCGGCGACAATCAGCTTCTGGTCGCGGCGGCGCTTGCGCAGGCCTCGCTGCTCGTTGGCCTCGAGGATGGTCTGGATGCTCTCCTCCTTGGCGGAGTCGATGAACGAGCAGGTATTCACGATCACCACGTCGGCCTTGGCGGCCTCGGGGATCACCTGCATGCCGGCGGCCAGCAGGTGCCCGACCATGATCTCTGAATCGATCAGGTTCTTGGCGCAGCCGAGCGAGATGAGGCTGACGGAAATCATCGCCAGTCGGAGTGAGTGAAGAGTGGATGGCTGCCGGTTCGTGGCTGCACCGCGCCGGGTAGGGCGGTGCGGCTGGCGGAGGGCCGGCGGCCAAAGCGAGAAACCGCGCCCGGGGGCGCGGTCACCTCACTTCTTGGCGGTACGCTGCTTGGCTGCCGCCTCTTTTTGGCGCTTCAGATAGGCCTTGCGGCGGGCACGTTTGACGACGGGACGATGTTGTTGGCTCATGGTATGGTTAGAAAATAGGAGAGGCGAGCTTCGGTGGGGGGCGGGGTGAGTCAAGACGGGATTCGGGTGTTTGGGTCTTGCGGACCGCGGGAGGGCGTTTGAGCGGGCCTGTGGCAGGGGCGGCGTTGTTGGGGCGATGGGTCCGTGGTGTCCGGTCGGGGGAGTTCGGTGGGGGGCGCAAAAGGGCCCCATCCCCCTCCACGTAGCGTTCGGGCTCGGCCGTGAGCATCCATTCTGACGATATTTGTGCCCTGCATGGTTTTCTACCGAAGGTGATGTAGTGCCGTGGCCCCCGCATTCTTCGCAGCGAAGAACGCTGGCACAACGCACCGTCTGCGATCGAACCGGTGCGGTCGCAAGGTCCGACCTCCGACCCTGCATTCGGACTGAACGGTCACTGCTCAGGCGAATTCTGGTTCCGCGCAGGTGCGTGTTTGCTCGCGATGGGACCCAGTTTGAAAGTGAACTGGAATTGGGCTCGGTCTCGTGCCGGACGATCGTGGGGCGGCGGCGGTGCCTCGGATTGGAAAGCGAGAGCATAGTTGGCGGATCACCACCTCCCAATGCCCTCGATAAGCGTGCCCTTTTGGAGCTCCCGTATATTCGGAGGTGAGCACCCCGATTACGCCAGCTCCACGGCTCCACGACGGCCCAGATTTCCTCCAAAAAGACAGCCGGATATATAGCACGCTGCACGCGAGTGGAACATGGCTTCGGCTTCTCGGGATATGCTGCGTGTATTCTGGCGATTGCGGGTGGGGCTCTGAGTTCTGCCGGTTCAGCCCACCGCATAACCCGGCAATGCGGTGGTAGCCTGTGCAGCGGCTCTGCTCAATACCGCTGCAGCGACTCATCCAACTCGGCAGCCCAGGCGTCGATGCCACCGCCAATATTGATGGCGCGGGCAAAGCCGTTGGCTCGCAAAAACTGGGTCACCCGCAGGCTGCGCGCGCCGTGGTGACAGAGCACAAGCAGGTTGCGATCGCGCGGCAATTGGGCGAGCGCCGCTGGTACCTGTCGCATGGGCAGGAGCATGCTTCCCGGTATCTGGCAGATCGCGTGTTCGTGGGGCTCGCGCACGTCGAGCAAGGTGGCGGCACCGCAGGCAAGCTGCGTTCGCGCCGAGGCGACGTCGATCTCGGCCGGGATCGCCTCCTCGCCTGGACCGTCGTTGGAGGCGGAGGGGGCCGGTGCGGGGCTGGCGGAGGGAGGGGCGCAGCCGAAGCTGTACTCCTCGGCGCGCAGTTCGCGTATCCTTGGGCTGGGACCGCAGAGAGGGCAGGCGGGATCGCGGCGCAGGTTGAGGGTGCGAAAGGAGTGTGCCAGCGCGTCGAAGACCACCAGGCGGCCTCGGAGCGGCTCGCCCACGCCGAGGATGAGCTTGATTGCCTCCAGCGCCTGGAGACTGCCGATGGTGCCACAGAGTGCCCCGAGCACCCCGGCCTCGCCGCAGTTGGGCACGCTGCCCGGCGGGGGCGGCGAGGGAAACAGGCAGCGGTAGCAGGGCGCGCCGTGTGCGGGGTCGAAGACGGAGACCTGCCCCTCGAACTGGAAGATGCTGCCGTAGACCAGAGGGCGGCCGGCGAGCACGGCGGCGTCGTTGTTGAGGTAGCGTGTGGGGAAGTTGTCGGTACCGTCGACGATCACGTCGTAGCCGCGGAAGAAGGCGAGGGCGTTGGCGGCGGTGACGCCCTCGGCGTGAGTGGCCAGGCGGATGTGCGGGTTGAGCGCACGCAGGCGGGCGGCGGCGGACTCCACCTTGGGCCGGCCGATGGCGGCGGTGTCGTGGAGGATCTGACGCTGGAGGTTGTGGAGCTCCACCCGGTCGAAGTCTGCGATACCGATGGTGCCCACGCCTGCGGCGGCCAGGTAGAGCGCGGCCGGGCTGCCCAGCCCACCGGCACCAACGACGAGCACCCGGGCGGCGGCGAGTTTGCGCTGCCCCTCCACGCCTACCCCGGGCAGGAGGATGTGCCTGCTGTAACGGGCGAGTTCGGACGAAGAGAGCGCGTCGGTGGGGGCGTCGGTGGGCGGCATGGCGGGGGCGGACATAGAGCGCAATGGCGCGAGATTGCAACGGCGGGCGCGGAGCGCCCCAGGTGTGAAGCGGCTGGGTACGGCGCTGGGTCGAGCCGCGCCACCGCGCCTTTGTTGGCATTGGATTGGTCTCCGGCACAGGGCGAGTACTAGCGGCTCGCTTGCTGTGTCCATTGCATCCAACCACGGCCACCACTTCGCCGTTGACCGCAGCGGCAGGTGCCAAAGCCTCGGCACATGGCGAACCGTTTCGTAGTCATCATGGCCGGAGGGCGCGGCGAGCGCTTCTGGCCGCAAAGCCGGCTGGCGATGCCCAAGCATCTGCTGCCGATCGTGGGCGACCGCGCCTTGCTGGTGCAGACGATCGAGCGGCTCCTGCCGATGATCCCCGCCGAGCGCGTGATCATCATCACCAACCGCCAGCAGGCACCGGCCATCCGCGCGCTGTGCCCGGCCATCCCCGACGCGAACATCGTCGCCGAGCCCGTGGGCCGCGATACTGCGGCAGCCGTGGGCCTGGCCCTCGCGCTGGTGCGCCGGCGCGACCCGCAGGCTACGTTTGCGATGCTGCCGGCCGACCACGTGATCCATGATACGGTTACGTTCCGTGCCGACCTCGATCGCGCCTTTGCTGCGGCGGAGCGCGAGCCGCTGCTGGTCACCCTGGGCATTCATCCCACCGAGCCTGCGACGGGTTTCGGCTACATCCACCGCGGGGCGGCCCGCGCCGGGGAGTCGGTTTTCGATGTGCTCCGCTTTGTCGAGAAGCCCACGGAGGTGGTCGCACAGGGGTATCTGGCAACCGGGGAATACCTGTGGAACGCCGGTATGTTCTTCTGGCGGGTGCCGGTGGTGGCTGAGGCCTTTGCCCGCCATGTGCCCGACCTGTGGGCCGATCTGGGCCGACTGGATGCGGCGCTCGACACCGGCCAGTCCCTCGACTCCGTGCTCGATGCGATCTACCCGACGATGCGCAAGATCTCCGTGGACTACGCGCTCATCGAAAAGGCTTCCAACGTGGCGGTGATCCCTGCGCGGTTCGACTGGGACGATGTAGGCGCCTGGCCGGCTGTGGCGCGTCATTTCCCGGCGGATGCGGCGGGCAATGTCGTGCGCGGCCTCGCCGCCGTAGAGCAGTCGGAGGGCAACCTGGTGGTCTCCGCTGCCGACCATCTGGTGGCGGTGCTCGGGGTGAAGGATCTCATCGTGGTACATACTGCCGACGTCACGCTCGTATGCCCGAAGGCGAAGGCGCAGGAGATCAAGGCGCTGCTCAAGCGCTGCGAGTCGCCCGGGCTCAAGCGCTTCCTCTGAGCGCAACGCCTAGCCAGCAGCGATATGCGATTTCTGGGCATCGATCCGGGTGAGAAGCGTATCGGCCTGGCCGTGGGCGACGATCTGGGCATCGCCACGCCCTGGCCAGCCCTCACCCAGGCGCGCCCCGAGGATCGCTGGGCCGCGCTGGCGGCGGTGGTCAAGGCGCAGCGTATCACCGAGCTGGTGGTCGGGTGCCCGTTCAACATGGACGGCTCGATCGGGCCAGCGGCGAAGAAGGCCGAGGCTTTCGCCGCCGAACTGGGGGCGCGTTTCGGCCTGCCTGTGCACCTCGCCGACGAGCGCCTCACTTCCCACGCCGCGGAACAGTCGGTCTCCAAGAAGAAGTTGCGCCAAGTGCGCAGTTCGGGGGTGGTCGACTCGCGCGCGGCGGCGATCCTGCTGGGCGACTACCTCGCGCAACGCTTCCCCCCGCCGCTGGCCGAGATGCCCGAGGAGCCATGAGCGGGAAGCCTGAGATCGAGGGGCAGGGGAGGCCGACGTCAGCCCTACCCGGGGCCGGCCTCAGGGCCGAGCAACCGGAGGGGACTCCGGCACCCGATCGGGCGCCGGATCCGGAGAGCGGCGGCGCCGACTCAGCGACTGCTGAGAAACCCGCCCCCCTGATGCGCTGGCGCGCGAAGTGCGCCTATGTGGGCACTACGCTGGAAGGCTGGCAGGCTCAGGCGAGCAAGCGCTCGGTGCAGGACCATATCGAGAAGTGCCTGACGAAGATTTTCGGCCGCCCGATCCGCATCCACGGGAGCGGACGCACCGATTCCGGGGTGCACGCCCGGGCGCAGGTCTTCCATTTCGAGGCCGACTGGAAACACGGCGCCGAGAAGCTGCAGCGCGCCATCGGCACGGGCATCCCGCACGCGATCCAGGTCACGGAGCTGCGGCGCGCGAAGCCCGATTTCCATGCGCGCTTTTCGGCTACGGGGAAGCGCTACGTCTATTTCATCCATCGGGGGCGCGCCGATCCCTTCGACGATCCGTTCTGCTGGTCGCTGGGCGGCCGTCCCCTGGATGTGGAGGCGATGCGGGCGACGGCGCAGTTGCTGCTGGGCACCCACGATTTCCGCCCCTTCAGCGCCTACGGCCGGGTGGAGCGCGAGAACACGGTACGGACCCTGCGCCGGCTCGACGTGCTGGGGCGAGGGCAGCGCCTGCGCATCGTAGCGGAGGCCGACGGCTTCCTCTACAAGATGGTGCGCACTTTGGTGGGCGCGCTGGTGGCGGTGGGCTCGGGCAAACTGGCGACCGCTCAGGTGGCCGCCCTCCTCGATGGGGAGAAGCGAGTCCACCTCATAGAGACAGCGCCGGCCAAGGGGCTGTTTCTCTGGCGGGTGGAGTATGGCGCGCGAAAACCCTGACCGGCGCGTGGGTGCGCAAGCCTGTGCCGCGGAGCGCCGTGGTGGGCGCCGGGGCTGATCGATTGTGGTCGCGGGGCGGCGGCGTTTCGCTGCGCCGTCCCCACGGGGTCCCGACGTATCGGGTTAGGCGACGGGCGAGACAACCGGGGTTGTCGCGACCAGCTTGGAGAGCTTCTTCGCCGGCTTCTTGGCGGCGGGCGTCTTCACGGCTTTGGCGACTGTCTTCACGGCTTTGGCGGCCGGCTTCTTGACGGCCTTGACGGCGGGCTTTTTCGCGGCTTTGGGGGCGGGCTTCTTGGCGGCTTTCGGCGCGGCCTTGGCGGTGGGCTTCTTGGCCAGCTTGGGAGCGGCCTTCGGGGCGGGCTTCTTAGCCGACTTCGGAGCGCTCTTTTTCACGGACTTCTTGGCGGAGATTTTCTTGATGGCCATAACAGTATTTGATGTTTGATGCCGCTTGTGCGGTATCGGATTGGAGCGAGCATGCAGATCGCGTGGGGAAAGCCAATGACGCTGTGCGTGGTGCCGCCGGGCAGTCTGTATCCGCGAAAAGCGCTCTGCGTCCGTGGCTCGAAATGTCCCCAAACAAATGCGTTGCCCGGCGGGCCGGCATGACCCAAACACCTGCGCTCGACCCTCCGCACCTCTGCATGGCGTTCAACCTCCAGAAAGTCCTCCGCGCGCTGCTTTTTGCCTCGAGCGGACCGCTCACGATCAAGGAAATCCAGGATACCCTGACGCGTTTCCATGCTCAGGAGGCTGAACTTCAGGCCAAGGCCCGGGCTGCGGCCTCCACCGGAGATCCGGCGGTACTAGGAGCGGCCGAGCCTCCCATGGAAGAGCCGGTGGTCGAGCCCATGGCGGTGGTTGGGGGCGAGGCGTTCGGCTCTGCGGGCGCCGGCGAATTCGCCGCCCCCGCCGACCCGGCGGCCGAGGTGCTGGTCGGGCTTTCCGCCGCAGAGACGGCGGAGGAGTACTACCACGAGGTGCCCTCGCTGATCACCGCCACCCAGATCCGCGAGGCGATGGACGCCATCGCGGTAGACCTGCGAGCCCGTGACGAGGTGTATTTTCTCATCGATGGCAGCAATGGCTACCGCCTGGTGACCAACCCGAAGGCCGCTCGCTGGGTGCGGTTGCTGCGCGACGAGCCCCCTCCGGTGCGCCTGAGTCAGGCGGCGCTGGAGACGCTTGCGGTGATCGCGTACCGCCAGCCGGTGACGCGCGGTGAGATCGAGTCGATCCGCGGCGTGTCGGCGGAGGCCGGGGTGAACAAGCTGCTCGAGCGCGGGCTCATCTATGTGGCCGGGCGCGCCGATCTGCCGGGCAGGCCGATCCAATTCGGCACCACGGATGAGTTTCTGGAGTTCGTAGGCATCAAGTCGCTGGCCGAGATGCCCGCCTCCGACGTGCTTTCCAACCGGCAGATCGACGACTGGCTCAAGCAGTCCGACAACCCCGAGCAGGTCGGTGACAAGGAGTTGGGTCTTGAGACCGCCGAGTTGCCGCTGGAACCCGCCGAGGAGCCTGTGGAGGAGCCGCGTGCTCATGCCCCCGCTGTGGCTCAGTCGCCGGTGCCCAGTGCCCCCGCCACAGAGCCCGAGCCGACATCTCCCGACTCCGATATTTCATCGACCTAGAATTGATATTCCCCTACGCCATGGACATCGACCAGTGCCGCCAGCAGATCGACGCGCTCGACCGACAAATCGTCGAGGCGCTCAACCGGCGGCTGTCGCTCGCCTCCGATATCGGGAAGATGAAACGCCAGCAGGGCGGGCCCATCTATGTGGCCGAGCGCCAGGAGCAGGTCTTCCGCAAAGTGTGCGCGCAAAACGGCGGGCCGATCAGCGAGCCGGCGTTGCGCGCGATCTACCGCGAGATCATGTCGGCGGCCATCGCCCTGGAGCAGCCGTTGACGATCGCCTACCTCGGGCCCGAGGCCACCAACAGTCACCAGGCTTCGATGCGCCACTTCGGTGCCAGCGTGGAGTACCTGGGCCTGCCGACCTTCGCGGACATCTTCGCCGCGGTGAACAAGGGCGAGGCCGACTATGGAGTGATCCCTGTGGAGAACTCCACTGAGGGCTCCGTGCGCGATGCGCTCGACCTCTTTGTCCAAACCGAGCTCAAGATCGTGGCCCAGAGCTATCTGGAGATCGCCTACTGCCTGATCTCGGCCGAGCCGATGGAGCGGATCACCAAGGTGTATTCGAAGGATCAGGCCTTGGGGCAGTGCCGCCTCTGGCTGCAACGCCACCTGCCGCACGCCCAGTTGCTGGACGCCCCCAGCACCGCCCGCGCCGTGCAGATCGCCAAGGGCGAGCCCGGTGCAGCCGCCGTGGCCAACGAACTGGCCGCCTCCTTCCACCAGGTGCCGATCTTGGCGCGCGACATCGAGGATGTGCGGGGCAACACCACCCGCTTCTTTGTCATCGGCAAGCAACCCTCCGGCTGCTCCGGCGCCGGCGGGCAGGATGTGAGCACCTTTCTCATTTCCCTGGGCGACGAGGCCACGCATTCCGGCTCGTTGCTGCGCATGCTCATGCCCTTCTCTGAGCGCGGTCTCAGCCTTACCAAGATCGAGTCGCGGCCCACCAAGAAGCGGGCCTGGGACTACTACTTCTTCATCGACGTGGCCGGGCACTTTGACGACCCGAGGATGCGCGAGGCGGTGGCGGAGCTCAGGAAGTTCTGCCCGCTGGTGAAGTGGCTGGGTAGTTACCCGGTGGTTGCGCCCTGAGGAAGGGAGTGAGGCAATCTGGGAATGAGGGAGTGAGGGAATGAGGGAGTGAAGGGCGGCGCCCGGGCTTGATTCGGGCCGGCGCGCGAATTGGCCGGGGGCCAGTGGCGCCTGGGCCCGGTAGACTGCTGGATACTGCGTCAGGGGGCCGCGAGGGCACATCCGGCAGTTGGTGACGTCAGGATTCCCGCAGGCGCTTCCGGATACCGCATAGCGACGACCACAGAGCGGGCGAGGCGTAGGGTGTTCGCCTCCGCGCTTGGCTGCAAAGCGGTGTCAAAAACTCCCGTCCCCAGCGCTGGGACTTCAAGTGGAGTAGAATCCCGCCAACGAAGAAACGCTCCTGCCTCCCATGTTGCACGCACGCCATACCAACGGTCTCCACGCCGAAGTTCCCCGCTTCGAGTTATGGCTGCACGTATTCGCTGTGCTGGCGAGTGCGCTAGCCACGTGGGTGGCGCGTGCCTGTCGGCGTGGCTAGCGCAGGGGCGTCCGGGCGCAGTTCAGACTCCGCCGGGTGAGTAGGTGGGGTGGGCCACTTCGATTTCCCCGCGCGAGTGCAGGACTGAAACCACCAGATCGGCGGCGCCATCGATGGTGAAGTGCGCCATGTTCACGACCAGATCGTAGGTGGATGCGTCGTCGATGTCGGAGTCGAAGAATGAGCGCACATAGTCGCGACGGGCGTGGTCGGTCTTGCGGTTGAAAACGAAGGCCTTGTCGATGGACATGCCTTGCACTCGGGCCGTGCGTTGGGCGCGCTGCTCGACCGGGGCGATCAGCCGCAGGTGCAGGCCGTGGGCGGTGTTGGCGGTGGCCAGATTGGCACCACGCCCCACGAGGATCACGTTGCCTAGGGCGGCAAGGCGGCGCATCAGCCCGTTGGTCTGGTGGACCATGGTCCAGATGCTGGGATGCAGGCCAATAATCTCACCAACGGAGGCGTCGATTTCCGAGACTCTGTCCTCGGGCAGGAAGCGAGCGAGCGTGGAGGAGAGGTGGCAATCCTCGAGCATGCGGGCCACAAGGTTGCGGTCGAAGGCGGTCCAAGCGGGTTTGTCGACTGTCTGCATTCGGTTGAGGCGTCGGCCAATTTCCTCGGCGAGGGCTGAACCGCCGGTGCCCGACTCGCGCGAGATGGTGACAAATGGGCCTACGGCCACATGCCGGGCCGATGCCGGCCGCCTAAGCTGGATATCGATGAAGGCGTTCGCCTTGTCGATGGAAGGATGGGTCTCCATAAATTGGCTGGGTTGAGGTTAGGGTGTACTGCCTACGCGCAGCATACCCTTGCGCGAGGGAACGCGCAACGCGGAGGGGGGGCATTCACTGCCGCCTGTATCCGCCGCGCGCACGATAAGGCGCCACGGCTGCACAGTGACCGGCCGGCTCAGCACGGGGAGTCCCGCCCGGGCTCTCTGCCAATTCGCCCGTAACTGTGCCGGCACGATCCCGTCTTGTGCGGCGATGAACCGAATCCGGCCGCCGATTACGATCGCACTGTTAGCGTTTGCTGCCTGCGCCGTGGGCCTAGCCTGGTGGCAACATACAGCACTGGTCCGTGTGCAGGCCGATCTTGCCCGTGCAAACGGGCTCATTGCCGAGCTGGCTCGCAAGCCGGTGTCGCCGCCGCCTGTGCCCGCTGCGCATGCCGCTCCAGTTGTGGCAGGTGCCTTGCCGGATACCCAACGGGGAGTCGAGGAGGGCGGACGGCGCGGGCGCCAAGGGCGTATCGGCCGGTCCATCGCGGATTTGTCCGGCGACCCTGAGATCGCGCCGCTGATGCTCAACTAGCGCAAGCGCGCCGTAGCCGCCCGTTACGCCGCACTGTTGGCGAGGCTTGGGTTGCCTCCGGCCCAGGCCGAGGCGTTGAAGACCTTGCTGGCCGAAAAACAGCTTTCGCGCAACGAGGCCCAGTCGATGGCTCGTGGCCAGGGTCTCGGGCGCGAGGAGGCGCAGACTATAGCCCAACAGACCGAAGCCGAATCCGATGCCGCGATCAAAACGCTGCTGGGCGACACTGCCTTCACCCAGTTGCAGGAGTTCGACCGCACCTATGCACAGCGCACCATGGTGGGAACTCTTGCCGAACGGCTCGGCTACGCGGGTGCCCCGTTGCCGGCAAAGCAGCAGGACCAGCTTATCCAGATCCTTGCTGCGAACGCCGTCGCCGCCCCGGGCTCACGCGGCGGCGAGCCCCTGGGCGCTGCGCTTGGTGTGGGCGGCCCTGGCGGGCGGCAGGGAGGGCCGATGCCGTTCTTCGGCCCGGATGTTTCGGATGCGGATACCCAGGCCTATGCCAGCCGGAAAGCCGCTAGCGATGCGGTGGCCCTTGAGCAGGCGAGCGGGCTTCTTACTCCGGCCCAGTTGGCGATCCTGCAGCAGATGCAGCAGGAGGATTGCGAGCAGATGAAGCTGAACACGCTTACTGCGCGCCGGCTGCGGCAGGTGCGTGGCGGCGGCTGGTAATCATCGAACCGCTGTGGTGGTGGGCGGCAAATGTTGCGGAGTCTCCGACCGGGGCCCCAAATGACTCCCTCGGCCGATTCCTGCGTCCATCTACCCGAAGGGATTCTGGCGCAGGGCGCGCAGGACGTTGAGTCCGCCCCAATCGGTGATGGGCAGCAGCGGACGCGGGGTGCTGCGTTCGCGAGCGCCGTAACGGCGGCGATATGCAGCCAGTTGATCGCTTAACGGGTGCGCAGGGACGTAGGTGCGTCGCTTGCGACGCCTGTTCGTCACTCCCGAACTCCGCCGGGACCGCAACGGCCCAACGGGCGTCGAGGGCGTCGCAAGCGACGCCCCTACGGCCGACGGGGATGGCGGCCGGCCCCAGTTGGTTGCTGCGCGCTCAGAGCTTCGCGCGCTTGGCTACCCAGTCCACGATGGCCTTGTCGTTGTCGCCGGAATTCCAGACTACTTGCAGGAACTCGGAGGGATGAATGTCGTGCTGCTTGAAGAAGCGGCGGTCGCCGCCGCAGCCGTACATGAGGGTGGAGGGCAGTTCGCCGCGGAGCTTGGCGCGAGCCTTGGGGATGAGGCGGGGGAGCCACTCGATGCCCCTCACTGCTGCGGTCTTGGCGGGAAAGGATGCCTCGTCGGCTACGGCCTTCGACGGCTCGCCCTTCTGCACGATCTGGAAGTAGCTGCGGCGCACCGCCTGTACTAGCAGGGCGGTTTCGAAGTCGGGCTCACCGTAGTTGGTGGCATCCTCGGCGTAGTCGTAGAGGTCCTGGGGGCAGGAGCCGATCGCGGTGAGGAAGGCGAGTTCGTGTTTGGAAAACAGGGAGAGTGCGTCGCGCTTGCCTGCTGCGTACTGCTTGAGGGCCTTGTCGTAGAGGGCGCGGAATTCCTTGTGGAAGTCGTAGTGTTCCATGTGACTCGCACGCTAGCGTCGGCGCCACCGAGGGAAAGCCGGATCGGCGGCCGACGGCGAACTCTGGCGTGGCTTAGCCAGAGCGCTTCGAGGATGAGTCCCTAGCGCGTGCGACCTCGCCTCTGCACAAGCTCGGCATTTGTATCAGCTTGAGCGCGAATGCGAATCAGTCGGGGCGCGCGCAGCGCCGGTAGGGCGAATGACGTCCGGCGCGGCGCTTGGTCCTTCAGCCCTCGATCGCGCGGCGGAAGGCGATGCGGTCGGAGGCTCGATAGAAGGCGGTGCCGGCAACCAGTGTGTCGGCTCCGGCGGCAAGGCAGAGGGGCGCAGTATGGCCATCCACGCCGCCATCAATCTCGATCCGGAAAGTGAGGTCGCGCTCACGGCGCCAGCGGGCGATCTGCTCGACCTTGGGCAGCACATCGTGGCGGAACGACTGGCCTCCGAAGCCGGGCTGTACGGTCATCAGGAGCACCAGATCGACCTGCCCCAGGAGGTGCTCGATGGCGGAGGCGGGGGTGCCGGGGTTGATCACGATGCCGTTGAGCTTCCCCAGCGAACGGATGCGGGCGAGCACTGCGGCGTGGTCGTAGGCTGGCTCGATGTGGATGCTGATCAGATCGCTGCCGGCGCGGGCAAAGGGCTCCACGTAGTCGCCGGGGTTGTCGAGCATCAGGTGAGTATCGAGGAAGAGGCTGGTGTGCTTGCGCAGCGCGGCGGCGGTGCCGGGACCGAAGGTGAGGTTGGGCACGAAATGCCCGTCCATGATGTCGAGGTGCAGCCACTTTACGCCGGCGGCGGCGGCTTCGGCGGCGCTGCCGGCGAGATTGGCGTGGTCGCCAGCCAAGAGGGAGGGCGCGAGCAGGGGGGCGGGCATGGGCGGAAGAGGGGCGCCCGGGTCACCAAGTGTCGAGCACGGCGTGCGCGATCTCTGCGGCGAGTGCGTCGGCCAGCAGGGGCATGGTCTGGTACTCGGTGGACTGCAGGCCGCTGTCGACAAAGACGTCGCGGGTGGCCTTCACCACGCGGCGGTCGAGCAGGATCTTGCCGCTGCTGTCGGTAAGGGTGATCTCGGCGGTGAGGGTGGCGCCGAACTTGCGGGCCAGGCCGGTGTCGTCGCGGCGGGCGGCGAGCACATCGCGTTCGAAGCGCACCAAGCGTATCTGAAGGCTGGCGCCGGCGTCGCCGGGTGAGGCGGCGAGGCTGAGGCGGCCGTCGCGGGCCAAGACGGTACGCACCCGGTCGGTGACCAGCGGGCCGGCCTGGGGAGCGAAGGAGGCGTTGGCTACGGGAGCCACAAAGATGCTCTGGAACGCCAGAGTGGCGGACGTGCCCAAGCGATAGTGGGAGCAGGCGCTGAGCGTGCCCAGCAGGGCGATGGCGAGCAGGTGGCGGGCGAGAGGAGGCATGATGGTCCCAAGTAGGAGGGCGGGCGAGCAGGCGGGGCAGCGGGCCTCAGAAGAGCCAGAGAATCTTCTTCTTCTTGGGCTTGGGCGCTGCAACCTTGCTGGCGCGGGCAGCCTCGGCGGCTTCCTGCTCGGCGAGCTTGGGGGCTATCTTGTCGAGGCGTCCGCGGGCTTTGATCGCCACGGGTGAGTTCGGATAGAGGGTGATGGCCTCGTTGTAGAACACCTTCGCGGCGATGTAGTTGTGGCGCTTGTAGTGGTAGAACTCGGCCATCTTCATCTTGCTGTTGGCCAGTTCGGTCTTCATCGAGTCGAGACCCTTCTCGGCCACGGCCACGCTGGGGTCGCCCGGGAAGACGAGCAGGAAGTCCTGGAAATAGGTTACCGAGTCGATGGCCGAGCGCTGGTCGTATTCAGGGCCGTCGACCAGGGAGGCGCGGGTTTGGGCCATGCGCAGGTAGGCCTCGGGGGTGAGGATGCTGTTGGGGTAGAAGCTGATCATGCGGTCGAGGGCGTCGATCGCCTCGATCTTGCTGCGGAAACGCTTGTGCAGCTTGGCCACGTTCATGAGCGCGAGGGGCGCATAGTCGCTGTACGGGGCGTTGGCTACGACGTATTCGTAGTAACCGATGGCGTTCTCGCGCTTGGGGAAGCCCGGCAGCGTGCCCCACATCCAGCGGTTGCGAGCTCCGGCGGCCACGGCAGAGGCGATGCGATACTGCTCGCTGATCACGAAGTCGAACTTCTCGTAGTTGGGGTACAGCGAGATGATCTGCTGGTAGGCGACGAAGGCCTTCGTGTAGTTGTGCTGCGCGAGGCGCACCTGGGCGGTGCGGAAATAGGCCTCGGGGCCGTAGAGGGACTTGCCGTAGGAGCGGTAGACTTTCTTGTACAACCGCAGGGCCCTGCGGTTGCTGCCGCTTTCCTCGGCAGCCCGGGCCCGGTTCATGAGCTCGAGGGCGTTGCGTCCTTCCTCGCCGGAGACCACAGCGAGGGCTCCGCCCTCGACCTGCCAGCCGGTGCCGGGCGTCCAGACGAGCTCGGCACGCAGGCCGGCCGGGGCGAACGCGGCAACGAGAATGATTGCGAGGGTGAGGAACAGGCGCGAGCGGCGCATAATTTTAGGTCCAGCGAATCAGGGCGGATGCCCACGTCAAGCCGGCGCCGAAGGCGACGAGCAACACATAATCGCCACTCTCAATACGGCCGCAGCGGCGGGCCTCGTCGAGGGCGATCGGGATGGAGGCTGCGGAGGTGTTGCCGAAGCGCTCCAAGTTCATGAACACACGGTCGGCCGGCAGCTTCATGCGCTGGGCGATGGCGTCGATGATGCGTTGGTTGGCTTGATGCGGGATGAGAAGTTTCACCTGGTCGGGTGCGACACCGTTTTTCTCCAACAGTTCGATCGCGGCGTCCTGCATCGCGGTGACGGCAAGTTTGAATACTTCCTTGCCCCGCATCTGGATGAAGTGCTCGCGCTGGGCCACCGTCTCCGCGGAGGGCGGACGACGGGAGCCTCCGGCGGTGACATGGATGAGGTCGCTGGCGCTGCCGTCGGCGTAGAGCTTGGTGCCGATGATGCCGGTGCCGGCGCCGGGACGCAGGCCCAGGACGACAGCGCCCGCGCCGTCGCCGAACAGGATACAGGTGGTGCGGTCCTGGTAGTCGGTGAGGGAGGTGAGCTTCTCCGCGCCGATGACCAGGGCGTTGCGGTAGCGGCCGGAGCGCAGCATGGCGTCGGCCGTCTCCAGAGAGTAGAGGAAGCCGCTGCAGGCGGCGGCCAAGTCGAAGCAGGCGCAGCGGCCGAGGCCGAGCTTGTGCTGGACGATGGTGGCTGTGGAGGGCAGGGGGGCGTCGGGCGTGCAGGTGGCGATGATCAGCAGGTCGATATCGGCCGGGGTGAGCTTGGCGTCGGCGATGGCGATCAGGGCGGCCTTGACGGCGAGATCGGAAGTGGCCTCGTCGGGGGCGGCTACATGGCGCTCGCGGATGCCCGAGCGGGTGAGAATCCACTCGTCGGTTGTATCGACAATGCGGGTGAGGTCCGCGTTGCTGAGGATGCGTTCCGGCGCGTAGGCGCCTGTGCCGAGGATGACGACCGAGTGGGCGACTGGATTCATGCGGGAAAGGAGTGGGGAGGACACGGAGACGGCGGACGCAGGGGGCTCAGGCGGCGGGCTTGCCGATGAGGACATTGGCGCGGGCTACGTCGGCCTCGATGTGCTGGTTGAGGTTGGTGCGCAGGCACACGTCGGCGTCGTGGATGGCGCTCTGCAGTGCGTGGCGGTTGGCGGAGCCGTGGGCTTTCACCACGCAGCCGCGCAGGCCCAGCAGCGGGGCGCCACCGTAGCGCTCGGGCTGGATACGGTGTTTGAGGCCGGTGAGGGCGCCCTTGCCCAGAAGCGCGGCTGCCATGCGCACTGGGTTGGCCTTGAAGAGGGTCTTGAGCTCTCGGCCGACAAATTTCACCAGCGACTCCCAAGTCTTGAGACAGATGTTGCCGGTGAAACCGTCGCAGACGACGACATCGACATCGCGCAGGAAAACCTGGAAGCCCTCGATGGGGCCGGCGTAGTTGATGAGGTTGCCCAGGGATTTGAGGGCCTCGTGGGTCTCGTTGGTGAGGGCGTTGCCCTTGCCCTCCTCGGTGCCGATGGTGAGGAGACCCACCCGGGGGCGCTCGATGCCCAGCTCAAGCCGGCAGTAGTGGGTGCCGAGGATGGCGTTGTGCACGAGGTGCAGCGAGGTGGCCTCGGGATTGGCGCCGGCGTCGATGAATACGAGATGTCCGCCTTCGCAGGGGATCACGGGGGCGAGGGCGGGGCGCTCCACCCCTTCGAGGGGGCGCAGCTTGAGGGTGCCGGCCGCCACCAGGATCTTGGTACTGCCGGTGCTGACCACCGCGGCGGCCTTGCCGTCCCTGACCAACTCGAGGGCGCGCAGCATCGAGGAGTCCTTCTTGCGGCGTAGCGCCGTCATCACGTCGTCCTCCATGCTGACGACTTCGGAGGCGTGGAAAATGGTGAGCTTGGGCTCTCCCGCCAGGCCGGCTTCGGCTATGAGCGGGCGCAACAAAGCCTCGTCACCCACAAGGATGACGGGGCTTAGGTCGGAATAGGCCGCGAAGGCGAGCTTCAGTGCGGCGACGACCTCGGACGGGCCGAGGTCGCCCCCCATGGCGTCCACTGCGATGCTACCGGCGGTCGGTGTTGGATCGCTCATGCGTGCAGGACTGCACTGGGGCGGACGAGGACTGGCGTCAGACCGAGACGTCGAGCACTTGACGACCGCGGTACATGCCGGTCTTCGGGTTCACGCGATGAGGGCGGAACAGGCCGCCGTCGGTGTCGCGGGCGAACGTGGGAGCTTTGAAGGCGTTGGCGGCGCGACGATTGGCGCTGCGGCGCTTGGACTGTTTGCGTTTCGGATTGGCCATGGTGAATTTTGGTCGAAGTTGCGGCCTCAGGACGATGTGTCCAGGGAGCAGAAAGGGGGCGAGTAAAGAACCGGGCGGGAGCGGGTCAAGCAGGGACTCGGGCAGAAAGCGAATCAGATGAAGTGCGCCAGCGGGGCGCAGGTGGAAAGGCGGATGCGGAAGACGGCGCCGGGAGCATTCAA
This sequence comes from uncultured Verrucomicrobiota bacterium, assembly GCA_903960515.1. Lineage (GTDB taxonomy): Bacteria > Verrucomicrobiota > Verrucomicrobiia > Opitutales > Opitutaceae > CAJCBL01. The sequence goes on from CAJCBL010000060.1 coordinate 20,386, forward strand.
GAGGCAAGCACCACGCACAAGGCCCCTGCGAGCACCAGCCGATACACGGCGAAGGGCGAGAGACCGAAGCGGGTGAGGGCGGCCACCAGCACCTTGATTGCTAGGGCGCCGGAGACGAAGGCCACAAAAATGCCGAGCAACACCGGCCCCCAGCCGAAGACTTCCAGCATGGCCGGGCCGGACTTGTATCCTTTAAGCAGAGCCGCGCCAGCGAGGGTGGGCAGGCCTACCAGGAAACTGAATTCGGCGGCCTGGACGGGCTTCAACCCCACGCAGTAGCCGCCCACGATGGTCATCATCGAGCGGCTGGTGCCCGGCCACATCGCCAAGCACTGCATACCGCCCACCAGCAACGCCTCGCTGGGGCGCAGTTCGTGGGGCTGGCGGGTGTTGGCCTGGCCCCAGCGCGAATGGCGTTGCCAGCGGTCGACTACAAACATCAGCACCGCCCCCACAACCAGCGCCCCGATCACCGCCTTGATGGAAAACAGGTTGGCGTCGATCCAGTTCTCCAGGGTGAGGCCGAACACGGCGGCGGGCAGCACGGCCAGCCCCACGTTGCGCAACAGCTTGGCGCCGTTGCGGTCCATGCCGCACAGCCCCAGCGCGAGGCTCCACAACTGGCTCCAGTAAAGCACCACCACAGCGGCGATGCCGCCGATTTGGATGATGACGGTGAAGGTGTTGGTGGCCGCCTTCGTGGTGAGAGGGCGCCCGGCGGGCTCGGCGGCGCTGGGGGGCTTGATCCAGCGCGGGCGGCCGGCTGCATCGGTGAGCTGGCGTTCGTCCTCCAGGCCGAGGAAATGGTTGGCAACGATCAGGTGCCCGGTGGAAGAGACGGGCAGGAACTCGGTGACGCCCTCGACCAGTCCCAGGATTATGGACTCAGGCAAGGTGAGCTGGGGGGCGGTGACGACCGCCGCAGGTGCGAACGGGAGGCGGGAGTCTTCCGTGGCCGCCGGCGACCGGGCGCAGGTGGTGCCTAGGGCAAGCAGGAGTGCAATGAGACGGCCGGCGATACGCATCGGGCCGATGTGCGCCATGCGGCCGGCGCTGTCGAGTTCCGTTGTGCGGATGGGACCGGGCGGTGGGAGGGCCAGCGGGCTTGCCGAGTGGGGCGTTCTGTACTCGCTGCGCCACCGGCTCCGCCGCCACCGCCGGCGCTCCGAATTCTGGATTCCGCATCTCATCCTCGTGTTCGCCGGCCGCATGCAGGTGGAGGCCTGCAGCAGGGCCAACGGCCGCCCGCATCGCCAGTACCACCGCTTTGTCGTGGCGCTGCTGGCGCGGGGCGACCTAGTCGATAGAATCGAATACGTCGCCGGACCCCGCGGCCGCTTGGGCGGCTTCTCCGCCGCCAACCTCAGCCCCGAGCTTCAACGCGAGCTCAGCCTTTACCGGCAGGGGGATGTGGCCGGATTTTGGAACACCTCCTGTGGCCCTAGCGAAGGCGAGCGACGGTGGCTTTCGCGACGCCAACAACCCCGACACTCTCCCGGAGGTTTTCCGCAAGGAACTGGATGGCTTGCGGAGCATCGTGGTGCAAAACCTGCGAGTGCGGGTGTGCTCATGCGGTTTTGTGGAGCGCATCGCTATGCTCGGTGAGTATCCGTACCTGGCGCTGGCGGACGGCTGGAAGGAGTGCGCCTTGGGCGATTGGGTTTTGGGCGAGTGACGGGTGGCGGTGCTCGGTCTTGCGGTGTTGCCGATTCCTTCGGGGGCCGACAGGCGGCCCACTGCCGCGTGGGACGACGAGGAGTTTGTTTCGCTGGAGGTCCGCTATGACACCATCACCAGCGAGGGCCTGGTGCCGCATATTGATACTCATCGCGTGAAAGTGCGCGCGGTGCAGCCACCCCGATAAAGTGGACGAGATCTATGAGCCGCGTTATGGGGGCACTATGATTCGGTATATAAACAGCCCGCATGTGCTGAGAGTGCTCAACAAGGATGGGTGCCTCGCCACATGGCGGGGATTCCTGGAACTCTCGCGACACCCGTGGTTCGCGCAGGACCCCGACCGCTTCGAGGCCATCCTTCATGTGTTTAGGACGCTAAAGAGCATCGCGGAAGCGGAGGCGCGGATCGTTATCGGTATGATGCGTTCCTACTATCTTCACAACGGCTGAGGGTAGCGGGCTACGCTTACGATCGACGAGCAAGAAATCGTTCAACTCGCGAAGGCTCTGGCCGATGACTACCGGAAACAATCAACCAGTAGCCAGGCGAACACCAGCGAGCCCGATGCGGAGTATTCCAAGGCCTTTCGGGCTCGCCTAGGGGAACAGCAGAACCACAAGCCGTGAAGAATACCATCATCGTCTGCGCCGCAGCGCTTGCGCTTGGCCCCGCTCTGATGGCGCAGGAAACGTCTCCTGTGGCCACCGAATCCTCCTACTCTGTGACGGCCGACTTCTCGTTCGTCTCTAAATATGTATCCCGTGGCAAGCAACTCGGGCGGGCCTCGCTCCATCCCTCGCTAGAGGCGGCAACCGGACCGTTCCGCGCTGGAGTGTGGAATAACACGCCGCTGCGCAACGAGCATGACGGCAATCTCACCAAGGAAATCGACCTTTACCTAGGCTACACTCCGAAGCTCGCCGACAAACTGAGTGCCGACTTTGGGGCCACCTATTATTGGTTTCCGAGAGCGGATCGCTCCTTAGATTATGATTCCTTTGAGGTTTTCGGCGGGCTGAACTGGGCGCTGGGCAGCACCACCCCGGCGGTCTATGTGTATCGCGACGTCGTTCTCGACGTGTGGACGGTGCAGGGCTCGCTTGGTTATAGTGTGCCCCTAAAGCAAGCCGGCACTTCGCTGGATTTCAGCTTTACGCTTGGCTGCGTGAGCCCCGACCGCGGTGAGCAATATGACTACTTCTCGGTGGGCGTAAACCTGCCGGTGAAGCTCTCCGATGCTGTGAAGCTCAACTTCGGCCTAAGCTATACTGAAAACGATCTCGACGGTGGCGAAGACCCCGGCCTATGGGGGACCGCTGGAGTGACCGCAAGGTTCTGACCAATTCGGCACGCCATTGATAGCGTCTCTCCCAGCGGCCAGGATCGATTTCGCCTTCACTGGAGCATCATGGTGAATCTCATCTTCGGCCTTCTGTCGCACGGTGAACTTGGGGTATTTCATCGCGCTAGCACTCATTAGCCCTACGTAGCGGATCCAAAAATGAAAACCAAATGGTATCTATCGTTGGCGATGGCGAGCGTTATTGCAGCCATGGTCGCTTCGGCCGAGGTGCTTGGCCCAATCCCCATAACGGAGGCCGCGCTGCAGCCCAAAACCGGGGTCTGGCTGCGGGCTGACCAACAAGCCTTGGCTCAGGTGAGCCAGCGCAGCGCTGCCGATCTTGCTGGCCAAGGTGCACCCCAGGCATTGCAGCCAGTGATCCAAGAGTTCAAGACGCTGATCGAAGGCGACCCTGAACTCTACATGTTGTTCACACAAATGTTCGATCAGATCCCTCGCGAGCCCCTGTATTTGAAAGACCCGGTGGGCAATCCGCAGGTGCGGGACTACCGCGACATGCTCAAGCTTATCAACCAGATCCTCACCCAGGCCCCGGAATACAACAAGACCGACCTCGTCGGTTTCCCGATCAACGCTATCGTGAACTGGGCAATGGGTACGCCATCCGGTGCGGCAGCTTTTCTGAACGCCAAGGTGAACCTGCAGCTCAAAAAGGTGCTGGCCCAGTGGGCTGTATATTTGAAGTCAGCTGACTCGCGTACGGTGCTGAATAATGATCCCGAGAAAGGCTGGTTTGGTCGGGACGCGCAGCAGGCCATGCCCACCTTTGGGCAGGATTATGAGCTTAAAGCGGATTTGCCCTACTACGGCTACGCATCCTGGGATGACTTTTTCACCCGCCAGTTTCGGGATGGACGTCGCCCTGTGGCGAGCCCGAAGGACGACAGCGTGATCGCCAACGTGTGCGAATCGGCACCCTACCGAGTGGCCGGAAATGTGCAGTTGCGTGACCAGTTCTGGATCAAAGATCAGCCCTATTCGCTCTCGCACATGATGGCCGGTGACGAGCTTGCTCAGCAGTTTGCCGGCGGCACCATCTATCAGGCCTTTCTTAGTGCCACGAGTTATCACCGCTGGCACAGCCCGGTGAGTGGCCGCATCGTAAAGACGCGCTTGATCGATGGCTCCTATTACGCGCAGACCCCGGCGGTTGGCTTCGACCCGGCGGGGCCCAATGAATCTCAAGGGTATATCACGCAAGTGGCGTCGCGAGGGTTGGTGTTCATTGAAGCCGACAATCCGAAGATTGGATTGATGGCGGTGATGTTTGTGGGCATGGCCGAGGTGTCCTCCAATGAAATCACGGTTTACGAAGGTCAGCACGTCGAGAAGGGCGACCAGTTGGGCATGTTTCATTTCGGGGGCTCAACACATACGCTGATATTCCGGCCGCAGGTAGAGGTGGATTTCGACCTGCGCGGCCAGACGCCGGGGCTGAATACAAAGAATATTCCAGTGCGCGCACAGATAGCGACGGTGCGCTAGCAGCCAACGGCGGCGTGATACCTCTCCCCCCCCTTATTTCGGCGTCGCAGCGGTCGCCGGGGGGGGCGGCAAGGGCCGCAGCCCGTAGGAGCATGAGGCCGGCGTGGGTTCGATCCAGTGATACCGTGAGCGCAGTTGTTCGCGCTCGCCCAAGCGCTGCATTGGTTCTGCGGCCCCCTCGGTCACTCGTCACTCGACGCTCGACCCCAGGTGCTCCACCGAATGGTTACCGCTCAGAACGGAACATCGCTGTCGGCGGGAGGCTGGGGCAGGTCGAACTCGGGCTGGGGGTCGTAGCGTTCAAGGAACTCGGCGAGTTGGTCGTCGTCGAAATAGTACGGATCGATCATCTCTACGGCGTCGATGTGGTCGGTGCCGTAGATCAGGTCCTCCGCATCCTCGTCGGCGAAGGCGATGAAGCGGGCGCCCTCGTCTAGGGCGCAACTGATACAGCCCCAAGCATCGAGCTCGATATCGGAGTGGAGGATGGGGGCGGGTACGCCCCGCACCCATACTCGGAGATAGACGCGGACGTCGGACTTGGCGCGTTCGGCTACGATGGCCTCGCGGCGCTGCGGCGGAGGCTTGGGGACGGTGAGGACCTCGATACCGGGCAACTCCTCCAGGAGGTTGACTCGGACGAGGTGGGCGGTGTTGAGGAAGCATTCGAGGCCTGAGCGCAGCTCTAGTCCGTGGAAACGGTGCTTGAAGGACATGCAGTCGAGTTGGTCGAGCAGGCGGGCCCGGTCGCTTTCGTCGATAGGGCAGGAGAGGCGCAGTTCCCGTGCCGAGAAGGTTGCGACAAGATCGAAGCTGCGGGAGGTGAGCGGGTGCGTCATGGGAGGGCGGTGCCGGCGGCGAGGTGACAACTTTCAGCCCGCAGGGCCCCGGGTTGGCGAGAGCGTATTTCGGGAAGAGCGGCGCTTCGCTTTCGTTCGGGCGGAGTGGGCATGGATTTCTGGGGGCAGGGCCTCCAAGTGCGGGGTGCTGGCGCCCCTGCGCAAACGGATCGCTATGCGGCGCGGGGGGCCGAGGGCTTCGCGAGTGATGGGGTCCCCACCGGAACGAGCCAGGCGAGCCGGAGCTCGAGTCCTGGGCAGTGTAGGCAAGCTCTCGATGCAACGATCCCGCAAGCATGCGTACTGCGAAAGCATCAGCTTCGGCGCCGTGGTCCAGGAGGTGTTCCGAGGCCGAATGCAGGGATGCGGAGTCGGGTAGGGGGGGGCGAGAGGCGTTCGGATGGTCAGCGCGGGAGCGGGATCCAGACTGCGCTGCGAACGCCAGTTGGGGCCGAGGAATTGAGCCCCCGAACCCGGCGGGGTCGGTTTCGGGCCACCGAGGCATTCCAGCCCATGAACTGTAAAGTGGTGCCAGAGGGCGGGATTGAACCGCCGACCAAGGGCTTATGAGTCCCCTGCTC
>CAJCBL010000061.1 GCA_903960515.1 uncultured Verrucomicrobiota bacterium
GCTTGCACGCGATCTGCGCTCTGAATCGCGTGCAAGCACGCTCCTACGAATCCTAGGAAACAGCGTCCCAGTTTCTTCCCGTCCGGGGCGAAACTCGTTTTGCGGTGGGGGCTGAATCGTTACGGCTCAGTTCGACCCAACCACCGCCGCGGCGGCCGCTGCCGGCGCCGGGTTGGTGGGCAGCGAGGGCTCGCGACGATCGGAGTGCGTCCTTCGCACCGACTCTGCCATGGGCGAAAGCATGCCGCTGTCCGAATGCAGCTCCTGGTTGAAGCGCATCGACACCGTCTTGGATACGCCGCGCTCCTGCATCGTAACGCCGTAGATCGCGTTGGCGGCGGCCACCGTGCGCTTGTTGTGCGTGATGATGATGAACTGCGAGCTCGCCACGAAGCGCTTCAACAGCGCGGTGAAGCGCTCGATGTTCGACTCGTCCAGCGGGGCGTCGAGCTCGTCGAGCACGCAGAACGGGCTGGGCTTCACCAGGTACAGCGCGAAGAGCAGCGCCACCGCGGTGAGCGTCTTCTGGCCGCCGGAGAGCAGAGTGAGGCTGTTGAGCTTGGTGCCCGGCGGTTGCGCGATGATGTCGATACCGCTCTCCAGAGGATCGTCCTGGATCACGAGCTGCAGGTCGCAGTTGCCGCCGTTGAAGAGGGTCTGGAAGGTGAAGGTGAAGTTCTTGCGGATCTGCTGGAAGGTGAGGTCGAACTGCTTCAACGAGGTCTGGTTGATCTCGTCGATGGCCTTCACCAGTTGGTCCTTGGCGGATACGAGGTCGTCGCTCTGCGTCTTGAGAAAGTCGTAACGCTGCTTGAGCTCGGCGTATTCCTCGATGGCCACGAGGTTCACCGCGCCCATGCTGCCCAGGCGCTGGCGCAGGGCCTGCACCTCGCTGCGGATCTGCTCCCAGTTGGTCTGGTCCATCGCAGCGAGCATCTCAGGGGTGGGCTCGCCACGGGCTTCCTTGGACTTGCGGCTGCGGCGCGGCTTGGCGCCCGCCACTGCCGGGACTGAACCGTCGGTGACGACCGCCGGCGCCATATCCGGCTTCTTGTCGCCGCCATCGTCCTCTTCGTCCTCGTCGAGATCGAGCAGCTTGAGGCCCTCGGGCTCGTCGTCGGCACGCCAGAACTCGCGCCGCCAGTCGACCTGCGCCAGGTCGATCTGGAACTCGCGCTGGGCCTCCTCGCCGAGGAAACGCGAGCGCGCCTTGTGCTCGGTATAGCGGATCTCGCATTGGCTGAGCTCGCCCGCCGAGCTCTCGGCCTGGGTGCGCAGCGCATCCTGCTCGCCCTCGACCGCGTTCACCTCGCGCTCCAGCTCCACAAGCTCACGACGGATCTCCTCCACGGATTCCTGCGCCACGGCCTGGGTGCGGGCCAGCTCCTCGACCCGCGCCGCCTGCCCCTGCTCGGACTGGTCGAGCTGCTCGACTTGTTGAGTCCAGTTTTCCAGCTCGCCCTGTCGCTGCCTGAGCAAATCGCCCAGCTGCCCACGGCGCTTGACCATCTCGCCCAGCCCGCGGTCGATGATCTCCACTCGCTGCCGGCGCTCGGCCAGCTCGAGTCGGGCCATGCCCAATACCTCGCGCTGGGCGTCGCGGGTGGAGCGCACCTCGGAGATCTTCGCCTCGTTACCAGCGATGGATGCCCGGCCGTTGGCGATCGCGCCGTCGGCCTCCGTCAAGGCGATCTGGGCCTTGGCGAAGCGCGCCTCGGCCTCCTGACGCATGGACTCGATGCCCTGCAAATCCCGCTCCAACCGCACCACGCGCTGCTCGGCTTCCTCGAGCGCACGCTGCCCGGAGCGCTCCTCGGCCTGGGCGGTGGCCACGTCCGCGTTGGTCGTTTGCACCTCGGCGCGCTTGTCGGCGAGCAACTGTTCGGCCGCAGCCAGCGCAGCGGTGAGCTGCTCGATGGCCACCTTCTGCAGGTCGTGGGTTTCCTGATCTTTCGCCACCTCGCGGGCGGTCTCGCGCAGGTCGATCTCGCGCTGCAGAATGCTTGAGCCCGGTCGCTTCTGGTAGCCGCCGAAGACGAGGCCGCGGCGGTCCACCCACTCGCCCTTGGGCGTGGCGACCATCAGGAAGGCGAAGTCGGGCTGCTGCGCCCAGTATCCTAGGAATTGTTCCAGCGAGTCGGCTACATAGCACGACGCCAGCACGCTGTGCAGGGGGTTGCCGGCGCAGTCGTCGGTGAAAACCGAGGTCGCCGTGCGCAGGAACGCCGGCAGCTCCACCGGCGCGGAGGCCACGATCTCCGGGGCGGGCACCTTGAGGTAGGCGCCGCCGATTTTGTCGTTCTCCAGCCGGGTGAGGATGGCCTGCGCGGTGGCGAGATCGGCCACCTGCACGGCCTCCACAGCGGCGCCCATCAGGGCCTCGGCGGCTTTGGCGAACTCCGGGCGAAAATCCACCCCGTGGGTGAGCGAGGAAAACGTATTGCCGCCGGCCAGATCGGTGAGCCGGCCCTGGAGCAGCGCCTTCGCGCCGTCGCCAAACCCTTCCCACTTCTCCTGCAACTGCTGGAGCAGCTTGAGCCGGGCGGACTTCTGGGCGAGCCCGCGGTCGATCTCCTGGAGGCGGCGCTGCCCCTCGCGGAACTGCACCGTGGTCTCGCTCACGCCGCGCTGGGCGTCGCCCACTTCCTGTTGCACCGTCTGCAACGCCGAGCGTGCGGTGGCGGCGGCTACACGGAGCTGCTCGAGGCCGGCCGTGGCCTCCTCGCGCTGGGCCATCGCTCCGGCCATGTCGCCCTGCAACTGCTCGTGGCGGGCCACGGCGGTCTTCTGGTCTACCTCCAGGCCGGAGCAGTCGGTGCGCAACCGAGTAACCCGGCTCTCCAGCTCGAGGAGCTGAAACTTTTCCCGCTGCACCAGTTGCTCGAGCCGGTTGAGCTCGCCCTCTGCCAGCGCGAGATCGCGGTTCTTGGACTGGAATGAGGAATCGGATTCGCCCAGCAAGTTGAGCTGCATCTGGCGGTCCTGCTGGCCGCTGCTGGCCTGGTCGGACACCTCCTTGAGCTGCATCTCCAGTTCGCCCAGGTCTACCTTGGCGCTGGCGAGGCGATCGTTGAGCCCCTGACGTTTCACCTGGGCGAGATGGATTTGATTGGACGCCTGCTCGCGCTCGGAGCGCAGGTCGAACACCGCCTGCTGGGCCTCCTGCACGCGCTGGTTGAGCTGGCTGCGGCGGGCCTTCTGGGTTTCGAGCGAGGACTGGTGCTCGTTGAGGCGCGAGCGGCGCGTATCGGCCTCGCCGCGCAACACCGTGAGGCGGGCGGAAAGCTCGTCGAGCACCGTACGCAGTTGCTGGTGTTGGAAGCCGTCGTGCGCGAGGGCGAGGTGGCGCATGCGGTGGTTGAGCCGGCGGAAGCGCAGGGCCTTCGAGGCCTGCCGGCGCAAGGTGCCGATCTGTCGGCCCACCTCAGTGACAACATCGGCCACGCGCGCCAGGTTCTGCTCGGTGAGGGCGAGCTTGCCCAGCGCCTCGCGCCGCTGCGCCTTGTAGCGGGTGATGCCGGCGGCCTCCTCGAATACGGCGCGCCGCTCGTCGGGCTTGGAGGAGAGGATCTGGTCGATCTGGCCCTGGGCCATGATCGAGTAGGAGGTCCGGCCGATGCCGGTATCCATGAAGAGCTTCTGGATGTCCTTGAGCCGGCAGGGCTGGCCGTTGAGGTGGTATTCGCTGGAGCCGTCGCGCGACACCCGGCGGGTGATCTCCACCTCGTGGAAGTCCATGCCCAGGGCCTGCTCGCAGTCGGTGAGCAGCAGCGACACCTCGCACATCGAGTGGGCCTTGCGCGTGTCGGTGCCCTCGAAGATTACGTCGTGCATCTTGCCGCCGCGCAGGGCCTTGGCGCTCTGCTCGCCCAGTACCCAGCGGATGGAGTCGGCGATGTTGCTCTTGCCGCAGCCGTTGGGCCCCACGATGACGGTCACGCCCTGCTCGAACCGGAGTTCGGTCGGGTCGGCGAAGCTCTTAAAACCGTGCAGCTTGAGGGCTTTGAGATACATGAGGGAAACGTGGGGACCGATTCAAGGTTGCCCCCCTGCTCCCGCAATGGGGAAGTCCGAAAACTTATTCACACGGAACCCCAAGTTGCTCCCAATTTCCTGTGAAGAACTGGGGCTTGCAAAAGGGAAAAGGCGCGGGAGGCAGGGCGGGCTACCGAAGGGGTTAACTGGTACGGCATTGGTTTCGACGCGCTCGGCGCAGTCGGGGCGGACCTGCCGCCGGCCAGGCCGGCGGCGCTGAAGCGCTCAGGCCGGGGGCACCGGTTATCAACCGGCGCGGGGAGGAGAAGGTAAGACGGTCGTAAACGCGGACTTAGTTGATGGTTAATGTCTTAGGGAGTGCCAATAGATGCAGGGAAGTGCAGCATTATGAAGCCAAATACCCCCTTTTGGCAACCCTCCGGCAA
>CAJCBL010000062.1 GCA_903960515.1 uncultured Verrucomicrobiota bacterium
CCCTGGCGCCGAGCCATTTTCGAGGGCAGTGAGGACGCAGTTACTTCTTACCCGAAAATCCTGTGTCCGGTTTTGGCGCGCAAATGCGCGGTCCTTTGGACTCCGCCTTCGGCGGCCCCATCTCCGCCTTCGGCGGCCCCATCTCCGCCCGTTCCGGGCTCCGTCTCCTTCGGAGACCTCGCATAGCTCAATAGCAGAGCAGTCGACCGATAATCGACAGACCACGGCGCGCTACCGTGTGGGAGGACATTTGTGGCGGTTAGGCCGATCGAGTGATGGCGCGTGGCTGAAGACCACGAGAGTCCGGTGCAATTGACTCGTTTCGCGAGCGAAACTCGGGGCTTCGCCCCGTGCCTGCGGTACGCCGCTCCGCGCGCAGCGCGCTTCGCCGGGAGCCTCCACCATTTTCAACGGAGCGTAGCCTAGAAGTCAGGCACTCGGCTTGGGACCGAGATCACGCGTGTGCGGGAAGCGAAGCGGACCGACACGAGGCGCGGGCCGGAGGCCCGAGCGAGTCCTCGCGAGTCAATCACGCCGCGCCGACCATTTCTATCAGGTGCGTGGCCCAGTTAGCGGGGCACCGGCCCGTGAAGCCGGGGAAGTCGGTGCAATTCCGACCCAACCAATGCGACCGAGGACAAACCAGCAGAGTCGCCTGCCTGTCGAGCAGGAGATAGCGGGGGCAGCACCCGCCGGTCGCGCCATTTTATCCCTCCATCGTCCAAGAGACAGGACACGGGCCCGCGATGCCTGAAATCCAGGTGCGCAAAGCGAAGCGGAGCGACACGCCGTAGGCGTGGGCCGGAGGCCCGAGTGCGAAGCACGAGTCAATCTTGGTGGAGGGACCACTTTCGGGCAGCCATGGAGGCGTAGCTCAATAGCAGAGCAGCCGGCTCTTAACCGGCAAGCTATGGGTGCAAGTCCCAGCGCCTCCACCATTTCCGCGGCGGCCGGCGATGTGAACGCGGCCCTCCCCGCCAACGACTTCGTGGGAAGTGGCGAGAGATGGTCGCGTCGCGCGCCGCCGTGGGGTGCAACTGGAAGTGATGTGAGGTCTCTGCGACAATTGAGATACCACCGCAAGTTGGAGCGATGTCGGGAGCGGCTGGTGCAGGGATTTCCCGAGGGGGACTACACTTCCAGCCACGCCGGCATTGGTGTTGCGAGTACACCGGCTTTGCGCATACGCGCTGGCTCGGCGCATTGTCGGCGACTATCGGCGGGCTGTTTCTTGGTGCCTTCCGGCAAAGCACCGCAGCCGAGGCCTGAGAAACGCGCCGCGCCAAAACGGCCCGCACCCCAAGGGGGTCGCAAACCCAAAGACGCAAATCCGTGTCGCGATCGCGACATGGATTTGCGTCTTTGAAACAGACCGAGAACTCCCTCGGCCACGAGGGCGAAACTCAAAAGTCCGATTCTGGAGAACGCAAAACGCTGTCGCGATCGCGACATGGATTTGCGTCTTTGCTGGTGCAGCGCGAGCAGAAGGGGCGAGCTCAACCCAGCGCATTGAGGAAGCGTTCGCCCGCCGACAACCTCCACGCCTTCTGCCAACTGCGCACCGTGCGCTCGAACAACAACTGGGACCACTACTGCCAGAAACACTAAGCTTCACTTCCAGTTACACCCGCCGCCGTGCCCGGTTCAAGATTTCGCTCGGTGGCGCAGCAGGAAGCGCAGCTCCCTCATAAGGAGAAGGTCGCGGGTGCGAGTCCCGCCCGAGCGCCCAGTATTTTTCCAGGTGTGGCATACCGAGCGCACCGGCGCGGAGATGGCGTAGCCCCGAGCAGCGCGAGGGGTGAGCGGAGCGGCGGCGCAGCGAACAACAGAAATTGCGGCGCTCTGTAAACGCGCAGCCCGTGGGGGCTACGGAGGTGCAAGTCCTTCCGCCTGGACCAAGCCGGCAAATCATAGAAGGCGATGTGCGATCTTGGTAAGATCGATAGCGGGGTGCATGTCCCCGTGCTGGCTCCTATCCCCGCCGCGGGCTCCATTTTCCCAAACAGTTAGATCAGGGTTACTTCGCCTCATAAGCGCGCGGTCGCCGGTTCGAGTCCGGCCCTCCCGACCAATTACCGGGAGGTAGCTCAGTGGTAGAGCACGTTCATCCCTGTTCGGTTTTGGCGCGCTGGCGCGCGGTCCTTCGGACTCCGCCTGCGGCGGCCCCACCTCCGCCCGCTTCGCGGGCTCCGTCTCTTGGGAGAGCCTTTCCGGGTAGTGAAGGTGAAGTTACTTCGCTCCAAACGACAAATCCCCGTGCCTTGGTGCGAGCCAAGGCTGCGAAAACGAGCGCCTGCGTCTCACGCAAGTGAGCAGCAGGAAGGGCCCAGGGGGACTTCGCCTGGTTTCTCCCGGATTCTTTCTCGGAGGCAGTGAGCGTGCGGTTACTTCGGTAGAGCAGCGGCGAAAGCCGTCGGTCGTCGGTTCAAATCCGACCCCTGCGCGAGCAGGATAGCTCAGTCATCAAACCCGCCCGCGACTTTGGCGCGCTGGCGCGCGGTCCTGCGGACTCCGCCTTCGGCGGCCCCATCTCCGCCCGCCCCGCGGGCTCCGTCTCCTCCGACTCCATTTCGGAGGCAATGATGGCGTGGTTACTTCGGCAAACGCAACGCGACAAGCGATCGCTCGTAAGAGCTTGTGGGTTCGAATCCCACTCGGGCCTCCGGGCCCGATGGCGAAAATATCAAACCGGGCCGAGCAATCTCCTCCGATCTCCTCTTCGAGGGTAGTGAGAACGCAGTTACTTCGGATAAGCACCTCAACCGTGCCCTGGTTCAAACCCAGAAACCTGCGTTCGTGTTGGCGCGCTACGCGCGGTCCTGAGGACTCCGCCTCCGGCGGCCCCATCTCCGCTGCGCTCCGTCTCCCTCGATCGACTTTTGCGGGCAGTGATCTCGCGGTTACTTCGGAACTGATGGTCGGCGGTTCAAATCCGCCTCCCGCCTCGTGCGGGATAGCTCAGTGGTTAGAGCACCAGACGCCGCAAGGCGGTTCCCGTGAGGCTTGTTCTCCCGCAGTTCCCGTAACCACCGCCGCCCGACGCTTCGGGTACAACCCCGTCGCTCCGGTATTTCCGGATGCGACCCCAAATGCAAAGGAGGCCACGATGGCCAAGTTCAGTATCCTTTCGGCGATGTCGCGTAAGGCAGGCCAGCCGAACACCGTTAACTTTGAAGGCGGCCGCGCCTTTTCCCAGACAGCCAAGCTCGAACTCGTTTCGATCCTCATCACGACTTTCCTCGGCGATGAGTTCTACCGTACCGAGAAGCAGACCACAGCTCGTATCCGCGAGCTGATGGGCAAGGTCGAGCCGGAGTTCTCCGCCAAGGCCGCGCTCTATGCTCGCAACGAGCACGGTATGCGTTCGGTCAGCACCTCGTCGCCGGCGAAATCGCCAAGGGCGTGAAGGCCCGCACGTGGACGAAGAGCTTCTTCGAACGTGTGGTTCGCCGTCCGGACGATGCGCTCGAGATCCTCGGCTATTATCTGGCGGTCTACGGCCGTCCGCTCCCTAACTCCCTCAAGAAGGGACTGGGTGCGGCGCTCGCTCGTTTCGATGAGCACCAGCTCGCGAAGTACCGCCGCGATCACGGGACCTTCAAGCTGGTCGACGCCGTCAACCTCGTCCGCCCGCCGGCCACGCCGGCACTGACGAAGCTGGTACGCGGTGAACTCGCTCCGGCGCAGACCTGGGAGACTCAACTCACCCAGGCCGGCACGGCCGACAACACCGCCGAGGCGAAGTCGCAGGCGTGGGCCCAGCTCGTGCGCGAGCGCAAGCTCGGTTACCTCGCGCTACTGCGCAATGTCCGCAACGTGCTCGCCCACGCTCCGGATACGGTCGACGAACTGTGCGCACAGCTCACCAACGAGCAGGCCATCCGCCGCTCGCTGGTGTTCCCGTTCCAGTTCCTCTCCGCCGTAGAGGCCCTCGAGAAGGGCAATCTTCCCGGCACGGACAAGGTCATGGAGGCGCTCAACGCCGCCATCGATCTTTCGCTGGCCAATGTACCGATGTTCGCGGGCTCGACGCTGGTCGCGCTCGACTGCTCTGGTTCGATGGCTGGTCGTCCGCAGACGATCGGTTCGCTCTTCGCCGCCGTCTTTGTGAAGGCGGTCGGAGCGGACCTAATGGTCTTCAGCGATGATGCGCGCTACCTGACGTTCAACCGTCGGGATACGACGCTGACTTCGGCTCGCCGCATCGGCTTCGCATCGGGTGGCACGAACTTCAACGCCATCTTCCAGCGCGCGAACAAGGCGTACGACCGCATCGTGATCCTGTCCGACATGCAGGGCTGGATCGGTGGTGGCGCTCCGGTGGCTCCGTTCGGGGACTACCAGCGCCGCTACAGCGTGCGTCCGCGCGTCTACAGCTTCGACCTGAAGGGCCTGGGCACGCTCCAGTTCCCGCAGGAACGCGTCTACTGCATGGCCGGTTGGAGCGATCGTGTGCTCGAGATCATGCAGAAGCTCGACCGCGATCCGGAGGCGCTGGTGCGCGAAGTCGAGGCCATCGCTCTCGACCAGACGGCAAACTGACAATCGTCAACCCGCGGGGCCGGCCGATGCCGGCTCCGGTATTCTCCCTGTGGTGCGAGCGGCTCGACCGCCACGCATGTATCTATCGGTCGGTCACGCATCGTGCGGTGCCGCTGCGCTCCACCGGGCAGGGGGCGGACAATCTCAACGATGTGGAGCCCCGGCAACGGACGGCGTCGGCAACTTGACACGCCGCGCCGTGTGTACCTGATGTGTTGACAAATAGAAGGCTCCACATGGCTACCGCTACCGCCCAGATTCATCTTCGCACGCCGCCCAAGACCAAGGTTCTGCTCGCGATGGCAGCTGAGCTTTCTGGAGCGGCGAATCTTACCGACTACATCCTGCGCGCTGCGGTGGATCGCGCACGGTCCGACTTGAGCAGTCAGCAGACCTTTGCTCTCGGCAGTAAACACTGGAGTGAGTTCTCAAAGCGGATCGATGCACCGGCGAGGGATTTGGTGAAGCTGCGCAAACTGTTGACCGAAGAAGATGTCTTCGACCGGCATACTTCGTAGGCCGGAGCCAATCACGCCATCCCATGAACTGGCGGATTTCGCATGTGGGGTGGGCGCGCTCGACGAGTATTTGAAACGGCATGCTCTCTCGAACCACCAATCTGGAGCCGCCAAGACATTTGTGGCGACGACTGGTTCGAAGGTTGCGGTTGGATACTACAGCTTGGCCGCAGCGCAGGTCTTGTATGCCGATGCACCTCCCCGGATACAGAAGGGCGTTGCGAGGCATCCGATCCCGGTGGTGTTGCTGGCGCGCTTGGCGGTGGATCATTCGTGGAAGGGAAAAGGGCTCGGCTCGGCCTTGCTTAAGGACGCGCTTCTACGAGTGCTCAGTGCATCTGAGGGCATCGGTATTCGTGCCGTGTTGGTCCATGCAAAGGATGAGTCGGCGAAGCACTTTTACATGCGGTACGATTTTGCCCCAATGCCTGGTTGTCCGATGCATCTGGTTCTATTGCTGAAAGACGCTCGGAAAATCGTTGCCGCCAAGTAGTGGCGACGCTCGGTTGGTTTGCTGCGCCCCTGAGCTGAATATCGCCGTCTGCCGTGGGGCATCAGCGGGCCCTATAATTTTGGTGACCGGCACCAGCCGGCTTCCAGATTCTTGTGTATTTATACATATATCATTCCGCGCTTCGAACGCGGTGCTGCGGGTGAGAATCCCGCCACGTGGTCCAATTTCTCCGCGTGGCCGACGGAGCGCTGCAGCGCGAAACGGGCGCAGTCCCGAACCCGCGAAGCGGGCGAGGGGTGAACCGTGCAGGTGCCCAACAGGACTGCGCGGCGAACAGCAGATCAGGCATCCGCCTTCTAAACGGACCGACGCAGGTGCAATTGACTCGTTTCGCCAAGCGAAACTCGGGACTTCGTCCAGCACCTTCGGTGCGCCGCTCAGCATGCGTTGCATGCTGCGCCTGTCGCGGGGACCAAGGAGGCGCAACCGATCGAGGATCGGGGCCGGCTTGAACCCGGATCGTTCCGCCTCGTGCGGGATGGGGAGCGTGACCTCGCGCCTCCGCCACTTTCTGGAAGGCAAAACCGCCAAGGGCGGTCGCCCGTTGGAAACGGGCCGGATCCCATCATGGGATTGTGGAGCATGCCCACTGTCTTCCGCCATTTTGGAGGGGTAACCCGCCGAGGGCGGGGACTGTTTCGATGGAGCGTAGCGGAGAAGGCTCGACCGAAGAGCGACCCGCAGGGCGAGCGAAGCGAGGCAAAGCAGATCGGTCCTTCGGGACTGGGGAGCGTGACCTCAACCCTCCGCCACTTTCAATTGGAGGGTTCATTCCGTGAGACGGAAGCCGCGGTGCTAACGCGTGCGATCCCGCACCTGCGGGATTGGGGGGCAGTACCTCAACCCTCCGCCATTGCCGGGTCGTCTAGCAGTAGGACAGCGGACTCTGACGGAGCGCATCGCGCCAGCTACCAAAACATGAGGAATTAATGATCAAATAGACAAAATGAAACATGTTGACGATACCCAGTGGGTAACCACGCCCACCCGAGAAAGGCTGGCAGCCGCTCGGAAGCGAACATTGCGTAGCGTTGCC
>CAJCBL010000063.1 GCA_903960515.1 uncultured Verrucomicrobiota bacterium
CTCGCTACTTCCGCACAGAGGTAGGTCCAGTCTTCGACTGGATCATCCGACAATTTACCGCAAAGAACGCAGGCCCCGTAATAGGGACAGGTCAGTTCCCACGCATAGATGTGTCCGCCCCTCCTTGATAGGGACAGGTCAATTCTGACGCGTAGTGGAGGGCCAGAAACGGCGCGCCGCGCCTTCCTCTGACGCTTTAGCGACAGGTCAATTGCGACACTCGGATGAGCCCCCCGGATACCGGCAACCAAACAGCCGGAGCATCTTCGCCCAGCATCACAGCAGGCCTCGCTGCGAAGCCTGCAAGGTGAGCGATTCCGTCAAATGAATCGGAATACCGTAGTGGCAACCGACGCAGATGGAAGTGACCGCTTTCGCGGCGCCGGGGCCGCTCAGGCTTCCACGGCTGACTCGTCGCCAGGCCCCTGGCGACGTGCGCGGGCAAACCCGCGTTTCCCGCTGAGGAAAAACTCTAGGAAGCGCCGCGCCTCAGCCGTGCGAAAACCGCCACCGGCCAGCGCCTGCGCGGCCACCTCGCGAATGTTCCCCACCGTGAAATAGACGATACGAAAAGCCTCCTTCACCTCCCGGATCGACTCGCGCGCCACCCCCCGCCGCTTCAACCCTACCAGATTGAGCCCAATCACCTCGTTGCGCTCGGCCGCCATCGCATACGGCGGCACATCCTGCGCCACCCGAGAGGCGCCGCTGATCATCGCCCCCTCGCCCACGCGCACAAACTGGTGGAACAACGCCGCCCCACCCAGGAAACAGTGGTCGCCGATGTGCACATGGCCGGCTAGCAGCACGGCGTTGGCAACCACAACCTGATTACCCACCACGCAGTCGTGAGCCACGTGGCAAGCGGCCATCAGGTAGCAAGTGTCGCCCACCACGGTGGCCCCTCCGGCCCCGGTCGAGCGGCTCACGGTCACATGCTCGCGCAGCGTCGTGCCCGCCCCGATGCGCACGCCCGAGAGCGTAGCCGGCTCGAACCGCAGGTCCTGCGGGTCGCCTCCGACCACGGCAAAAGGGTGCACGGTCACCCGCTCGCCCAGCACGGTGCCGCGGCGCAGGATCACATGGGCGTGGATCGTGCAGTCGGCGCCCAGCTCGACGCCTTCTTCGATAATCGCTGTGGGGTGTATCTGGCTCATGGTCGTGGGGGATTCAGGTAGGTGAAATTCGGTTGCGGCTGCGACGCTCAGCGCCTGAACAGGTCGAGCTGGGGATCCTTCAGCAGATCGTAGTTCTTGAGGATGCGCAGGACCTGCAGGGTATCGGATTTCCGGTAGCTCTTGTTGATCTCCACCTTTCCGATCAGGTCGCTCAGCAGGGTGCGAAACGACAGGATCGCATCCACCCCCTTCTCCTGGAGCAGCCGCACGCTCTCGCTCTTGAACGGATCGGCCGTGGGCAGCCCGGGCAGCACCAAAATCTTGAGCAGGTCCTTCGCCGAGCCCGTCTCGGAGCCCACCGGAAAATAGCGTTCTACCTCTTTGATTACCTCCTCCTGCACGAAGCGGAAGATCTCGGGGTTGCTTTTGAGCGTGTTGGGCGTGAAGCGCTCGGTGTGCCAGGCCCGCACCGACACCACCGCGCGGTGGACCTTGGGCAGCTCGGTGCCAAAGAGGAAGAAATCCGGGGCCCCCAGCCCCTTCTTCCAGCCTGGGTTGAAGATGAGCAGGTCGATCTCCTCGTTGTCGTTCTTCTTGCGCGCAGTCACCTGGTACTTGCGCACTTGGCGGACAAAGAATCCGTTCTGTTCGAAGTATTCCCTGACAAGATCCTCGTCGATGGCTGACATGCGTGGGGCGGAGCGTGGGGACCGGTTGGCCGGGCGGCAATGTTGCCGCTCAGCCGTAACCATTCATGCGTAGGAGCGTGCTTGCACGCGATTGGGAGCGCAGATCGCGTGCAAGCACGCCCCTACGACTAAACTGCTACGGCTAAGGCCGGAAATTCGATCGAATGCGGCCACACATTCCGATGCGATGAGCACCGCCATTTATTGGGGCAATCGGGTTGGTGGCGCTAAGACTTTGGCACCGCCACACGGCGAGGTGGCGCTGGGCAACTCGGCATGGGTGAGCGTCTCGAAACTCGGGTTCCAGTCATTCATGTGAACACTTGGACGGAGCCGTTCCACGATGAGCTTTTCGGTGGCTGGCAAGGCTACCCCGGCCCGGTTGTGATAGTGGTTATAGGCCACTTCCCAGGTGCTGAGCACCTTGGCTGTTGGGGCATTATTGGCCGACAATCCGTGCATCGAGCTGCTATAAATCTGGTCGGCGAGAAGCTCCATCGCCGCTGTGTATCGTTCCTGGTTCTCCGAATAGACGTCCACTCCCTGATGCCAGGCGACCTCCGCTGCATGTATGGCGTAGCCCAGCGCCTGCTGGGTATGGTGGCCGTTGTCGCGACAGGTTTCCTGGGTGAGGCCGTTGATCCACTTGCTGGGCCTGTGCCAGAACTTGTTGAGGTCACCACCGTCGCCGGCGATGTGAGCGGGGCGGGGGCCATCGGATGTGAGATAGAAATAGGCGAGGTTGCGGCTCTTTAAACGCGCAAGGCCCAGACTGACCTCCGCCTCGTCTTCGTTGAAGACCGCAATCGCCATCATGGCGTCGATCTGGGCCAGATCCACATTCCCGTTCCATATACTCGCTGTGTTCAACTGAGGATAGAATGCCTTCTTGAACATCTCTTGGAACTTGCGGATTTCATTAGGGCTCCATCCGGGATAAAGGCGCATGATTTCAGCGGCAGATGCGAAGGCTGCGCCTAGCCAGCCGGCCTGCAGGCGGTCTTGCTCGGAACCGCCGGTGAAGTTTTCGAGTCCTGCCCACGCGTTGAGAATGGCGATGGATCGTTGGGCATACGCCTCTTCACCGGTGAAATACCACAGGAGGGCTTGGCCGTAGGCCGCGTTGGCGTCATCTTCGGAGAGCTTTGCTTCGTGGTTGGTTGAATCTATATGGGCCTGCCCATGATGGGCACGGGCGGAAATATTTGAACTCTTGAGCAATTCGAACGCGGCTTTCCACGGCTGCGCGCCGGTCTGGATCTTGGCCTTTACATAGTCGAGTTCTTCCTTGGAGTTGAGCGCCCCGGGATGAACAAACGGCAGGGCGGCGGCGGTCGCCCACGTGGCCACTGCTATATACAGAGCGAACAGTAACTTCATGAAATGCGGATTGCGGAAGGCGGAATTCGGAGTGCGAGTTGGGCGATGGCGGCGTTCATTCGTGGATGGGGGACCGGACGCTTGATGGCAAGCAACCCGGAGCTGATGCGCGCGGCACAAGGTTTGGGCAAGAACTGGCCGTTGCCATCGAGATAAGGTGAATGCTCACGGCATCAGCCCAATTC
Source organism: uncultured Verrucomicrobiota bacterium (assembly GCA_903960515.1). GTDB lineage: Bacteria > Verrucomicrobiota > Verrucomicrobiia > Opitutales > Opitutaceae > CAJCBL01. The sequence continues at coordinate 3,373 of CAJCBL010000063.1, forward strand.
GTGAACATGCGGCGAGGAGTGGGGTTCCGGGCCGGCGGCGACCAAGTGCATGTTGAAAAGGGTGAAGCGCCTGCCGGCCGGAGCCCCATGCCGGGCCTGTCAGGCGTGAATTTTCGAATATCGCTCGCGGTTTCGCGAGGGGACCCCTAATCGTGGCTGATCATGATGCGGGCAAATTCCCCTGGTGCGGTGATGCTTTCGGCCACGTTGCATGCGGCTGTGGTGGCCGCGGCGGCGACATTCGCTCTGTGGGCGGCGCAGGGGAGCGACACCACGCCGCGCAGCGATGAGTTCGTGTTCGTACCGAAGGAGGATCTCAATTTTCCCGGGCGGGGCGAGGCGTCCCAAAATGCCGGCCCGGCGACCAAGCCGGTGGGGTTCACCCCTTCCGCGGTGCCGCGGCCAACGTTTCCCTTGCCGGAAGAAGCTGCCCCGGCGGTGGTGAAACCAGTATCTGCACCGAAGATCGGAAAACCCACGACGCCGGTTCGGGCGGCTATCAAACCGACGCCTTCTTCGCAACCGCCGCGGCCCTCGCGGCCTACAGCCATCGCCCAGCCGTCCGGCCCTGCAGGCTCGCCGGCGATTCCGCAGATCGACGGGGATAGGCTGGCGGCTGAACTGGTGGCGAAGGGCAATGTGTCGCCAAAGCATGGAGGCCCTGGATCGCCTGTCTGTGGGACCCCGGGCGCGGGCAGTGTCGAGCTCGGTGGCTACTTCGAGCGGTTGATGGCCGCGCTGCGGGCCGCCCACGAGATGCCGGATGGGGTGGATACGCTCTACATCGCGCGCATCTCCTTCTTTCTGGCCGCCGATGGTACACTTTCCGCCGTGCGGGTGGTGAACCCGTCCGGCAATGCCGACTACGACCGCTCCGTGCTCGCCGCCTTTGCGAAAGTGCGCTGCATCGGCTCGGTGCCGGGCGGGCAAAACAGCGTGCAGGAGATGAACTTCCAGATGGTGGAGTGAGCGCTACCGCAAGGCGCACCGCGCGGTACAGCTAGGCCGGCAGCTCTTCCTTCAGCCGCTTGGCCGCCGCTTGAACGCGGGCAAGTTCCGTATCCGCGATCTGGGCTGGATAACGGTTTCCGATGGCTGCCGCCAGAATGCCACTGTGGCTCCCCGCGGATCACGCCACCAGGGGCTCGACGGCGGGTTCGAGGACGGGGCCGAGGGCGGCGCGGGCCAGTTCGATGTCGCGGGCCTGTTGGAGGTTGAGCCAGAAACGCTCACCGGTGGAGAAGAAGCGGCCGAGGCGCAGGGCGGTGTCGGCGGTGATGGAGCGGCGGCCTTTGATGATCTCCGTGAGGTGCGACGCCGGAATCTCGGTACGGCGGCTGAGTTCGTAGCCGGAAAGTCCGTTGGGCTTCATCCAATCCTCCAAGAGGATTTCGCCCGGGGTGATGTTCGAAAGGTCGCGAGTGGGAGTCTTGCTCATGGCGTTAGTGGTACGAAAAGGGCCGGTCTGAGACCGGCTCAGTCAGTCGATTTCCTCCTCTGAGGAGGAAAATCCTGAAGCTAGGTTGCCAGTTTACGTGGCAACCTGAGCATGAGCTTTCCGCTATTCAAAGTCCGCCGCTTCATCAATCGCAACGGCTCCGTCTCCTGGCGCCTCGCCGGCTGGTTGGCCGGCGTTCGCATTCGCAAGAACTTCAAAACCCGCGAAGAAGCCGCGGCCGAGAAGGCGGTGCTCGAACTTCGAGCACTTCAGACAACCGGGGGGCTGCGCGCGGCCTCGACGTTCTTGGCCGATGGCCAGTTGCGCCAAGCCGAGGCCGCATTCCAACGACTGGCCGGACGGCCTCAGTCGTTGCTGGTCTATCTCGAATATGCCTTGGCCAACTACCGCGAAGCGGCGCCACGCAAAGCACTCGCCGACGCGATTGCCGAATACGTGGCCACCAAGCAGCAGGAAAATGCCCGCACGCTGCTCTCGTCGCGGCAGTTGCGCTCGATCCGCAACGAACTCGACATCCTCAA